>NZ_JCAALS010000028.1:0-89222 GCF_059686975.1 Paenibacillus xinjiangensis | reverse complement strand
TAAACGAACGTAATTGCTCTTTGGTCCACAGTCCCATGTGCTCTCCCCAACCTTTCTACTACTTTCATTTTAGTAGGTTTTGGAGTTTACACAAACTATTTTACAGACTCAACCCCTAGCCAGATCTTCTCTTTATTCCGTTCTATCGTGATTTCTATAGCTTTATTTATTAGATATTTGCCAAGCCCTTGTTTATGAAATTTTTTCCTTATATAAATCCTCTCGATTTCAAGCGAATCATTGCCCATTATTTCAGTTTGTGCATCACTGGTGTTTAGCTTCAGATACCCGGCAATTTCCTCATTAGCATATATAAAATAAAATTCCGATGAAAGATTTGATAATTCTTTTGCTAATTGATTTAAGTTAAATGCTTTTCCCAAGTAAGCTATCATATTTTCAGGTGAGTTTTGATTCTTAAATGTCTCATTAAATGTTTCAACACTAATTTCTTGAAGTAATTCTAATTGTTCACATGTGCATTTTTTTATATTTATTGACATTCCATTTGTCCTCCTTTTACTACATCAATACTCTCTCTTGTTTCCCTTTTTTACAAACTCCCAGTCTTTTTCTACATTTTTTCTGACTCTTTGCAGCAGGTTAAAAACCGTTTCTAATTCACTTTCAGTGAATCCAGATAATGCGACCTTATTGGAATAATCATTTTCCCTTTTGATAAAAGGATACACATTCTTCCCTTTCTCAGTAGGAAATAGTTTTTTAATTTTTTGATTATATTGATCATCATGCTTTTCAATAAATCCATTAATCTCCAGCTTCTTAATTGCACGAGCAGCCGTTGTTCGGTCTACCTTTATCATTTCAGCTAACTTGTCTTGAATAATTCCTGGATTTTCACATATTCTCACTAGGTACAAGTACTGTCCTTTTGTAAGGTCATATTGTTTGAATTCTATATTACTTATTGAATCCAATGCCCTAGCGATCATTCCAACCTCACGTAGAATTTCCTTCATATTTGCAGCTCCACTACTATTGTATTTTTCAAACGCGGTATAAAAATAGTACACCATTTTTGTTGTATTTACAACAAAAACCACTGTAGGCTTTCCCATACTTACCTGCCCACCAGCTCAACGAGGCTGCCGATTTATGCCGGCAGCCTCATTCTTGTGATTGGTTAAGCTATAGTTGTGTTCCAGCCTTACCTATCAATCAAGACATGAAAAGGCACATGCACCTCAACAAAACGTGAGGAGAATGTGCCTTTTCATTAGTTGGACTTTTCAGGATACAGCTTAATGGTCTAGCAGTCATCTAATAAATCTTCTTCGTATCCCGATCATCCTTAATCATCTCTACCGCTTCCTTGAACCGCATTGCATGCACGATTTCACGCTCTCGCAGAAACTTCAGGCTGTCCTGCAAGTCGACATCATCGGTCATATCAATCATCCATTGATACGTAGCACGCGCTTTCTCTTCAGCTGCAATATCCTCATACAGATCGGCAAGCGGATCTCCTTTGGCCGCTATGTAGGCAGCTGTCCACGGTACACCGGAGGCATTATTATAGAACAAAGCACCATCATGATTCACATAGTGCGAACCTAAGCCCGCTTCCTCCAGCTGCCTCGGCGTCGCGTCCTTCGTCAGCTTATAGATCATCGTAGCAATCATTTCCAAGTGGGCAAATTCTTCAGTCCCAATGTCAGTAAGGAGTCCAACCACTTTGTCTGGAATGGTGTACCGCTGATTCAAATAGCGCAGCGCAGCGGATAGCTCACCATCCGCTCCTCCATATTGCTCCACAAGATAGCCCGCCATTTTGAGATCACATTTGCTTACCCTAACGGGATACTGAAGCTTTTTTTCATAGATCCACATGTTCTCGCCTCTCCTCCTCCCTCTTCTTCAACTCCAGTCTACACCTGCCAAGGCCAAGGACTCTCCGCCCATTGCCAAGGGTATTGCGAGTAGCTGTGGCCGAATTGCAATAAAGGCCCATACAGTTGCTCGTACTGAAGGGCAACCTGCTGACGCTGCAACGCAAGATGATTGAATTGCTGTAGAGCTTGCTTGTCATGCGGGTGGGTATCCAAATATAAGGTTAACTCTACAAGCGCAAAATCAACCTCCTGCAGCTCCTGCAGCTTGCGATAATACTGTTCATCACATTTAACGGCCAACCTCGTTCACCATCCTCTTTTACAAGCTGTACTTGGATTGATAAGAGCTATACAGTGCGGGCCACAGGGTTCCCAGTCTCAGAGCATCTTGCAAAGAGAATTGGGGTAAGCCCGGCGGCTGAAAAGCAATGAACTGATTCGGCGGCAATACATAAGACCTATACCCGATAGGCGGACATGGGTCGAAGGGAGCCGCTGATACAGGATAATAGCGTACCTGGTTCAAAGGATTATTCAATATATCACTCAATTCTTTTCCTCCTGCCTTATCATCATTTATATTCACTATATGCAGCGGGCACTCGATTCATATCTTATTGATTTAACCACAGCACGCAAGAGTAAGCTCATAGTCAAAAAGAAAAGAACCCTTCCCGCAGAGGTGTCACTCTCGGGGCAGGGCTCTAGTCTACCTGGCTTGCCTGCGATACATGCTTAACGGTTCATATCACTTAATCCTGGGCTATGCTCATTCGGCATTTCCGGCATTTCTGGAACAGGGAAACCAATAGGAGGCTCTGTCACCTGCAGCTCCCCGCCGTTGCGGCTTGGGCTCTGGCCTTGGAATATTTCCGCTATTCTTGTCTCATCCAGCCTGAAGTTGAATTGCATATTGTGATAGCCCATATCTACAAACTTACGGCATTCTGGATATTTGTTTATATCGTAGTTCGGCACGGGGAACAGCTTGCCCCAGTTCACCCCCAACACCTCCAGTGCCTTGGCAAAAGCATTCTGGTGCGCGTTGTCTCGGACGATCAGGAAACCTAACGTCTCACGGAATGATGGATTGCTGCTTTCTAGTCTTTTGCAGCACACCCGTGGATTCAAGTACGACATTATTAAGCATATCGCTAATTAAGTTGCCATGACTGTATACCCACGATCCATTCCACGGATTCCCTCCTGCGTCGACAGGCAAGGAACTCTGAGCTCCCACAATAAAATGATGGGGATTCGCATGCTTAACAGCGTCATTCAGGGGCGCAGCATCTATTCCTGCATTGCCGGGGGCAGGGTTGCCTGCACCATTCAACAACTGATTAATCGTGCTCTGGACTAGCTCAACATGCGCAATTTCTTCAAGGAATACACCGCGAAGCAAGTCACGGAATTGCTTCTCCTTCCCTCGAAAGTTGGAGCTTTGAAAGAAGTATTGCATCATAGTCCGCATCTCGCCGAACTGTCCGCCTAATGTCTCCTGCAGCACCTTCGCTGCAGCCGGATCTGGCCGATCTACTACAATCTTGTTAATCAATTCTTCTTTGTAATAATATATGACAACCACTGCTTCATTGAATACTATCGTTATCGTTCCCCATCCGAGATGGGATATACGAATAGGCTATTCATTCAGCAATGTACAGAGTAATAGGATAAAACCCTATGTCCTAAGCCATATTATTCTTGCTATACCTACAGTGAAAGGAGCCTCTGCAATGTCCAACAAGAGAATATCAATTGCTGCTCTAGGCGGCGTAAATGAGATCGGCAAAAACATGTATATTGTCCAATATGATAATGACATTATCGTCATTGATTGCGGTTCTAAATTTCCAGATGAAAGCTTACTCGGCATAGATGTCATCATTCCGGACATTACCTATCTCCTTGAACATCAGGATCAGGTCAGGGGGCTTGTTGTAACACATGGTCACGAGGATCACATAGGCGGCATTCCCTACATTATTAAGCAGTTGAACATGCCTATCTATGCAACACGCCTTACACTCGGTTTAATTAAGGGAAAGCTGAAAGAGCATGGCCTGTTAGGCAGCACGCAGCTGCATCAGATTGACTCCGACAGTGAATTGACATTAGGAGCTGTTCCTCTTCGATTCTTCAGCACTAACCATAGTATCCCGGATTGTCTAGGTGTAGCCTTCCACACCCCTGAAGGTGTAGTCGTACATACGGGCGACTTCAAATTTGATCTCACACCTGTTAATGAGCAATACGCCGATATTCATAAAATGGCTGAAATCGGCAAGAATGGTGTTCTTGCTCTATTGTCAGAAAGCACGAATGCAGAGAGACCAGGCTTTACGCCCTCCGAACGAATGGTAGGCGAGCATATCGAGGAAGCCTTTAACAAGGCAACTGGCCGTATATTTCTGTCAACCTTCGCCTCTAACGTCCATCGCGTTCAGCAAGTTATTGATGCAGCAGAAAAGACAAATCGCAAGATTGTCCTATTAGGGAGATCCATGGTCAATGTAGTGGATATCGCTTCGAAGCTGGGTTACTTGAGATTGCCAGAATCGATGCTAATTGAGGCCTCTGACTTGAAACCCTATGCTCCGCATGAGCTGGTTATTTTATGTACCGGTAGTCAGGGAGAGCCAATGGCCGCTTTAGCTCGCATAGCTAGTGGAACTCATCGCCAAGTGAATGTTACTGCCGGTGACACCGTTATTCTGGCCTCTACCCCAATTCCAGGTAATGAACGCAATGTGGCACGCATTGTTGATAATCTGTTCCTGCGGAAAGCGAATGTTATCTACGGCTCTGGTTCAGTTACTGGCATGCATGTATCCGGTCACGCAAGCCAAGAGGAATTAAAGCTTATGCTCACCTTGATGAGACCCAAATATTTCATCCCCATTCATGGGGAATTCCGCATGCTTCATCAGCACCGCCTGTTGGCAGAGGCCGTTGGTGTTGAAGCCGATAATATCTTCATTGTTAATAATGGGGATGTCGTAGATATCGAGGATTCTATTGCACGTCAAGAGCGCAAAATCCCGAATGGGAACACTCTTGTCGACGGACTCGGCATAGGCGATGTAGGCCATATCGTGCTCCGTGACCGAAAAGTATTGTCCGAGGATGGCATTCTCATTCTTGTACTTACGATTGCCAAGTCAGATGGCAAGCTGGTATCCCATCCCGACATTATTTCTCGAGGGTTCGTCTACGTAAGGGAATCAGAAGGCTTATTAGAGGAAGTACACCGCATTACAGCCGAGACAATCGCTCAGCTTCAAGAAGCCAATACCAATCAATGGGGTACGTATAAGCAGGCACTCAAAGATGCTATCGGAAAGTTTCTATATGCCAAAACCAAAAGAAGACCGATGATCCTTCCGATCATTATTCAAGTTTAAGAACAATGACAATGCCCTCCGTTCGGGATGAACAGAGGGTATTGTTGATTACCAATTAAGCTATGATACGGTATTCGCTGCTTTCCCCTGTGCCGCATTCACAGGGCGATTGGTGCTGCAAGTGATAATCCTAATAATAAGTAACTGATGTACAAAGTCATTTTCGTTCGCCTCTGAGGGATTGTACGATAATAAAAATGTTGCCTTGCCGTATAAATTAGAAACTCAACGGGAAAAACAATCAGGTCAAAACAAAACGCTTAAGGGAGGCTTTAAATTGAAAAAGAAATTGATTACTTTTTTTCTTGGTTGTCTAGCCCTCGTGGCAGCTGCTGTTCCAGCATTTGCTGAATCCTCCAGTACATCAGCATCTGGTACTTCGAACAAGATTGGAACTTATGGGAACACCAACCTGGGCACCTCTAGCCCCGGTACTGGAATGAGCAGCACGTATGCTGAGATGGATCGTAATGTCATTAACAGAAGCTACAACTCCATGTCAACGAATAATAATACAGCAGGCACATATGGCACATCTTCTGGTGTGAGTGCTAACAACTACCGTGCAAATGCAGCAGATGACAACGACTTCGATTGGGGCTGGCTTGGTCTTCTAGGGCTTCTTGGGTTAGCTGGTATGAGAAATCGCAACCGCGATCACGAGAGAACCTAATAACGAATAAGACAACGGAGGGAAAATAACAATGGGTATACTAAGCGGCAATCCGAAGAATGAGCCAATGCACTATGGAGAAATATACAGTGTATGGCAAAGCTCAACTGTTGCCAAAGGCGCGCTGTCTTGCTATCAAGCTTATTACAATCATGCTGGTGATAAGGATCTCAAGAAAACATTAGAGGCTCTTATTGATCAGGCGAGGCTTGAGATTAAGGAATGTGACACGCTGCTCATTGATAATGGGATTGCCCCAACACCTGCATTGCCAGAGAGACCCTCTGTTAAGCTTGAGGATATCCCTGTTGGAGTGAAATTCGCTGATCCAGAGATAGCTGCTGCCATAGGTGCTGACGTATCCTTAGGCCTTGTTGCTTGCAGTCAAGCAATGGGACAATCCATTAGAGAAGATATTGCTGCCCTGTATGCTAAATATCATCTAACAAAAGCAGCGCTGGGCATGAAAATTCTTCAATTAAGCAAAGAAAAGGGCTGGCTTATCCCCCCTCCTCTTCAAGTTCGAACACCTGAGGCGGTTCACGCATAGCTAACAAATAACAATAGATCCCGCCAGGCTCTGGCGGGATCTATTGTTATTCGCGTGCTTCGTTAATCCACATATCTTCCATGCTCCGGGATAGCTAATTGTGTAAATTCATGAGCGAGCAGTGCGAGTCCGTCTGTTAATTCCTTGCCGGACATCGGTCGACCATGACCAGTAATAGCAAGCATGGGATGAAGATCATTCAGTATCTCAACAGAACGCATAGCTGCCTCCCAATCCGTCGTGAAATATTTCGGAGGACCGTTTATTTCTTTCTCCTGCGTGATGACTTTATACAAGGCTTCCTGCTTCACGCTGACGAAGGCATCACCGGCAACAAGGGAACGATCTTCCTCTCGGAATAGGGAAATATGACCTGGTGTGTGGCCTGGTGTATGGATCCATCTCCAATTCGGCATATGAGGAATTCTATGGTCGACAGGCAATGCCTGCACCCGATTATCTAGATTGATTCCCTGATGGGGAAACAACGGGGACAGCTCAGCTATCATTCCTCCGTCTACTGTCGAATCACCTGAAGGATAATCCATCTTACCGGTTAGATAAGGCATTTCAAGCTCGTGGGCGTACACCTTAACATCCCAATGCTCGAGTAATTCCGCAATGGCTCCTACATGGTCGAAGTGGCCATGGGTTAGAATAATCGCTTTAGGCGGCATATCGAACTTTTCTTCAGCAGCTTCTATGATCATCTGAGCGGATCTAGGCATACCCGCATCGACAAGAACCCAACCGTCAGATTCCTCAATGAAACAGACATTGACTATCTGAATAGGCAAGCAATAGATATCAGCCGTTACTTGTTCCCCTTGTCCACTAGTCAGAGTTGTCATAGGGATCCAACTTTTATCAAATGGCACTTCCAATTCATCACCTCCAATTTTGAACGTTCAAGGTTATTTTGCCTTCCAAATATAAATTTGATGCTGGATCAGGAAATATCTTAATTAGTGAATAATAATCCCAACAATACTAAATATTAAATAGGTTACATCAATTGAAATTTTGGAGGAATCAAGAAATGAACCAGTTCACACCAAACAATCAAGCACAACTGCAGCTCTCCCATGCTGAACAACTCATTCAGCAATTAGTAAACCAGACGCAACAAGCTTCCCAGCAGTATCAACAGCTATTGGCTCAGGAACAACAGAATGCAAGAACCTTGGAGCAGCTCGCTGAGCGGGAGAAGCAAGCCTCACATATCATCCAAACTGCCTTACAAGGCCATCAGACAGCTATTCAACAGCTTCACCAAATTTCTATGCTATGCAACCAAATCTCCAATCAGTCCCAATCCTATTCTACTTCCCCAGCAGCATTCAATAATGACTACAATCACCAAATGAATGCCAACATGAACCGTTCCTTCCAATAGCAGACATGAAGAAGCCACCATCTGGTTCATCCCAGATAGTGGCTTCTTTGCTAGGCTTATTTTTATAGCTTAATACTAATCTTGAACAACCCTGCCTTACGTGCTGCCATATAAATAATGATAACGAGCGGACCAAGGAACACCCCAATCACGCCGAAGAGCTTGAATCCCACATATAGACTGACAAGGGCTGATAATGATCCGATACCGACAGCATCACCCAGAATTTTGGGCTCCACAATCCGGCGGAATACGGTAATGAACAGGAAGAGTATATACAGTCCAATACCTGTGTACACATCACCTGTCACTGCCAGATACGTCCCCCATGGTACGAGTACGGAACCTGTACCAAGAATAGGCATAATATCTACAATGACGATAAGAAGAGCAATTGCGAGCGGATATTTCACGTCCAGAATTAATAGACCAACCAGAGAGATGGCATAGGTCATTGCACTGAGAATGAACTGGGACCGAAGGAAGCCGAATATTGATTTTTTGAGATTATCCAGCACTTCATTCACCTGCGGGCGGGACTTCTCCTCGAATAGAGAGAGCACAGACGCTTTCATCGTATTGAGGCTGTAGCCGAACATGTACACAGCGACCAAGAACACGATAAAGAAGATGAACATGCCTGGTATGCCTGATGCGAAGGAGATAACAGCTGAAGACAAGCTTCCAACCATTTTCGTCAACGTCGCACTGAGGCCATTCAACCAATTCTCTACTTGAGTTACCGCATCTGGAGACAAGTGGTCGTATAAGGATTGGGCGTTTTCTATAAGATCCGTGAAATAATTGTTCGCATCGCCGAAGTAATTAGGTACTCGTTGAGCAAAAGCAATAAGCTCGGCTACAACCTTGACGCCCAGCAGTGCCATTAGTCCAATCAGGACAATTGTGAACAATGTACTGGATATCGTTGAAGCAATGAGCCGATTCAATCGGAGCTTGCTCATTATAAGGCCTGTTAGAGGCTCCATGAAGATGGCCACTATAATCGCAAGCAGGAAAGGCGCTCCTACTGTGAAGAATAGATACAATAGAAGCAGGCCAACCGCTATTAATATTAACGTTTTTATCGACACAACGCTTATTTCCCCTCTCCCTGGGCTGCCTTGCGATAAATGTTCACTCGGGTTACACGATGCCGTTTGTACTCTGCAACCTCGAACACGTAACCATCCTGCTCGATAATGGCTCCCTTAGCCGTGCTTCCCTCGAAATGAGTGAATAACCACCCTCCGATGGAATCGACCTCATCATCCTCTATCTCGAGGTCGAACATATCGTTGACATCCTCGATCAGCATGCGTCCCTCGACAGAGGTGACGTTGCCCTTCACAATAATGCTCGGGAGCTCGTTATCGAACTCGCCATGAATCTCACCGACAATTTCTTCAAGAATCATTTCGGTCGTAAGCATCCCAGCTGTCCCGCCGTATTCGTCCACAATAATCGCAATCTGCGAATGCTTGAGCTGCATTAGCTTGAGCACATCGCTAATTTCCATCGATTCGGGAACCGTAAGGATGGGACGAAGAAAGCTCTCAATATCATGCACTTCATCAGGATCTGCCGTGAGCAGATCGGTAATGTGAACGAATCCGATAATCTGATCCTTGTCCTCAACGCCAACAGGGTAACGGGTGTGCTTCGTCGCATACACCTGCTTCATATTGTCAGAGAAGGATATCTCCCTATACAGACAGTCCATGTCTGTCCTTGGAAGCATTACTTCACGTGCTAACCTGTCTGAAAATTCAAAAATATTATCGAACAGCTTCATTTCGTCCTTGTCGATAATACCACTCCTCGCGCTCTCATTCATGAGAATGCGAATTTCCTCCTCCGTATGTGCACCTTCAAGCTCGCTAGCAGGCTCAACACCAATCAACTTAAGGAGTCTGTTAGCTGTGCCATTCAGCAGCCATATCGCAGGCCAACAAATTTTGTAGAAAATAGACAGCGGCATCGACAGCCACATCGAGGTCTCTTCGGATTTCTGGATCGCAAGTGATTTGGGAGCAAGCTCTCCCAGAACAATATGCAGAAAGGTGATCACAATAAATCCAATCGTAATCGATAAGGTTGCAATGAGCGTCTGGTCAGTAACTCCGAACGTATGTAATAGGGGCTCAACGATTAACTCTGAGATTGCCGGCTCGCCCACCCAGCCAAGGCCAAGTGATGCAAGCGTAATGCCTAACTGCGTTGCCGACAGGTAAGCATCCAGCTTGCTGCTTATTTTCAGTGCATACTTGGCTCTTGCATTACCTTCGTTGGACAGCTGAGTCAGACGAGTCTGTCTTGCTTTCACCAAAGCAAACTCAGCTGCAACGAATAATCCGTTCATTAATACAAGAAATGCAACAAGAGCGAGATTAAGAACAATCTGGCCAGGCAAAAATTCGGTATGACCCAAAGCTGAATTCTCTCCTTTTATTGCCTGCTAAAGTATGGCTTTCTGCTTAAGGAAGTCCACGTCCTTGTAATACATATCCTTAACCAGCAAGTTCGGTCCGCAGCAGGAAGCTGCTGGGCAATGGCAATTCACGTCGCGGGCTAATGAATGATCCAGCCAACGCTCGAACAAGTCATCCAGATTCTCAGAAGCGATATTCCCGAACGCTGGCACATCGGAGAAGTCAGTTACGAACACTTCGCCCGTGAACAAGTTCACATTAAGCCGATTGCGGCCATCCGGATCATTGCGTACCGTTACATTCGGCTCATTAGCTAGCCGAGTCAATAACGCACGCTCCTCGGCATCATCACTGCAATGATAGAACGGAAGCGTACCGAACAGCATCCATATGGATGGATCTCTGTTATCTAACAGCTTCTCAATCGCTCGGCGCATCTCAAGTCTCGATATGACAGGCAGATTCTTAGCGAATGAGCTTGGATACATCGGATGAACCTCATGTCTCTGGCAGCCCATTTCAATAATAAGGCGATGAATTTCGTCTATTTGTTCATGCGTCCGGTAATTAATCATCGACTCCGCCGATACGAGTACTCCAGCCTCACTAAGACGACGGGCATTATCGATCATGCGTTCATACAGCTTCGTGGCGGCTTGCTGCGACACGTGATGGCCAGCTCTCGCGAAGCCGATCTGATGGAACTCGTCTGCATTCGTATAGTTGAACGAGATATGCATAACATCCAGATAGGGAGCAAGCTGCTCGTATCTGCTGTAAGGAAGCGTGACGTTAGAGTTAATCTGCGAACGGATACCACGGGTTCGTGCATACTGAAGAAGCGGCACCATATATTCCTTGACCGTACGGTCAGAGAAGGATGGTTCGCCCCCTGTAATACTGATGGTCTCTAAGTGCTCGACCTCATCCAGCCTTCTTAGCATAACCTCTAGAGGAATCTTGGCCGGTTCAGCCATCACAAGTGTATCGCCTACAGCACAGTGCTCGCATCTCATATTACAGAGATTAGAGACTGTCATCTCTACGCTTGTTAATTTATGTTTCCCATGCCTCTGCAAGGAACGAATAGGGTCCCAAGGATCATTAACCGGGGATAGTGGGGGAAGCTCTGTCACTCTTTTATGTACAGCTAGAGAATTCATCGTGTTCATTATATCAGCACCTGACTTACATCGTTTGAATGGTATATCTACTCTCATTGTAATGTTCGAGACGGGAGGAAGCAAATGATTTGCATATAAAAAAATAGAAAGGAGCCTAGGCGGCTCCTTTTCCCATGAGATTTGACCTAATTGCCTGATGCCAGAGGCACATCTTTACCGTCGCCATCTACACTTACAATCATGGTAGACAGTTGTTTGGATAGATCCACCTCATAAGGTATCTTCAATTCCTCACCAGCTTCATTATATAACAGTCTAACGATCGGTCGATGTGGATAGGACTGGTTGAAATCGACGACAACGCCCTCTTCGCCCGTATGCAGCTTGACGGTAATGCCAATCGGATATATGGCAACCTTATCCCTGAAGAGCTGTACCATATGCTGCTCATACAGCGTTCCTGTCCCTGCATACAGCAGCTCAATCGCCTGATGCGGCAGCATTGGCGCTCTATATACACGATTGGTTGTCATTGCATCATAAGAGTCCACAAGTCCGATCCATTTGGCATAGTCATGAATTTCATTGCCGCCAATACCGCGTGGATAACCGCTGCCATCGAGACGCTCATGATGCTGGAATGCACAATGGGCAACGATTAAAGGCAGGTTAGGCTCATCCTTGAGAAGCTCGTAGCCAATCTTCGCATGATGCTTCATATTCATATATTCCTCTGAAGTGAGGGAGCCTGGCTTCTTCAGCACATTCATCGAGATTTGTGTTTTGCCAATGTCGTGGAGCAGGGCTCCCATCCCAAGCGTCGTCAGCTCATCTCGTGTATAGCCATGTGCCGCCCCCAGCAGAGTCGTATATACACACACGTTCAAAGAGTGCTGGAATAAATAATCATCCACCACTCCCATATTCATGAGCATAATCATCGCGTCCTGGTGGCTCGCCAGATCATCGATAATTAGGTTCATCATTTGTTTAAAAGGCTGAGCAATATAAGGATATGTAGTGCCCTTCTTCATCTTGGGGCGATCCATCATTTGGCGGAAATTCGTTCTAATTTCCTTCAAAGCGATTCGAATCGTATCCTCACTTATAATCTCAGGAACAACTATATCATCCGTCTTCGGATCAGCTATGAATACATATTGGATTCCACATTGATCAAGCCTTTGAATTAATCTATTCGTTAATTCGACATTCTCCCCTAAGAGTACTAGACCTTCGCCAGAGAAAATCTTTTTAGCCAGTTTCATACCCGGTTGACATTTCGTTATCGGCATTAAACGCATTTTCTCGATCCTTCCCCTTAATGGTTCTTATATATATGATATCGGAATTCTTGTCTCGTAATGTTAATGTACGGGATAAACAAGCAATTCGCAACCATTTTATGCTAATCCTTCGACAAATTTCTCCACCGATCGATCTGACACTCTCGGATTGCTGCTTGATTCGTCAGTTCATCAGCCAGAATGTCACGGATGAATTCCGGCAAATAATAAGCAATTTCCTTCCCGAGCCCGAGTGACAGGTAACCAATATGGAACGTGAACATATCTATTGATCCAACCGTGTATACTCTCTCATCGAATAACGGCTCGCCACCTACGGTAATGGCTGCGATCTGCTCCAGCGGCGGCCTGGCCGAATCATAATCTACAGCAAGGCCGTCAATTGCCAGCGTTCCAAGCACTTCCCCGCGGAAGCCATAGCCCTTGATTGGCTTGCTTGTATATTCAGGCAGCAGCGCCTGCTCCAGCGCTGTGCGAATTTCTGCGCCGGTGAGCAGCATCCGGCATGGATTAATGGGCGACGGACAGAGGGCATGCAGCTGCCCCTCTGTCACGTCGCCCTGCGCTAGGCTGCCAAGCAGCTGCCCCGTGTTCACGATGCCGATCTCGGCATCTGTGTGGCGGCGCAGGCCGGCAGCCAGCAGGTTCCCGAGCGGTGATTCCCGCTCGGCCAAGGCGGGCAAGGGCGCGTCGAGCCGGGCAATGACCCGGCTCAAGCGGCGCATGCCCGCCTCCCGGAAGCCGCGAGTAATAGCCGCAGCTTCCGGATGCTCCGCATATGCAGCCATAGGCACGCATGCTGCGCGGAACTGCAGGCGCTTCGTGACCTTGTCTCTATCGATCTCCACGCGCCCCATGTACTCGCCGAATTTCCCGGCGGCACATATCGTCGTATCGCCGATAACAATTGGCTCCTCCAGCAAATGATGCGTGTGCGCTCCCAGGATGAGATCAATGCCTGCAAGCTGCTCAGCCATTTGCTTATCCATACCAAGGCCAAGATGCGACATAATGACGATTACATCCACTTGCTCCCGCAGTCTAGCAATCTCATCACGAACAGCCTCTAACGGATCAGTGATGTTCCAGCCCAGCAGCTCATAGAAATCCGTGAACCTAGCTGTTACCGCGATTAGCCCAATCGACAAGCCTTGTTTCTCTACAATAGTATGCGGCAGCAGCCACTCCGGCCATTTGCCTGACTCTGCATCCAGCATATTCGCCCCAAGAATAGCGAATCTCGCAGCTTGGTAGACCTTCGCAAGCGTTTCTTTGGAATAGGTAAGGCCTTCATTATTGCCAAGCGCTATTGCCTCATAGCCTGCCGCATTCAGCAGCTCCACGTTGACTAGCCCTTCGCTGCCTTCTGTTTCCAGCCTAATGCGGTCCATATGATCTCCGATATCGATAACGAGCAGCTGATCCTGATCATACCATTCACGCTGCTCATCTATATAAGTAGCCATTCTTGCTGCATTTTCCAACCGGCTGTGAATGTCATTGCTATGAAGGATAATAACCTTACTCGTTAGATTGTTAATGGAATCCATGCCGGCCTCCTATCGGGTTGCCTATATCCAACCCTCTTTCGTAAGCGTTCTATCGTTAACTTGTTATTTTCTCAGACGCATATCCTCAGCAGTGAATGTGCTCTTGAAGCCATATGTTGCTTCACTTGATAGCGCAGCATGAATCAGCTCAAGCTTGATGATGCTTTTGACATTCAGACATTTGCTGCTTCCGTTTGGCACGTACAAGCGAATGGGACCACCACTTGCCAGCGGCTTCCCATCTATAGCATACAGCACAGCTGCCTGCTGCAGCTGCTCCCAAGGCATCAAGGCTTGGAACGTATCTGCCGCTTCTACTTGAAGCGCAGTTGGCTGAGGAATGTCTCTATCCAAGCTAATCTCCGCTCTCCATGCTGCATACCAATGATGCCAGTCAAAAGCTTGCCCTGCCGCATCAGGCACCCGGTCCGCCAATTCAAAAACCGCACCTGCCAGCTCCGCCATTCTGCTTGCCATCATTTTCTGCGTCCCATAGTTATAATGACTAATATGTATTTCCTCATTCATTCCCATCTGCGCTTCGTCCTCCTCCAGCACCAGCCACTTCCGATGCCATCTATATGGGCTTTCTATTCCACGTTTCGTGGGGGTACAGTCCCCTCTTAAGTCCATTTGTCTATTCCAATAGCATAACATTTTTCACTTGATTATGGTATGCTATAACCGTGTTCATCCTAGGTTATGAGAGGTTAATTATCATGGAATTCAATTGGACTATTCAGCTATTTGCCGGGCTATCTGAGCGCTTCTGCGCCCCCGCGATCCTAATAAACACTCCGCAGCAGACAATGTCTGTAGACGAGCTTAAGCAGCTGCTAATCAGCAAGTATCCTGAGCAAGCCGACCTGCTTCGCGTATCATTCGTCGCATGCAATCATGAATATGCGGCAGCAGAAGCAATCATTAACATATCGGACGAGCTGGCACTGCTTCCTCCTGTTTCTGGCGGTGAGGCAGATACAGCTGAAGAAGCATTGACTGCCGAGACAGATCAGCTCTATACCATCACAGCTAACAAGCTGACAGCGGATGAAGTGCTTGCCAAAGTCATCGTTCCTGAGCACGGGGCTTCGATAGCCTTCGTAGGCACAACCCGAGAATGGACGCATGGTCAGCGTACCGTTCGGCTTGAATATGAAGCTTACGCACCAATGGCCATCAAGACGATGGAGCAGATCGGAGACGAGCTGGCAGAGCGCTTCCCTGGGACTCGATGTGCCATAGCCCACCGTATCGGAATCGTCGACATTGCGGAGACAAGCGTCGTTATTGCCGTCTCTTCCCCTCACCGCGATATGTGTTATGAGGCTAGCCGGTATGCCATTGAAAGACTCAAACAAATCGTCCCGATATGGAAAAAAGAAATCTGGGAAGACGGCTCTGTATGGAAAGGCCATCAGCAAGGCCCATGGAATCCAGTATCTCCGCTGACAGAGCAGGAATGAACATAATACCCTGTGGCTTCTGCCACTAGCAGAAGCCACAGGGGCTCAATTGCGCTTATCTGCTAGCTCAGCAGATAAGCCAACAACACCCGCAATATAACAGCTTACAATGCTAGGCAGCTGCTTCGGAATGGACAACTTCAGCATACAGAAGGAAGCGCTTACTCCTCTTCTTAGTAAAGTATTGTCAATTTCATAAAAGCAAGAGCAGCAATTGCCGAAATACTAGGTATTTAGTCGTATTTTGTATATCCTCTTATTGCTAATACCCTCATTCATTGTTACTATTTACTTAATATCAACTATTCTACAGAGGTGCAACGATGAGGGTTCATGTAACCGATTTAGTATCAGGTGACCTTTTAGAGAAAGACACATTCAACAATTACGGCTTGCATGTCCTTTCCAAAGGTACACTTCTCCAAAGCAAAGAAATATCTAAGTTATTCCAGCACCAGATAGATTATGTCGATATCGAAGCACGCGCCTCAGAAGAAATACTCCATCGTACGCTTGAATCGACAGTCAGTCCCAAGTGGCTGCCCACTGTTCAGCCTGACTATGAGAATGCCATCAAGGGCTTCCAGAGCTTATTCTCCAAAGCTACCGCCAATGGTGTCGTTAATCAAGATGAAGTGGCAGCTGCTTTTCAGCCTTTAATTAAGAACTTTCAAATGGAACGAGATGTAGTCTCCATGCTGCTGCTGCTTAATACGACAGACGATTATACGTACCAGCACTCCGTGCAGGTAGGCATGCTGTCTTATTACCTCGCTACTTGGCTTGACTATACGAATGAGGAAGCGCTTCAAATCGGTAAAGCTGGCTTCCTGCATGATATCGGTAAGAGCAAAATTTCAGATACGATCTTGAATAAGCCGGCCAAGCTCACTGATTCTGAATTTGATGAAGTGAAGAAGCATACGATATATGGCCATGACATCATCAAAGAATCGTTCGATGAGCCTTACCTCGCTATTAGCGCCTTGCAGCATCATGAGCGGAATGATGGCAGTGGTTATCCACATGGCTTGCACGGTGATGACATACACCCTGTAGCCAAGATCATTTCTGTCGTCGATATTTATAGCGCTATGATCTCTCAACGAGTGTATCAGAACAAACGAGATTTATTCTATGTCCTTAAGGAGCTGTACAAGCTGAGCTTCGTGGAGCTTGACGCTTTTACAACACATACCTTCATCAAGCATATGATTCCTAATTTTATTGGCAAAAAAGCGCTTCTGAAATCCGGTGAGACCGCTACCATCATTATGACTCACCCGACCGAGTTTTTCCGTCCGCTCATCCAGATCGAAGAACAATTCATTGATTTGACTGTGGAGCGCGACTATGAGATTCTAGAAATTATTATTTAATAGGTTGTAACGTGCAAGAAGAGCCTCCAATCTAATTTAACTTAGATTGAGGCTCTTTTGTTATACTTATTTATCTGATTATTAACCGATACTGCCTTCCATCTCGAACTTGATCAGACGGTTCATCTCAACTGCGTACTCCATAGGGAGCTCTTTCGTGAACGGCTCGATGAAGCCCATTACAATCATTTGCGTAGCTTCAGCATCTGTCAATCCACGGCTCATCAGATAGAACAGCTGATCCTCAGAAACTTTGGATACCGTAGCTTCATGCTCAAGTGTAATGTTATCGTTCATGATCTCGTTGTAAGGAATCGTATCTGAAGTCGATTCATTATCAAGAATGAGCGTATCACATTTGATATTTGATTTAGCGCCATCAGAGTTGCGTCCGAAGGATGCAAGACCACGATACGTAACTTTACCGCCGTGCTTACTGATGGACTTGGATACGATTGTAGACGTCGTATCTGGTGCCAAGTGAATCATTTTCGCGCCCGCATCCTGATGCTGAGCTTTACCTGCAACAGCTATGGACAATACCATACCTTTTGCACCGCGGCCTTTCAGGATTACAGCTGGGTATTTCATCGTCAGCTTGGAACCGATGTTGCCATCAACCCATTCCATTGTAGCGTTCTCTTCAGCAACAGCACGCTTCGTAACAAGGTTGAAGATGTTCGGTGCCCAGTTCTGGATTGTCGTATAACGAACGCGAGCGTTCTTCTTGACGAGAATCTCAACAACTGCGCTGTGCAGGGAGTTCGTGCTGTATACCGGTGCTGTACAGCCTTCTACGTAGTGTACGAAGCTGTCCTCATCGGCAATAATGAGCGTACGCTCGAATTGACCCATGTTCTCCGAGTTAATGCGGAAGTAGGCTTGCAGAGGAACCTCACATTTAACACCCTTCGGTACATAAATGAAGCTTCCGCCAGACCATACTGCGCTGTTCAGAGCAGCGAACTTGTTATCCGTGCGCGGGATGATTGTGCTGAAATATTCTTTGACAAGCTCAGGGTATTCACGAAGTGCAGAATCCATATCAGTGAAGATAACGCCTTGCTTCTCCAGATCCTCCTGCATGCTGTGGTAGACTACCTCAGATTCGTACTGTGCAGATACACCTGCGAGGAATTTCTGCTCAGCTTCAGGAATACCTAGCTTATCGAATGTTTCCTTGATTTCTTGTGGAACCTCTTCCCACGTTTTACCTTGCTTCTCGGATGGTTTAACGTAGTATTGGATGTCGTTGAAATCAAGCGAATCCATATCGCCGCCCCATGTAGGCATTGGCATTTTGTTGAATTGCTCAAGCGACTTCAGACGGAATTCAAGCATCCATTCCGGCTCGCCCTTCATTGAGGAAATCGTACGAACAACCTCTTCAGTTAACCCTTTACCGGATTGGAAAATCGATTTATGCTCGTCGCGGAAACCATATTTATACTCTTCCATTTCAGGCATTTGCCCAGCCATGTCCGTTCACACTCCTTTTCATAATGATGTTATTCGTGCTGCTGCTCGATTCCTTTACGCAGTGCATTCCATGCCAGCGTTGCGCATTTGATGCGTGCAGGGAATTTGTTAACCCCTGACAGCGCCTCTATATCTTCATTCTCCTCGAACTCGACCGATTCGCCCTTCATCAATCCGGAGAATCTTCCCGCGAGCTCAAGTGCCTCATCGAATGTTTTGCCCTTTACTGCCTCCGTCATCATCGATGCGGAGCTTAAGCTGATAGAACAGCCTTCGCCGCTGAATTTCGCGTCGACTACCTTGCCTTCCTCCACTTGAAGCTGAAGCGAAATGCGGTCGCCGCATGTCGGATTGTTCAAGTTAATCGTGACAGCGTCGGCTTCCAACGTTCCGCGGTTGCGTGGATTTTTATAATGATCCATGATGACTCTGCGATATAAATCATCCAATTGCATGACCGAAGAACTCCTTTGTTCTGAGAAGGCCGTCAACTAACCGGTCCACTTCCTCCTCTGTATTGTATAGATAAAAGCTTGCTCTAGCTGTGGCTGATACATTCAACCAACGCATAAGCGGCTGGCAGCAATGATGGCCTGCGCGTACCGCGATGCCTTCGGAATCCAGTACAGTCGCCACATCATGAGGATGCACATCACCTAAGTTAAATGTTACCAGACCTACACGATTCGTTACTGGACCATAGATCACAACATCTTCTATCTGAGATAGTCTGTCGTAAGCATATGCGGTAAGCTGCTTCTGATGCTTATCAATTTCGTCCATCCCGATCTCGTTCAGGAAATCAACCGCTGCGCCAAGTCCAACCGCGTTAGCGATCATTGGCGTTCCACCTTCGAATCGGAACGGAATTTCCTTCCAAGTCGATTCATACAGATCAACGAAATCGATCATTTCGCCGCCGTACTCAATCGGTTCCATATTATTAAGCAGTGATTTCTTGCCGTACAGAGCTCCGATACCCGTAGGGCCGCACATTTTGTGACCGGAGAAGGCATAGAAATCTGCATCCAGGTCTTGTACGTCTACTTTCATATGAGGAGTACTCTGTGCGCCATCCACCACCATAACCGCTCCGCAGCGATGCGCAATAGCAGCAATCTCTTTAATCGGATTCACGACACCTAGTACGTTCGACACATATGTGACGGATACAACCTTCGTATTCGGAGTGATCGTGCTCTCCACGTCAGCAAGCGATAGTGAGCCGTCAGGCTGAAGCGGAATATACTTAAGCGTCGCTCCAGTCGCTTTGGCCACCTGCTGCCATGGAATCAGATTACTGTGATGCTCCATTGGCGTGATGACAATCTCATCGCCTTCTTTACAGACGGAACGTGCATAGCTCGAAGCAACGAGATTAAGTGCAGTCGTCGTACCACGCGTGAAAATAATTTCTTCCGCATGCGCAGCATTGATGAACTTAGCAATCTTCTCCCTTGCCCCTTCATACGCTTCCGTTGCGCGGGAGCCCAGTGTATGAACACCCCGATGCGCATTGGCATGATCATTCTCATAATAATATTTCATCGCATCAATGACGGAACGCGGCTTCTGGGAAGATGCCGCGCTGTCCAGATAAACGAGCGGATGCCCGTTTATCTCCTGATGCAGTATCGGGAACTGTTCCCGTACCGCCTCTATATTCATCCTTCCAGCTTCCTTTCGAGCAAACGCTGAAGCTGCTCGCGTACCGCATTAATCGGAATCTCCGATACGACAGGCGCCAAAAATCCGTATATGATCAATCGTTCAGCATCTTGCTTAGTTATTCCGCGTGACATCAGGTAGTAGACCTGCTCCGCGTTGACCTGCCCTACGCTTGCTGCGTGACCTGCTTTTACATCATCCTCATCAATAAGAAGGATTGGATTGGCATCTCCACGTGCTTTTGGACTGAGCATCAGAACTTTTTCTGTCTGCACGCCGTTTGCTTTCGTAGCGCCCTTCTCAATTTTTGTAATCCCATTGATGATCGCTGTAGCACTGTCTTTCATAACTGCGCGTGTAACCATGTTGCTCTCCGAGCTGCGGCCCCAGTGTGTCGCTTGCGTCGTTAGGCTTAGCTTCTGCGCGTTCTTGCCTACGCTGATTACTTTGGCATCCGAGTTCGATCCATTGCCCTTGAGCACGGAAGTCGTGTCGGATACGGTGTAGCCATCATTCAGATCACCGATAACCCATTCCATTTGTCCGTCATTCTCAATAACAGCGCGGCGAATGGTCATATCTACACCGCTGTCTGCCATATGATGAACAGAACCGAACCTTACATGTGCGCCAGACTTGACGTATACCTCTACGATAGAGTGGTGTACGAATGGCTCAGCAATCG
Source organism: Paenibacillus xinjiangensis (assembly GCF_059686975.1). Lineage (NCBI taxonomy): Bacteria > Bacillati > Bacillota > Bacilli > Caryophanales > Paenibacillaceae > Paenibacillus > Paenibacillus xinjiangensis. The sequence continues at coordinate 68,253 of NZ_JCAALS010000028.1, read as the reverse complement.
CATTAGGCTCAGTAACAACATAATCTACATAAGTGACTGAGCTGTTGCTCTCGGCAACAATAATGATATGCGGAGCGAATGAAGCATCCGCTTTGTTGTTGAATAGAATAGCTTGAAGCGGCAATTCAACCTCTACATTGCGTGGCACATAGACGAACACGCCGCCGTTCCATAGTGCGGAATGAAGTGCCGTAAGCTTGTTCTCGTTCTTCGCTACAGCTTGGAACAAGTATGGTTTAACAAGATCACTATGCTCTTTGCAAGCTGTCTCGAGATCAGTGAATATAACTCCTTTTGCCGCCAGCTCCGCGGACAGCTGCTTCAGAACAACGCCGGAATTTTGCTGAACCAGCAAGTTCTCCGTGCCTTCTGTTACAAGCTCGCGTACTACAGCAGGCAATTCAGTGATAGAGCTTACTGCTGTTGGCTGCTCATAGCTTCCGACAGCTGTTAAGTTCCATTTGTCTATACGCATTTTTTCCGGCTTCGGCCATTCCAGCGTTCCAGCTAGCTCAGCTGCTTCACCGCGCAGGTCAACGAGCCATTGCGGCTCTCCCTTGCTGTGAGCGAGCGCTTCAGCAGACTGACGGTCAGTCGGAGTCGATAATTGTGTACTCATCCGTTATGCCCCTTTCTGCTTAGGCCTGGCCGACCGTTTCATCATCGATGCCAAGTTCTTCTTTAACCCAGTCATAACCTTCGTTTTCCAGACGCTGTGCAAGCTCAGGACCACCGGATTTCACAATGCGTCCTTGCATCATAACGTGTACGAAGTCAGGTGTAATATAGTTCAGCAAACGCTGGTAGTGAGTGATGATCAAGAAACCACGGTCTTCAGAACGCATAGCGTTCACGCCGTTTGATACAATTTTGAGTGCATCGATGTCAAGGCCTGAGTCAATCTCGTCAAGAATAACGATTTTTGGATCAAGCAGAGTCATTTGCAGAATTTCGTTACGTTTCTTCTCGCCGCCGGAGAAGCCTTCATTCAGGTAACGGTGTGCGAATTCAGGGTTCATCTCAAGCTCTTTCATTTTGCCTTCCATTTGGCGAATGAACTTGATCAGGGAAATTTCGCTGCCTTCTTCACGACGTGCATTAATTGCACTGCGAAGGAAGTCAGAATTCATTACACCTGGAATCTCACTTGGGTATTGCATAGCAAGGAATAGGCCAGCGCGTGCTCTCTCGTCTACAGCCATCTCCAGCAGGTCTTCGCCGTTCAATACAGCAGTACCGTCTGTTACTTCATATTTCGGGTGACCCATAAGTGCAGAAGCCAGTGTACTTTTACCTGTACCGTTCGGCCCCATGATTGCGTGGATTTCCCCGCCTTTTATCTCTAGATTGATCCCCTTAAGTATCTCTTTTCCTTCGATAGCCGCTTTCAGGCCGTCGATGACAAATTGTGTTGCCATAATATGCTGATCCCTCCATGGTTGGTATGTTCGCCTGTTCGTTCCACCACTCTATAAATTTAAGCGTTCGAATTATAAAGTGATTCTCATTGATTCTCAATAATTATTTTATTATAAGTTTTGTTATAAAGCAATCCGAGAACATCTCGAAACCAAATTAAAACCGGGCGTAAACGTCAGTTTTCAGCAAGAGCCTCTCTTATTCGAGCTACTTGCTCTTCGAATCTTTCATTAGAGATAACAGGCTCCATCTCAGGGTTACCCGCCACAGTCTCATGATCCAGTGATATCCAAGATTTGCATCCATTATAAGCAGGCAGCATCGGAACTTCTATTGGCTCTGACAGACGGTATACTCTGAGCAGCAGCAGATGGAGTGGCTTGGTGCGTTTCCATTTCAGACGTTCCTCTGCGAACGTATCCGTCCATATATGAAATTCTCGAAGTCGATCGAGTGCTGCCTGATCTGTAATCTCAATATCAGCCACTGCCTCCGCATAGACATCCAGCTTCATAGAAGGCATATCGGGCGACCAGTCCGCCATCGTCCCGCTGATTTTCCCTTGATACGGCTCCTTCAGCAGATGCTCCTTCTGATGCTCATAGGCGGGCATCATATAGAAGCTTGTGCTAACCAGCTGAAAATCTTTCGTTTCCTCTATAATGCCACCTTTGCGCATGACCAGAATAAGCTGTCCTTCACGTAGAGCATTTACTGTTACGGCCCACTCCTTCAGAGCGACCGGTTGACGTTCTATATTGTCAGCCATATCCGTTCCTCCAATCCATACTTGTCCTTTGTTGTGTAACATTATATCATTTGTAGGTATTCCATGGTGAAATAATATGCTTTATACTAAGCTGAGAAGAATACTTGGCATTGCCCAAGCCTGCAATAAAAGATAAGCTGTGTAGTAGTTAACAAGCGTATCTTCTAATAACTATAGGAGGTGGACAAGCATGTCTGCTTATCATCCATTAACAGAACAAGAAGCAATTGAAATCGCGCGATCCATAGAGGGCTTTTTCTCCGAAGGCGCTGAGCTGCAATCACGTGAAATTGGCGACGGTAATTTGAATTTGGTATTCCATATTATCGATCCAAGCAATGGGAAAGCACTTATTCTGAAGCAAGCGCTGCCGTATGCTAAGGTTGTCGGCGAATCTTGGCCGCTGTCGCTTGATCGTGCTCGTATTGAGAGTGAAGCTCTTCAGTCCCAATACAAGCTTGCACCTGGTCTTGTTCCTGCTGTGTACCATTATGATGCGGAGCTTGCTTTGACCGTAATGGAAGACCTTAGCGATCACATGATTATGCGTCATGGATTAATCTCCGGCGTTCGCTATCCGAAGTTCGCTGAAGATATTTCGACCTTCATGGCTCGCACCTTATTTTACACTTCAGATCTAGGTATGAATCAGCAGGACAAGAAGCTCCTTGTTAAAGAATTCATTAATCCTGACCTGTGCAAAATAACGGAGGATCTTATTTTTGATGACCCTTACACAGAAACGACTAACAATAGCTACGATGATGCCATTGAGGATGCAGCTGAAGCTTTGCGACAAGACGGCTCTCTCCATCTCGAAGTGGCTATATTACGCGAAAAGTTCCTAACGAATGCTCAAGCCCTTCTACATGGGGATCTTCATACAGGCAGCGTATTCGCTACGCCAGAGTCAACGAAAGTTATTGACCCGGAATTCGCCTATTTCGGTCCAATAGGCTTCGATATTGGAGCTGTCATTGCCAATCTGCTGCTGAATTTCGCTGGGCAAGAGCATTGGATTGCTGACCAAGCAGAGCGCGCAGACTTCCGCCGTTATCTTACTGATACGATTCGTGATGTATGGACGAAGTTCGATCAGAAATTCCGCGCATTATGGGAAGATAACGGCATTGACAGACTCGCAGGCTCCGCACAAGGCTATCAGGGTTACTATATGAATCGTCTGCTTCAGGATGCAATTGGCTTTGCTGGCTGCAAAATCGTTAGAAGAATCGTTGGCCTGTCACATGTGGCTGACATTGATACGATTCCAGATGCTGCTGTCCGCGAGCGTGCACAACGTATGGCTCTTAGCATCGGCACCTCGCTTATTCACTTGAACCGACAAGCTGTATCTATCGAGCAAGCGATTGATATCGCCTTGAGTGCAGCAGCGAAGAAGCATTCATAGCGCCTGCGTCTTACTTCATTTAATAGACAACTTAGAACCTTAGAATAAGAAAGGATTTGACCTATATGACTACCAACTATGTAGGCTTGCAATCTGTCATCTGGACGGAGAACAGGCTTGATCTGTTAGACCAAAGGCTTTTGCCAGAAGAAATCGTTTATTTGCCGCTTACGACATCGGAGGATGTATGGGAAGCTATTCGCCATCTCAAAGTAAGAGGAGCTCCAGCTATAGGTATTTCTGCCGCATATGGCGTTGTACTTGGAGGCCGTAACGAGTCCTCGGTTGAGAGCTGGCTTGAAGCAGTCCATAAGCAGGCTGAATACCTTGCTACTTCCAGGCCAACAGCCGTTAATCTGTTCTGGGCGCTGGATCGGATGAAAGCACGTGCTGACGTTCTATCCAAGAGCGACCTCACGTTGGAAGCGATCAAGCAGGCATTGTTGGATGAAGCCATCGCTATTCAATCCGAGGATGAAGAAACGAACCGTATGATCGGAGAGCATGCGCTAACCCTATTCGAGGATAATATGGGTGTTCTTACTCACTGCAATGCCGGTGGACTCGCTACTGCCAAATACGGCACAGCTCTAGCTCCTTTCTATCTGGCACAAGAGCGCGGCATGTCGCTTCGCGTATTCGCCGATGAGACCCGCCCTGTCCTTCAGGGGGCTAGATTAACAGCATTCGAGCTGCAGCAGGCTGGTGTGGATGTAACGCTAATCTGCGACAACATGGCTGGCATGGTCATGTCCAAGGGCTGGATCAATGCTGTAATCGTCGGAACCGACCGCGTAGCAGCCAATGGCGATGTGGCGAACAAGATCGGTACGTACAGCGTGGCCGTCCTTGCCAAAGCCCATGGCATTCCATTCTATGTAGCTTGCCCGCTGTCAACGATCGACCTGAATACACCTAACGGTTCGGAGATTCCGATCGAAGAGCGTAATGCAGAAGAAATTACAGAAGGCTTCGGCAAAAGAACAGCGCCACAAGGCGTTAAAGTGTTCAACCCTGCCTTTGATATCACGCCTAATGAATATGTGACGGCAATCATTACTGAAAAAGGCATTATCCAAGCTCCTTATGATGTGAACCTGAAGAAGCTTTTTGAATAAGCCTTCCAGAGTCAATCCATAAGATAAGCCCCTTGGCAGCGGCATATTATATATGCCGACCAAGGGGCTTTCCTGTGCTATAACATCAAGAGAAGTGCTTCCGAGCCCTTCATACCGACAACAATACCTAATGCTTCCGCTGTCGTCGTCACGGATTCAAGCGGCGCTTCCATTAGCTGCTCAAGGGTTTGCACGCCAACAGCTCTGCCGGCTACGATCTCACGATGCTTCAGCCGATCATTCAAGAGCCCAACGTCCAGAGCTCCGCACATAATGTAGCCTTTGTCTGTTGCTACAGCAAGTAAGGTAGTTTTGGGCAGCTTCACTTCGACACCAATAACTGTAACTCCGTTCTCTAGCGTAACGGGTACCATTCGCATCATTTTGGGTTCCACCCCCTTCTTCTTCCGGATAACATGGTTCAAACTGCATCAACATTATATGCAGTTCATTCTCATCGGTATTAGATGAATGGTGTGGTTCGTGGGCAGCAGACTAGCCTAATTCATGGGAATAACTTACTTATGCATATACTCATTAAAAAGGATAAATTTAGGCCTATAAGACTAGACAAATTAATGATATATTTATATACAAGTCATGCAGTTCGGGGGAATTATGAAAGCTAAGCAGCCATCTAATACGAATACATACCTGTTTCAAGTTGAATTACTTGTTGAAGACGCTAACAATAAAGCTGCACTAGAGCAGCTCATTCGAGCACTGAATCAGCTTCCCTTTCCTGATTATCGTATTCTCAAGGGTATTCAGCTTGGCCAACTCATTGAAGAGCGGCTAGCTGCATCTTCTGAGCAGCATCCCATCGATATACTCCAAGAAACGGCTGCACCTGCAGCAAGCAGTCCAATGGTCAGCGGGTTTGAGGCCATACGCGGTTATATGAAGAATAATAAGCTCATACGTTTAATTGTGAACAAAGGTTTAGGAATCAAGCTTAGCATTCCTTGCAGAATTATTAACATGGATGAAGTGACAACCATCATAACGGTCTACCATGTAGATGAGAAGCAGGTCTACACGTTTCGTCTGAATGAGATTGAAGATTTTCAAGAATAGCTGTAGATCAATACCTTCATCGGACTAAAAAAAGAGAACAACCAACTGAGATGTCTTCCACCTCTCAGTTGGTTGTTCTCTTATATGTATGCCGCCCCTAACATCTGCTCAATGCTATCACTAGTCACTGGGGGACTCCAGAAGTAACCCTGTATCTCGTCGCAATTATGCTTCCGCAGGAACTCCATTTGACCTTCCGTCTCCACGCCTTCTGCGATAACCTGAATGTTCAGGTTATGCGCCATTGCAATAATGGCTGCAACGATCTCCGCATCGCTCGGATCTTGTTGAATATCTCTCACGAATGAACGGTCAATCTTCAACCGGTCGATCGGGAAGTTTTTCAAGTAATGAAAGGAGCTGTAGCCGGTGCCGAAATCATCGATGCTAATACCGATGCCCATATCAGTCAAGGCTATTAAGCAGCGCGACACATGTCCGATATCCATCGTCATCGATTCCGTAATTTCCAGATCCAGAAATTCCGGCTTCAAGCCCGTCTTCTCGAGCACTGCTGCTACTTTGCTCGAAAGATCATGCTGCACGAATTGTCTAATAGACAAATTCACAGATACAGGCATTGGCGGCAGTCCTGCATCCTGCCAAGCTTTGTTCTGACGGCATGCTTCCTCCAGCACCCAGTCGCCAATCTGTACAATCATTCCGCTTTCTTCAGCTAATGGGATAAATTCACCAGGCGGAATCATTCCTTTGACCGGATGCTTCCAGCGTACTAGCGCTTCCACACCTACCATCATACCCGACACCATATCATATTGCGGCTGATAATGAAGCACGAATTCCTTGCGCTGAATCGCGCGGTACATTTCATGCTGCAGAGTAAGGCGCTCTAGCGAGGAATTGTCCCAGCTCTCTGAATAGAGCATACAATCGTTTTTGCCGCTCTCTTTCACTCTAATCAATGCCATATCGGCCTTCTTAAGCAGCAAATAACCGTCATCCTCTTCGATACTGCTCGTTATGACACCGATACTTCCCGTAATGTGAAGCGGAAAGCCCTTCAGCTCGAACGGCTCCTCGATCGCAACCAGGAGTTCCCGTGCGAGCCCGACCAGATGCTCCCCCGATTCCACATGTGTGAACAGCAGAGCGAATTCATCGCCCTCCATGCGAGCAGCGAATCCTCGCTCGGAGATCGCACTTGTTAAGCGTTCCGCTACTTGCATTAGAAGCATATCACCGAATTCACGGCCGAACGAAGCGTTGACTAGCTTGAACCGATCCAGATCCAAATAACATAATCCAACCAGACGATTGCTTGCCTTCGCTAAATCCAGGCTTTCATTTAGCTTAATATGAAACAAAGTTCGATTCGGAAGTCCTGTCATATCATCATAATAGGCCATATAGCGGATTCTCTCGACATTCCGTTTGCGGTCGCTTAGATCATGGATAACAATGACTGTACCAATCACATCCTGACCTTTAAGCATCGGAGCACAGACGACCTGAAGCTCAAGCGGATATCCGGATCGATGGGTAATATGAACATTCGCCTGCTGTGCATCCCCTAGAAGCGACTGAGCCAGCAAATCCAGTAAGTTCTGACGACTGCCCGGCTCAATAAGCGGTGTAAGAGGATTGCCTAGAAGCTCTGAACGACTATAACCGAGCGTCTTGCTCGAGGCATCGTTCATCTCCATGATAACTCCGCTGCGATCCAGCACAGCAAGCGGTACAGCCTCTGATCGAAGCAGCGTTTCTACTATTGGCGTATGAAAGTTCTGAAAGCTAACAGAATGGCGGCGCTTGGACAAAATGATGAATGTAACTACTAAGATTGATGCTGTCACAGCCCATAAAAACCATCTGAGCAAAGGATTAACAATCCAAAAAAAGATAAGTACAGCCACAGCTGCAACGGCAATCCATACGAGTACATTTGCCGTCCAGGATCTATTCGGCGGCTGCGCAACCGCGTCTCGTGGCCGTCTCTTCGGCGAGTCATCCATCCGTTTAGTCACACACCAACTTCCTTCCTCTGTTCCAGTCAAGTGAGTGTCTGTATCAGTATAAACGATATGGGCGTGACGGTATAGAAATATTTACTAAAGCAGTGAAGGAAAATGTAATATATTATTAGAAACTGTCGATAATCATCTATTTATGACGAGCCTTGAGCGCTGCTGCGATAATACAGCCCCATCCAGAGAGGAAAGCCACTCCGCCAATAGGTGTAACAGCACCTAATATAGGAGTATCAGTAAGAACCAGCACATACAGGCTTCCGCTAAATATAACAATGCCTGCGATTAACAACCTTCCCCCGACACGCAGCAGTCTGCTGTCACCGATACGGTCCGCTAACAGCGCCACCAGCATGAGTCCTAATGAGTGATACATATGGTAGCGTACCCCTGTCTCGAAGGTCGTAAGTAGATTTGCTGATACGATTTTTTCCAAAGCGTGGGCTCCGAATGCCCCTAGTGCAACAGCTAGAGCTGCGCCAATGGCGCCATAAGCAAAATATTTTTGAAACATTGTTGTTCATTCCTTTCAAGTTTGTGTATAATTTTACCGTATTAGTTATAAAAGGAGTTGTTAACCTTGGAAGAAGATCAAAAGGACTTCCCGCGGGAGAATACCGAATCCGAAGGCAGCCTGCAATCGGAGCGACGCAATTACAATCCCTACGCCTCGCAGCCCGCTCTTGCGAACACGCCTTTGCCTCCGCAAGAGAATGAACGAATCAAGCAATCAGGACTTGGCATCGCGTCATTCATTATATCGCTTGCAGCTGTAGTCCTTATCGTAATTGGATTTATCATGGCTGCCGTATTCGTCAGTCAAGCGGCTAGCGATCCACAGCTGCTGCTGGACGATCTTGCCAATATCGACAGTCAGCTCTCAGATTCCATTGTACCGATTATGTTAGCCGGATTAAGCATCTTAGCTTCTATCGCTGTAGCACTTGTCGGTCTAATTCTCGGCATTATTGGCGCTTGCTCCAAGAATCGCCGCAAGGCTTTTGCCATCGTCGGCATCATCTTGAACGGGTTAATTGTACTCGGAACAGTAGGGTTGTTCGCTATTAGCCTTCTCGCAACAGCTTCAGTATAGCTAGCATCATTTCATGTTCACAGCAGGCTGATTGCCCGGGTAGCTCCATGCTCCCAGGCGATCAGCCTTTTCTTATTTGAAGCTGTCTATCTTACCGTAATTGACGTGCGGCTGTAGCCTTCCTTCGTCTTATGAACCTCAAGGCTGGCTGGGAAAGCGGCCTTAAGCTCCTGAACATGGGAGATAACCCCGATCATCCGACCTGAACGCTGCAGGTCGATCAGCGCTTCTATCGCCTTGTTCAAGGCGTCCTCATCTAGTGAACCGAAGCCTTCATCGATGAACATCATTTCGATAGATATACCGCCTTGATGTGCCTGAATGACGTCAGTCATCCCAAGCGCTAAGCAGAGAGAAGCATTGAACTTCTCGCCGCCGGACATTGTTTTGACATCGCGGTTCTGACCCGTATAGGCATCATATACATCCAGCCCAAGTCCACTTTGCTTGCCTCGTGTTTCCAGCCTGTCACTTCTTTGCAGCACATATTGCCCGCCGGACAGATGTTGAAGCCTGACGTTAGCCGCATGCAGAATCTGCTCAAGAAACTCAATAAGGATGTAGCGTTCGAATGATATTTTTAGCGCGTTATCACCTTTCAGCATCTGATACACATCCAGCACCTGCTCCAGGCTAGCTTCCAGCTCTTTCACCAACACGGCAGCAGATGCAAGCAGCTTGCTTAAGCGCTCCGCTTCCTCCGCATAACGAGATGCCGTCTGCATGACGCTAATGACAGTGTCCAGCTTGAGCTTCAGCTCAGCAGTCTTAGCATTCAGCACCTCCATATCGGAGGGCTGCTTCTCCGCGAGCTCAAGCTCAAGCTCCGCTACGCGGTGCTCGGCTGCTGCAACAGCCGTCTTATAGCCCTCGATCTGCTGTCTAAGTGCTTGTCGCGCATTGTCCGGCAGAGAGGCCGCCTTGTACTCTTCTTCGCTCTCGAATCCAGCCTTCTGAAGCTCCTGTGAGAAGCGTTCAGCCGCTTGCTCGCTGCTGCTTCGCGCTTCTATGAATTGCTGCTCGGTCTGCTCGGCGTACACCTTCTCCTCAGCAGCCTTCATACGCAGACGCTGCACCTGCTCCTGAATGGCTTTCCATGCGGCGGCCAGCCCCTCTGACACTTGACGCTGTGCGGTCAGCTTCTGGTTCATCGCCTCAGGAGAACGCAGCGACAGCGGAATACGCTCCAGCTCCTTCTCCAGCAAGGATTGCTTCGTGCTTCGCTCGACAGCCGTCTGCTGCTGCTGGGTCTGCAGCGCTTCCTTCGCCTGCTGCAGCTGCTCCATTCTCTCCTCAAGCTCTTCTGCTTGCTGCTTCACGCTCCGGTAAGCCTTGCTCTGCTGCTGCAGGAGGTCGGTCTCCTCCTTGAGCTGCTTCCAGCGCTGTCTTAAGGATGCTTGCTGAGCGCTTAGATTGGCCGCTTCGCCCCCCAGCTCAGCAAGCTCTGCAGCGCTTCCGTCCCAGCTTGATCGGGAGGCTGCTGCTTGTAGCCTCGCTTCATTAAGCTCGCGCTCCACCACACTCAGCTGCTCCTTCGCCTGCTGCAGCTGCTCTCGCGATGGAACGGCCGAGGACATCACCGCTTTGTCAGGATGCTCCTCGCTTCCACATACAGGACAGGGCTTACCGTCATGCAGATGAGCTGCGAGCAGGCTTGACTGTCCTTCAATCCACCGGACCTCAAGCTGCTCATGCTCTGCACGAATACGGCCTAGCGCCTGCTGCAGCTCAGCTTCCATGCCAGCCTGCTTCTCTAGCTGCTTCTCCAGCTCAAGCAGCTTCGAGATATGCTTGCCCTGCTGCTCAATCTGACGCAGCTCCTCGAGCTTCTCCGGCAGGACCATCGTCTCGCCTTCAATGGCTCTAAGCTGCTGCCCATAGGATAGCTTCGTTTCCTTGGCTGCCGCTATAAGCGCTTCGGCTTGGCTTAGCTTCTCACTCCCACTCTTCTCCTCCTTGACTAGCCGCTCTACGACTTGCCGCTGCGCATCCAGTGTCTGTACAGCCGGTGCCAGCTCTGTAAGTCTGTGAAGCTCTCGCTCTGCCCCGATGCGTTCCGCTTCTCGCAGCTCCTCGCGGCGATACTGCTCCTCCGCCACAGCTAGTGACTGGGCTGCAGCCTCTGCTCCAGCTCTGCGCACGTCACGCTGCTTGCGCTTCGCCTCTGCCTCCTGTCTCGCTCGCCCCGCCTGCTCCGCGTAAGGCAGCAGCTGAGCTGCCCGCTCCGCCAGTGTCAGCTGGCGGCCCAGCTCAGCATGATCGCCGCGCTGCTGCTCCAGCTGCTCGCGCCGCACACGTTCGCCAGCAAGCTCGGCGAACCGCGCGTTCAGCGCAATCGCGCTTGCCAGCTTCGCCTGCTGCGCCTCCAGCAAGTCTTCTAGCGCCGACTTGCCAGCTTCCCCTTCCCGCGTAAGCTCGCGGTAATAAGAGATCTCCTGCTCCAGCCCTTCGGTCAGCTGCGCAGAGCTGTACACATCCTGCCCTAGTGTCCGGGCGAATGCACTATCCTCCCGCAGCGGCAGTGCTTCCGCCGTCTGCTTCATTAAGAGCTCGGCCCTCAGCCTCGCTTCCTTCAAGGCATCGTTCAGCTCGCGGTTACGCTGCTGAAACCGAGACTCGAGCCGCTGATACAGCTCAGTCCGGAATATGCGGCGCAGAATTTCCTCTTTATTGTCCGTATCAGAGGTCAGCAGCTTGCGGAACTCACCTTGCGGCAGCATGACGATCTGATTGAACTGTTCCTTCGTGAGCCCAATAATCGTCTCAACCTTCGCATTCACATCCGATACTGTGAATCGGTCTACAGCAGGAAGCTCCTGTCCGTCTGTTGTCTCATACAGCTCTGCCTTGCCGCCTGTCTCACTCTTATTCGTTCCTTTGCGATGAGGCAGCTGACGGAATAAGCGATAAGACCTGCGCCCAATTGCGAAGTCGAACTCCACTGCTGTATGAATGTCATCCTGGGCAAAATGGCTCCGAAGCATACGCGGCTCGGAACGGTCTTCACCGCTTGCCACGCCATAGAGCGCGAAGCAGATCGCATCGAATATCGTCGTTTTTCCCGCTCCCGTGCTCCCGGAGATAACGAACAGCCGATGGTTCTCTAATCTAGCGAAATCTACCGTTTCCGCATCGCGATAGGGACCGAATGCGGTCATCGTTAATTTGAGCGGCCTCATACGGCACCCCCTTCCTCGCGCAGCAGCTGCTCGAACGTCTCTGCGAACAGCTGCTTCTTATGATCACTTAGCGGAACACCTTTTACTTCCTGATAGAAGGACACGAACAAGGAGAGTGGATCCGCTTCTCGCCGACGGACTGCCAGACCCGCATCCTCTGCCGTCTCCCCAGCTGCAAGCAGCGGCGTTACGCGCCTCTCAACATGCAGCGCATTCGGGTAGATTGCACGAACCTTCTCCATCGGGAAGAGAACAGGGTTATCGTTGAGAAGAGTGACGAATACATAATCCTCACATATCGGATGCGTCTCGATCTCCTCCATCGTTCCCGTTACCCTCCGCATTTCGCGCAGCGGCTTGAAGTCTCTTTTACCGATCGCCACTGCCCCATTCTGATCCAGCTCCACAACATAATAGCCCTTGTTATGATTCTCCTCCGAGATCGAATATTTCAGCGGAGAGCCGGCATACCTGATCTTGTCCTGCCCGACAAAATGCGCCTGATGCAGATGACCAAGTGCCGTATAATGAAACGGGTCAAAATAATTCGCACGTACATGCTCCGCCCCGCCGATCGCCAGCGGACGCTCGGAATCGCTCGTATTAGGCTCTGCCGCACCGGATGCGGTTACGAATGCATGTCCAATGAAGACATGTCTGGCTCCCTTGTCGAGCTTCTCTTCAATCCGCTTCGTTACCGCACGCATCGCGTCATCATGCGACCGTATCTGTTCATCGCCAAGCGCAAGCCTCACCTGAGCTGGGTCTGCATAAGGCACGAGATAGAAATGCACTTCCCCATACGCATCACTCAGAACGACCGGCTTCATATCTGCCTTCAACCGCCCTGCGATATACAGTCCGCGGCTTTCCATCATCGACGTGCCGAAGTCTATCCGATCTGGACTGTCATGGTTGCCTGATATCGCCAGAACGGGCGTATTCAGCTCCATTACAATGGTTCTCAGCAGCTCATCAAGCAGCTCTACTGCCTCCGTAGGCGGTACTGCACGATCATAGAGATCGCCAGCAATAATAACGGCATCCGGCCGTTCTTCTTCTACAGCTGCTGCCAGCTGCTTGAGCGCATAGCGCTGATCTTCTGTCATATATACACCCTGTACCAGCTTGCCCAAATGCCAGTCTGCGGTATGAAATAGCTTCATAGTAATAGTCACGTTCCTTTCCATCTGCGAGCCACCTATAAATACCCGCAAACATATTCCAATTCGCCCTGCAGCAGCTAATTTCCTTCCAGCAAATATTTCCCCCAGCCTTGTCTGTGCTGCTGCTTGTGAATGAAAACCGCGATGCACGAAGGGATGAATCATGCTCCATAGGCATGTGAAACAATTGTGAACGCTAGAATAGAGAGCTTCCTCGGCGCCATGCGCACTCCTCTGCTCAGCGTCGCTTCTTATGTATTGCCTGCTATAGCTGCAATAAAAAAACCTTAAGAAGACTACTATTAACTAGTGTCTTCTTAAGGCTTATTCCCTTCCTATTCGTTCAGGCAATCGAGGATTGCAGATACTCATCCATAGAGATGTAATCCATGTCATGAGCCTTCGCAACCGCTTGATGTGTGAGGCAGCCGCCCATCGTATTCACTCCTGCCCGAAGAGCCTCGCTGCTAGTTAGCGTCTCATATAAGCCCTTACTGGCAATAGAGAGTGCATAAGGCAGCGTCACGTTCGTAAGTGCCGCTGTCGAGGTCTGCGGTACCGCCCCAGGCATATTCGCTACCGCATAATGGAGCACACCATGCTTCTCGAACACCGGATCTGCATGAGTGGTGATGCGGTCTATCGTCCCCACGCTTCCACCTTGATCAATAGCAACATCTACAATGACTGAGCCTGCTGCCATCGTTCGCACCATATCCTCTGTCACGAGCTTCGGAGCCTTAGCTCCTGGAATAAGCACAGCGCCAATCAGCAGATCTGCCTCCGCGGCAGCTTCCGCAATTTGGCTGGCGCTGGAGGACAGCGTCTGCACACGTCCGCCGAACCGATCCTCCAGCGCACGCAGCCGGTTGGCATCGGTATCCAGAATCGATACCTCCGCTCCTAGGCCGAGCGCAATCTGCGCCGCCCCCGTTCCGACCACGCCGCCGCCGATAATAGCGACCCGGCCTTTCTTCACACCTGGAACACCGCCTAGCAGAATGCCTTTGCCGCCTCGAGTCTTCTCCAGAAACTGTGCGCCGATCTGTGCTGCCATCCGTCCAGCAATATCACTCATCGGAGTCAGCAGCGGCAGCTGGCCGTTAGCCAGCTGTACGGTTTCATACGCAATAGCCGTTACCCGGTGCTGGACAAGTGCCTCTGTCAGCTCCTTCTCAGCCGCAAGATGCAGGTACGTGAACAGAATGAGCGACTCGTGAAAATAGCCATACTCCTGCGGCAGCGGCTCCTTCACCTTCATAACCAGCGCTCTTGACCATACCTCCTCTGGCTTCAAGGAGATCCTTGCACCAGCCTTCCTATACTGTTCATCTGTGTAGCCCGAGCCGATGCCCGCTCCCGTCTCTATATACACCTGATGCCCATGACGCGTCATCTCATATACGCCGCCAGGCGTAATCGCGACTCTGTTCTCGTTGCTCTTGATTTCCTTCGGAACCCCGATTTCCATAGCCGCCTCTCTCCTTCTCCACCAATGACTATTCCTCTATCTCTACCTTTACCCCTATCTTCTCCATTGCTACACTCTGCTTCTAAAAATACCGCGAAGTAATCATTTTCTTCTTCGTATAGAACTCAACGCCATCCTTGCCGTTAGCATGCAGATCCCCATAGAATGAATCCTTCCAGCCAGAGAATGGGAAGAACGCCATCGGTGCTGGGACTCCGACATTGACCCCGAGCATGCCAGCTTCCGTCTCCTCGCGGAACTGCCTGACCGCCTTCGCATTGTCCGTATAAATAACGGCTGAATTACCGAACCGAGATTGGTTAACGATGGCGACAGCTTCGTCCAGATCAGCCGCTCGCAGCACCGACAGCACAGGGCCGAATATTTCTTCCTGCGCGATGGTCATATCGGGCTTCACCTCATCGAACAGCGTCGCGCCGAGAAAATACCCCTCTTCACTCCTACAGCTGTTCTTACGGCCATCCAGCAGCAGCTTTGCTCCCTCTTGAATTCCCTTCTCTATATAAGCTTCAATCCGCTGACGATGCTCAGGGCGAATGACAGGCGTTAGCGTCACATCCTCCCGCATGCCATCACCCACAACCATACTGGCTGCCGCCTGCTGCAGCGCCTCCATGACTGCACGGCCATCGCCGACGACCACAACTGCTGAGCATGCCATGCAGCGCTCGCCTGCACTTCCGAACGAAGAAGCGATAATATTCTCAACCGTCTTCTCAACATGAGCATCAGGCATGATGATGTGATAGTTTTTGGCGCCTGCCAGCGCTTGTACTCTTTTGCCGAAGGAAGAAGAGCGTTCATATACATATTTGGCGACTGGCTGCGAGCCTACAAAAGAGATCGCCTTCACATCTGGGCTTGCCGTCAGGCCGTTCACGACAGCATGGCTGCCATGCACCATATTGAGCACACCATCCGGCAGGCCCGCTTCATGGAACAGCTGCACGAGCCTGCTCGCTGTAAGCGGCGTCCGCTCCGATGGCTTCAGCACGAACGTATTGCCGCAGGCAATGGCAAGCGGGAACATCCAGCAGGGCACCATCATCGGGAAATTGAATGGCGTAATGCCGCCGACCACCCCAAGAGGAACACGGAACAGCTCCGAATCCATATCTGTCGCAATATTGGAGAGAGTCGAGCCCATCATAAGCGATGGGGCGCCTGCCGCGAATTCAACACATTCAATGCCGCGGAGCACCTCCCCATAGGCTTCCTTGTAGCTCTTGCCATTCTCCAGCGTAATGAGCTGAGCCAGCTCCTCATAATGCTCTTGAAGCAGCTGCCAGTAACGGAACAATACTCTTGCCCGCTTCGGAACAGGGGTTCTGCTCCATGACTCGTAGGCAGCCTTAGCCGAGGCTACAGCAGCATCCACATCCTCCTGCTCCGACAAAGGCAGAACAGCAATGCTCTCCCCCGTCGCTGGATTGAACACATTGTCAACTTGATTGCCGGAGGCAGCTACCCATTGCCCGCCGATAAAATTGGACAAATGCTGCGTTCCCTGCAAGAGGTCTGTATTTCTATTCATTTTCAGCTCACTCCTGGCTGCATATTTTTTCACCTGATCCATTAGACATCTTGTATACTATTAATAAACCTCATTAGGGCGGTGAATGCCGATGGTCGAAACGCTGCTGCAGCTTACAGTAAGAGATATCCTGCAACGTCCCTTGTTCCAGAAAGCCGAGACGATAGCAAGTGAAGAAGCACTCAACCGCACAGTCAAATGGGTACATATTATGGAAGTCATCCAAGTTGGTCATCTCTTGAACGGGAATGAACTCATCCTCTCGACAGGTATCGGATGGCATGATGATGAAGAACGAAGTGTCTCCTTCCTACAGCAATTAATCGACTCTGGAGCCTCTGGATTATGCATTGAGCTGGGCACTTACACGAAGAAGCCGTTTGACCGCATGATTGAGCTTGCCGAGCGCGAGCACTTCCCACTCCTTTTTTTCCACGAAGAAGTCCGTTACATCGATATTACACAGGATCTGCATGCCTACTTCATTCACCAGCATCATCGAATGGTATCGGAGCTCGAATTGCTGTCCACCCAATTGAACCAGCTCTTGCTCTCCGGCAAGGGCATCATGTCTCTTCTCAAGCTGCTGCATCAGACGACTGGCGCACAGGTAGCCTTCTTCCCACTTAATGCGGAGGCACAATTCATGCCCCATATGCCAAGAGCCAGAGCCGATGCCTTCTATGAGAAATGGGTCTATGGCGAGATGTTCGCCGCACCCCAAATCAAGCATAAGCTGGCTCACCGTCCTATTCTTGCTCTCGATCATCTATTCGCCGATCTGCTCCTGCAAGCAAAGCATGAGCTTAGCGAATTTCAAATTCTGGCGTTGGATCGCTGTGCAACAGCTATTGCACAAGAGATGATGCGTACGAAATACATGGAAGAGAAGCGCCGCTATAAGGATGATCTGTGGGTGACGGAATGGCTGAGCGGGAAGCATACTCCACAAGATATTCGTGATTATATTAGCTCTATCAAGCCTTCTGCGAAGCTGAGCAGCGTCATCGTCTGCCTGTTCCGTCTAGACGTTAAGCTCGCAGAGTGGAAGGATGGCGAGGCGCTGCTTATCCAGAAGAATATGGTGGCTAGAGCTATATTTGAAGGTGAGGGCTTCTACCTGCTGCCAGCCGCGCTCCATGAGGCGATCGTATTCGTGCTGATCGATCAGCTGAATCAGATTAAATGGAAGGAACGGCTGCTGCGGGCCATCGAGCGGCTGCGCAAAACCGAACGCCATCAGGAGCCTGCACTTTTTGGCGGGACGGTGGGTGTAGGCAAATATATGACCGATCTGGCACAGGCTCAGGAGAGCTACGAGTCGGCTCAAGAAACGGTAGCGATACAGAAGGACATTGGGCCGCTGCCCTCGCCTTTCTACAATGATCTTCACGCGTATAGGGTCATTGCCGCTCTTAAGAAGACAGGCATGCTGCCTACTCTAATAGAAGAATATATCGGCCCAATTACCCGCTATGATCAAGAGAAGAACAGCCAGCTGCTCAAAACCTTGAAGATCTATCTAGCCCTGTCAGGCTCCAAGCAGGATACGGCCAAAGAGCTGTTCGTCGTGAGGCAGACACTCTATCACCGCCTGGACAAAATCGCGTCCTTGCTGGGCGATGATTATATGAATCCAGATAAGCGGCTTGCGATAGAGCTTGCCCTTCATGCCTATGAATACACCTATGGAGCTATTAAGTAGCCTCTGCCATACATCATACGTAGCCTTACCTAGCTTAGTTTGGCCTCAGCGGACAACTGCTTAATAATCAGATTAGACATATATTTGCGAGCATCAGCGGAGAACACGTGTACAGTGGCCGTTTCTCCGCCCGGATGCTCCAGCTTCAGAATAGCACCGCTTAACGTTTCTTCTACTCCACATATCATAAAATTCCTAGCAATAAAGCCATCCATTCGTTCCTTCTCTTCCAGAAACTCCTTATAGGCGGACATCCAATGACCTCCCGTCAGCTTAATCGTCTCGTCATGCTATAGCTTAATGGCTTCCTTGTCCCCAGTGAGCGGAGCTCACGCTGTATGATACGTATTTCTTTTCAAAAACTGTCCCGAGCCGGCAGTCCCTACGAATTGCTGTTCTCGAATGACGAATTCACCTCTGGACAATACGCTCGCTGGAACACCCTTAACGGTCATTCCTTCAAAAGGATTGTAGTCCACGTTCATATGATGCGTATCCGCTGAGATCGTCCTCTCTACCGTGGGGTCGAACAGGACGATATCGGCATCGCTTCCTACTGCTATCGTTCCTTTTCGAGGGAACAGACCGAACAGCTTCGCATTCCTAGTCGATACGATATCTACGAATTGATTAAGCGTAATACGTCCCTTGGCAGCTCCTTCGGAATACAAGAGGGAGAATCTATCCTCAATAACCGGACCGCCGTTCGGTATTTTGCTGAAATCACCTAGACCGAGATCCTTCTGTCCCTTGAAGTTGAATGAGCATTGGTCTGATCCAATCGTCTGAAGCTGTCCCGTCCTCAGCGCATTCCATAATACATCCTGATGGTAAGTCTCGCGCAGCGGCGGGGACCATACATACTTGGCCCCTTCGAAATCTGGAAGCTCCAGATACGATTGATCCAGCACCAAATATTGCGGGCACGTCTCACCCCAAATATCGACGCCTTGACTGCGAGCCTCGACGATCGCTTGGACCGCCTCGGCACAGGTTACATGTACAACATAGAGCCGTGCACCCGTCATCCCAGCAAGCTTCGCTGCCCTGCCCGTTGCTTCCCCTTCAATGGCAGACGGTCTCGTCAGCGCATGATAGATCGGGTCCGTATTGCCTTCGGCAAGAGCCTTCTCCACCAGATATTCGATGACATCGCCATTCTCTGCATGTACCATTACCATTGCGCCTAATTCCTTCGCTGTCAGCATGGTACGGTACAGTGTACCGTCATCAGCTTGGAATACATTCTTGTAAGCCATAAAAACCTTGAACGACGTAATACCTTCCTCATTAACGATATCTGGCAGCTCCGCAAGCACAGCATCGTTGATCTCGCCAATCATGAGATGGAAGCTGTAGTCAATCGCCGCTTTCCCCTCGGACTTGGCATGCCATTTCTTAATGGAATCGCTGAGCGGCTTGCCTTTGTCCGTCAGGCAGAAGTCGATAACCGTCGTTGTACCGCCGAAAGCGGCTGCAATCGTACCTGTCTCGAAATCATCGGCTGTTACTGTACCGCCGAATGGCATATCCAGATGGGTATGCGGATCGACCCCTCCAGGGAATACGTATTGTCCCGTGGCATCAATGATCTCAGCATCTGCCGACTCCAGTCCAATTCCAATCTGCGTAATGATCCCATTGTCGATGAGCACATCCGCCTTATAGGTGTCTGTCGCTGTTACAATTGTCCCGTTCTGAATTAACTTAGCCATTCGCTATACAGCCTCCTTCGCGTCAGGTGGTGCTTGCTTGGAACCGACACTTGCTACTGCTTTTTGCCGTTCATTCCATGACATCGGCAGCTCCGTCGGTGGAATCTCGACCATCGCAATAGCATCTTCAACTGGACATACAATAGAGCAGAGATTACAGCCTACGCAATCTTCCTCCCGTACTAACAAATAAGCACGGCCATCAGCATCCGTATGACGTTCGATGCATTGATGCGAGGTGTCTTCACAAGCAATATGGCATTTATTGCATACGATACAGTTGTCCTCATTAATACGAGCAACAACCTGATAATTCAGATCCAGATCTCCCCAGTCGGAATATCGGGTAACAGATTTCCCAATCAGCTCCGTAATAGAGCTTAGACCCTTGTCATCCAAATAATTGTTCAGCCCGTCAATCATGTCCTCCACGATGCTGAAGCCATGATGCATCGCTGCTGTACAGATCTGGACACCTGTTGCCCCCATTAGCATGAACTCGACTGCATCCTTCCAGTTGGAGATCCCGCCAATGCCGGATATCGGGATATTCACATAAGGATTACGAGCGCATTCCGCCACCATATTAAGCGCAATCGGCTTAACCGCCGGACCACAGTAGCCGCCATGAGCCCCCTTGCCCCCGACATGAGGAATCGTGTTCCATGAATCCAGATCAACACCAGCCAAGGAGTTAATCGTATTAATAAGCGAGATCGCATCGGCCCCGCCGCGAACAGCTGCCTTCGCCGTTGCCGTAATGTCGGTAATGTTCGGAGTCAGCTTAACGATAACCGGGGTCGTAGCAACCTCCTTCACCCACATCGTCTGGGCTTCTACAAGATCTGGCTGCTGACCGGAGGCAGCCCCCATCCCTCGTTCCGCCATCCCATGTGGACAGCCGAAGTTAAGTTCGAGGCCGTCTACGCCGATCGCTTCCACTTTCTTCACGATCTCATGCCATTTCTCACGCGTTGGCTCGACCATTAATGACGCTACGACCGCATGAGCTGGGAATCTTTTTTTGGTCTCATAGATTTCCTTCAGATTAATCTCAAGGGGCCGATCCGTTATTAGCTCAATATTGTTGAAGCCTGCTACGCGCTGCCCATTGAAATGAACAGCGGCGAACCGAGAAGACGTATTGATGATCGGATCACCCAATGTCTTCCATACAGCTCCTCCCCAACCTGCTTCGAAAGCACGCTGCACCTGGTATCCTGTATTCGTAGGCGGCGCCGATGCGAGCCAGAACGGATTCGGAGATGAAATGCCCGCCAGATTCGTTCTTAAATCAGCCATTACGTACCCCTCCCACCATTTTGTTTGCTTGCTGCTAAGCTATCCCTGTTCCAATCCATTCAACTGGTCGATCTCCCGTTCGCCAGCTTCATTCCTGCCATTTCAATGAAACACATCTCATGACGATGTTCTTCCAATCACCGGTGTAGCTCATGCAAATGATCCCTTCATGCCACATTATTCGTAGAAGATAGCCTTGCTGCTAGCTACGCCGTCTCCTCCTGTAGCTTCACCAGCTGCTCATAGATCGAATATGCAGCTCGCTTGCCTTGCTGCGCTGCCGATACGACCATCGCTTCTCCTTGACCTTCGCCGAATATGACATCCCCAGCAGCGAAGACTCGTGGATCTGATGTCTGGTAGGTCTGCGTATCAACCGTAACAACTCCGCGTTTATGCACAAGTCCAAGCTGCTCAATTAGCGGCATATGACGTGTCTGGCCAATAGCCAGTATGACAGCATCAAGCTCCATTACGAACGCAGAGCCTTCTATTGCAACTGGCCGTGCCCGTCCTTCGGGGGATTCCTCCAGCCGCATCGACACACATTCCATGCCAGTCACCTTGCCGTCGGCATCACCAATGATTCGCGTCGGTGCCGTAAGCCACTTGAATTCCACTCCATCCTGCTTGGCGAAATCGAATTCAAAATTATAAGCCGTCATTTCCTCGGCTGTCCTCCGGTAGACGATCTTCACATTGTCCGCACCGAGCCGTACCGAGCAGGTCGCGGCATCAATAGCGGTGTTGCCCGCTCCAATAACAGCAACCCGCTTGCCGACAAGCTCGGTATGAACCGCTGTTTTGGTCGACTCTACGAAGTCGATTGCATCGTATACGCCTTGCAGCTGCTCGCCTTCAATGCCAAGCATTGGCACCTTCGACATGCCAATTGCAAGCACAACAGCGTCGTACTTATGAAGCAGCTGCTCCACGCTAATATCTACGCCAACCTTCGTATTCGTCCGAATATCTACGCCCAGCTGTCTAACCTGCTCAACCTCCCATAACGAGATTTCCTGAGGCAATCGGAAGGATACGATACCATACGTATCCAATCCTCCTGCTTGCTCCTTCGCTTCGAATACCGTTACAGCGAAGCCGAATCTAGCAAGCTCCCTTGCTGCTGACAGCCCTGCAGGTCCGCCGCCGATAATAGCAGCGCTCTTGCCATTGCTCCGACCTGCCGTGAACAGCACCTGCTCATTACGAATTGCCCAGTCCGTCGCATAGCGTTGTAGATCTCCAATCATAATCGGCTTCGATGAATGATTAAGCACACAGGCGCCTTCGCAGAGCTCCTCCGTTGGACATACGCGTGAGCAGGTGGCTCCAACGGGATTCGCATCCATAATCGCTCTAGCCGAGCCCTTCATATTGCCAGAAGCGATCTTTTTGATAAAGGATGGAATGTTGATCCCTGTTGGACAAGCCTGAATACATGGGGCATCGTAGCAATACAAGCAGCGATTCGATTCCTCAATCGCCTCCTTTGGCTTCATGCCAGCCTTCACCTCAGCGAAATTTCGTCTTAATGCTTCTACAGAAATATACGTAGTGCTCATCTGTCCCATCCCCTCCTCACATGCTCGAATGCTTGCCAGCTATTGCTACAAATTAACGAGATTGTTGTAGGTCTCCGGCCTGCGATCACGATAGAACTGCCATACATCACGTACTTCTCTGATCAGCTCTTTGTCCATTACTCCAATAATGACCTCATCTTGATCCCTGCTGCCAATGGCGACAATCTCTCCGCGCGGATCAACCAGATAGGACTGGCCGTAGAACTCCCCCATATTCCAAGGAGCCTCGACACCAATACGATTGATAGCAGCTACGTAATAGCCGTTAGCCACTGCATGCGCCGGCTGCTCCAGCTTCCATAGGTATTCTGAGGTGCCTGCTACCGTAGCAGATGGGTTAAATACGATCTCCGCTCCACCCAGCCCAAGCGCCCGAGCACCTTCTGGAAAATGTCGATCGTAGCAAATATAGACGCCTACCTTGGCGAAGGCCGTATCGAATACCGGATATCCCAGATTGCCCGGCTTAAAATAATATTTCTCCCAGAAGCCGCATGCCCCCCCGCCAGCAGCCACATGCGGAATATGATGCTTGCGGTACTTGCCCAAGTAGGCGCCATCAGCATCAATGACTGCCGCTGTATTGTAATAAGTCGCAATGCCTTCCCGCTCATAGATTGGAAGAATGATAACGACGCCCAGCTCCTTCGCCAGCTCTTGGAACAGCTTCGTCGTAGGGCCATTCGGAATCTCCTCGGCGGCCGTATACCATTTGGTCTGCTGCTCTGAGCAGAAGTACGGGCCATAAAATATTTCCTGCAGCGAGATAATCTGTGCTCCCTTCGCTGCTGCTTCGCGAATGAGTCCGATATGCTTCTCGATTGCTGCTTTCTTATGAATCTCTACTGGCTCGTCGCCGTGGATATCGTTGGATGCTTGAATTAAACCAATCGTTACTTTGCTCTCTCACTATTCCCTCCCTTTCTTCTTAGCTATATTCACGGCTGCACGATACAATAGCTCTGTCCCGAGCGAAATATCCTCTGGTGAGGAGTATTCCTTCGGATTATGGCTAATGCCATCCTTGCAGCGAACAAAGATCATACTGTAATCACATACGTATGACATCGTGAGCGAATCATGGAACGGACCGCTCATGAGCTCTGGCGGCGGTGTCACTACCAGCTTCGCAGCTTCCTCACGGAGAATCGCTTTCAGCCATTCTGCACAGAAGCGCGGCTCACTCCTCGTATCCTCCCGAATGGAGGCTGTCAAGCTATGCTCCATGCAGACTTGCTCGATGACCTTGCGGATCTGCTCCTCTAGACGATCCCGCCGCTCCAAGTCGATGTCCCTGAAATCTACCGTGAAGGATACCTTCTCGGGGATGATGTTGCGGGAATCCGGGAACACCGTGACGGACCCTACTGTTCCTACCGTAGGTGCTCCTGGCTCCTTCCTTGCCAGCTCATCGAGCGCCACGACAACCTTGGCGCAGCCTACAAGCGCATCCTGCCGCATCGGCATCGGCACAGAGCCCGCATGGCCTGCGAAGCCAGTCAGCTCAACGGTCCACCATACGGGTCCGGATATTCCCGTCACAATACCGATAGGCTCATCCAGCGCCTCCAGCACCGGGCCTTGCTCAATATGAAGCTCCAGAAAAGCAGCAATTCGACCTTGCTGGAATGTATATCCTTCAAACCCTGCAGGATCGCATCCGAATTGCATCAATGCTTCTCTACGGGTTGTTCCATTCTTATCCGTTCGATCCAGCTCACCGTCCTCCAGCTTGCCAGTCATACCCCTTGCACCGAATAAACCTTTATTAAACCTGCAGCCTTCCTCATCACAAAAAGCGACTACCTCGATATTCATCTCCGGTTGAGTACCGTCCTCCACCATCGTCTGGACGGCTTCTATCGCGCCTAGCACACCGATTACACCATCATATCGGCCGCCATAAGGCTGTGAATCCACATGCGATCCGAGCATTAACACTGGTGCATTCGGATCACGTCCTGACAGCACGCCAATTAAGTTGCCAAAAGGATCGATACTTGCTGTCATCCCCGCCTCTTCCATCCAGCTCTTCACCAGCAAGGCGCCGGCTTTGTCTTCTTCTGATAAGGCTAATCGGCAGACACCTGTCTCGCCGAGCCTTCCGATTTGTGCCAGCTCTTCAATGCGGCTGTGCAGCCTCTGCGAGTTAATGCGAGCCATATCCTTCAGTTCCATCCCTTACTCCCCTTTCCCTAGCTCCTCGAATACACGAAGAAGCGTGTCAGCAATAAATGAGATGTCCTCGTCCGTTGAAGATAGTGGAGGGCTAAGCGTCAGTATGTTCATGAAGCCGGGAACCGTGTCTCCGTTCTTGCCAATAAGCAGGCCCTTGCTCTTACAGCTTGCTATAATGCCAGCTACGAGCGAAGCAGCAGCCGGCACTTTGGTCTGCTTATCCTCTACGAGCTCAATGCCAACAGCTGATCCGAAGAATCTAATTTCTCCAACATGAGGATGCTTGAGCAGCGTCTTCAATCGGCTGCGAAGCTCTTTGCCAATAGAAGCAGAGCGCGCGACTAATTGTTCACGCTCGATAATTTCCAAGTTTTTGAGTGCAACCGCGCAGGATACCGGATTGCCTCCGAACGTATTGACGTGCCGGAAATGACTATCTGCACCAGACTCCTTGAAGCTGTCGTAGAGCTCTGCAGAAACCGCAGTCGCTGATAGCGGAGAATAGGCGCTCGTCAGCCCTTTGGCCATCGTTACCATATCCGGCCTCACACCGTAATTCACATGTCCGAACTTCTCGCCTGAACGGCCGAAGCCGCAGATCACCTCATCAACAATGAGCAGCACATCATACTTGTCGCAGATCGACCTCAGCCGCTTCAGGTAATCATCGGGGGGTACAATCATACCTCCGCCTGTAATGACCGGCTCAACAATAATACCTGCTACCGACTCAGCGCCCTCCCAGTTGATAGCATCCTCATAAGCCTGTGCGCATTGCATCTCGCAGGCCCCCTTCGTCTGACCGAAGGGACAACGGTAGCAATAAGGCGGCGGGACATGCTGGAAGCCTACGCCAAGCGGCTCATACTTCAGCTTGCGCTGCGCTTGACCTGTCGCTCCGAGCGCCCCCATTGAGTTGCCATGGTAGGCCCGATGCCGAGATATGAACTTATGCTTAGTCGCTTTGCCTCGCTGATGATGGTATTGACGCGCGATTTTGAAAGCCACCTCGTTGGCATCCGAGCCCGAGTTCGAGAAAAAAATCCGGTATTCGCCCTCCAGCCAATCGTTGAGCTTAGCTGCAAGCTCAATGCCCTGCACATGAGACTGGATAAGAGTCGAATAAGCGAGTGTCTTCATCTGCTCGGCCGCTGCCTCAGCAATCTCGGCTCTTCCATGACCGACGTTGACGCACCATAGACCCGACATGCCGTCCAAGTAGCGATTGCCGTCCATATCCGTAACCCAGCTGCCAACACCTGAGACAATGACCATCGGATTATCATTATGAGGAGAGATATGATGCCATAGATATTTGCGATCCTTCTCGAGCAGCATTTCCTTCGCATTCGTATCCATCGCTGCTTCGTTCATGCTCATTCGCCTCTTCTCCCTTCCTGGCACCGGATAAGAAGAATCGCTGCTGCGATTCTTCTCCCTAATGCCCCGCTGCTACTTCGCTGCGTCTTCGAGTATGGTTTTGTCAACAGCAGCTGCCAGGTCCGGCTCTTTCTTGATCAGCTCGTATTTGATCGCAATGTCGACCGTTCTCTGTACAGCATCATCCACGAACGAGCCTACCTGCGCATCCGTGAACCCTTCCGGCTTCACTAGCTTCGCCATCTCCATGAGCATCGTCGTCTGATGCTCCTTCGTCGTGCTTCCTTCAGTAACTGCGCTCATGACGATATCAACCGCTTCCGGCTGGTTCGCAATAGCGTAGTTCCAGCCCTTCATCGTTGCCTTGATCGCTTTCACCGCAACATCACGGTTGTTCTTCAGCCATTCATCCTTCACAACAAGCGTATCCTCAAGCATGCCAACGCCCGCATCCTCGAAGTCATACACATACAGATCCTCTTCCTTCACACCGCTCTCAAGCACGACATGGTACTCGTTATAGATCGTAGAGACGGCAACATCCAGCTGCTTGTTAAAAAATTGATCCATCGTGAAGCCCTGCTTAACCAGTTCAACATCTTTCTTCGGATCAAGCCCATTCTTCTCCATGAAGGCGAGCACTTGGAACTGCTGGCTGCCCGTCCACATACCAACCTTCTTCCCTTTCATCTTCGCAGGCTCATCAATGCCGGAGGATTTGTTCGCCACGAATCGGTAGGAGCTCTTCTGAAGAATTTGCGCCACCGATACGAGCGGGAGTCCATTATCACGGTTGACCAGCAAGCTGTCGAAGCTCGTTACACCGATGTCGGCTGCGCCATTGACGACCTGCTGCTCAATGACAATGTCCGGGCCGCCTGGAATAATCTCAACATCGAGCCCTTCCTCCTCGTAGAATCCTTTCTCCTTCGCTACGAAAATCCCAGCGAACTGTGCTTGAGGCACCCATTTCAGCTGTATCCGCACCTTCTTCAGCGGCTCAGCTGGCTTCTCTGTCTCCGCTGCTGGCGTAGCTGTCGCCGCAGCATCGGGCTCCTTGGTGGAGGCTGCGGGCTCCGCGTTGTTGCCACAGGCTGCGAGCAGCAGCAGCGATAAAGCAATGAAGATCATTGAAGCAGATTGCAGAACATGGTTTCTCTTTTTCATCAAGACCATTCCTCTCCCTATCGAATTCTATATGAAAGATGATGTCATCCCCTGCTGCCATAAGTGGCTGGGTCAATGGTCGAGTAGAGCCATTACTTGCGCTGTGCTACATGCCAAGGAATAGCGATTCGTTCAGCGAATTGCACGATATAATACAGCACGATGCCGAGAACGGCAGCAAGAACGATACAGGACCAAGCGAGCGGCATATTCGCAAGCCTGATCTGATCCGACAGCAAGTAGCCGAGTCCCTTGGAGGAAATGAAAAACTCGCCGACGATCGCTCCGATAATGCTGGTAGACATATTGATCTTGAGTGCTGTGAAAATAGCAGGAAGTGCGCTGCGGAATCGCAGCTTCATGAATATCTGAGCTTTGCCTGCCGCATACGAATCCATCAGCTCGATATAGGTCGGCTCTACAGAGCGAAGTCCTTTGAAGGCACTTACTGCCATCGTAGCCATCGTCATCACCGACACAATCGCCATCTTCGAGGCAACTCCGTCACCGAACCAGTTATTCATTACAGGCGCCAGGGCAACGATCGGAATCGCATTCAGCGATGCCATGAAGGTAATCCCACCTCGACCTGCATTCGGGAAAAAGGATGCCGCAACAGCGGCTAACAGGCCAAGTGAGGAGCCAATTAGACAGCCGCCAATAATCTCAGCTCCTGTATATAAGGAATAGCTCCATAGAACGTCGATATTGTCCCGGATAGAAGCCGCTATCGCAGATGGGACTGGAAGCTGATAGATTTCTAGCTTGAACAGCTTGTGGAAGCCTTTGAACTGCCATATAAGCAGGAATACCAATCCGAAGATGACAGGCAGTACGAACGCTGGCAGCTGAATGCTGGACTTGCTGTTACGTTTGGATAATTTTGGATTAACAGGGCGGGCAGTATTCCTATTCGGGCTGGCGACTTCCACGACTGGCGGAGAAGCATCAGCAGTGCTCATCGCACTTGTTCGAGTAGTGACCCGTACAGCTGTCTGTTCGGTATCCACGGCCGCCTCCTTCATCGCTCCTCCCTCCCCTGCTTGCGGAATTCGGGCTGCCATGGCGTGAATATCCGCTCTGCCAGATTAATAATTAGGAACATAACAAGTCCGATGTCCACACTGATAAGCACCGTTGACCAGAACATATACACTTGCGCATTACCATAATAAAGAGAGCTGATCATCAATACGCCAATCCCATTGGGGGCACCCATAAGCTCCACAATGATAGAGGCGGTTATTGCCAGTGGAGCGGATATTTTGAGACCTGCGAACAATCCCGGCAGCGCTGCCTTCAGCTTCAGCTTCGAATACATTGTCCAAGTTGAAGCTGCGTAAGATTGCATCAGCTCAAGCTGTTCCGGCTTCACACTCCGCAGCCCGCGAAGGGCATTGATTGTAACAGGGAAGAAGGTAACGTAAGCAGCCATCAGTACCCGAGATAGCGCTGGATCATGCACAATTCCATAAATGATAGGAGCAAGCCCGATGATCGGAATCATCTGCGAGGCTATCATGTACGGGGAAAGTGTATGTTCGACCGTGCGTGACAGACTCATGATGATCGCTAACAGAAAACCAACCGCCGACCCAATGACGAATCCGGTAATAGAGTTGCCGAAGGTCATTATGCCTTGCTCGGCTAAGGTGTGCCAGTTATTCACTAGCGTATTTAATACCAGATGAAGATAGGGCAGCTTCGAGGCGGGTGCTATTACTTGAACAACATCAGCAATAAACCAAGCCGATGCCTCCCATAGCAGCAAAAGCAGGATCGCCCAAGCTGCAATGATGCGGCCCTGTCCCCATTTGCTAAACGACCTGCTCATCAAGAGAATCACTCTCCTCGTAGAAACATTTCCTCACTAACGCGGTCATGTCGTGGAAACGCTCCGACTGGCGGATATGAGCAGGGCTGCCCTCCTCCCGCTCCATCGTCAGGATGGAATGGACACGCCCGGGATGGGCGGAGAGAACGATAATCCGATCAGACAGAAATACAGCTTCAGGAATGCTATGCGTAACGAAGACAATCGTTTTGTTCGTCTGTTTTTTAATGTCGAGCAGATCAAGCTGGAGCTTCTCCTTCGTAAACTCATCAAGAGCAGAGAAGGGTTCATCCATTAATAGGATGGGAGGGTCGAGCGATAGCGCCCTAGCAATTGCAACACGCTGCTGCATGCCTCCGCTAAGCTGCCACGGATAATGATTTTTGAATTTCGTTAAACCAATCATGTCGAGTAATTGCTCTGAAATTGCTGAATATTCAGACTTTTTACGTCCTAGAACTTCCATCGGGAGCTCGATGTTGTCTTTAACCGTTCTCCATTCGAATAAGGTTGGGGTTTGGAATACGATGCCGAACTTACGTAAGAGGCGAACCTCCCGGGGATGCTCTTGACCAATTGTAATATGACCGCTCGTCGGCTGAAGCAGATCAGCCATCAGCCTGAGCAGGGTAGATTTGCCACAGCCCGACGGGCCCAGCAAAGACACGAACTCATTCTTGTACACATCGAAGCTAACATTCTGGAGTGCCGTCACTTCACGATCCTTTTTGCCAAAAACCATCGACACATCATCGACCTGAATCTCTATGTGCTTGTTAGTCTCGTTGGAATTCATGCAGTCACTCCTCTTCGCTATGATTTAACGTAAGATTTAAGTCACTTCCATTCCTTCTATATGTAATATTATATAACACAAAAATACAATTTCACTAGACAAAACGTTTTGCAAATGATGAGGTTAAGTGGACATTATGTATAATTAGTAATAGACAGATTTAATCAAACGTAATATTTTCTATCATTAATATCTCATATTTTTGGAGAATAGGAGCTTACTTGTGACTGAAGGGGTGTTTCAGACTATCTAAGTAAAAGGTGATTTGGATGACTAGACTGAAGCGAACAAAAATTGTTATATAGGGGAATTTCCAACTCTAAATTTGTGCTTGTAATTAAAGGTTGGGGGAGCTGGTTAACCGAAGAAGTAGACAGGCGGCGAGAAGCATCAACTTCCTGCATCTACTTTATATCTTATTATGTTAGGTATCGTGGGAAAAGAAGCATTGCTGTTTACTAAAGATATTTATAATATGGATTCATTCCAATAATGACTTGTGGTGTGTGCAGCATTATTACCTCCCACCACTACCATTCCTGACTAATAATGCTGACTTTTCTGCAACATTCCACCCTCCTTCCACCCTTTCCAGCCAATAATGCTGACTACACTGCAACATTATCACCTCCCACCGTCATTCCCAACCGATAATGCTGACTTTTCTGCAACATTATCACCTCCCACCGTCATTCCCGACCGATAATGCTGACTTTTCTGCAACATTCGGCCCTCCTAACACCCTTACCAACCAATAATGCTGACTTTTCTGCAACATTCGGCCCTCCTTCCACCATTCCCGACCGATAATGCTGACTTTTGTGCTGCATCCCTCCCTTCCATAGCCTCATCTGCTACTTCGCTATACAAAAGCAGCACACGAGCATCGGGATGCTCGTATGCTGCTGTAATAATGTATTAAGGAGCTAACAGTCGCCATTTCTGCGCGGTGCCATCAAGGTCGGACCAGATCTGGACATTCGTGCCGTTCGCTGTGCCGGCATTTGTCACATCAAGCGCTTTGCCGCTTAAGGCGCTCGTAATCTTATACGTGCCGTCCGCATTTTTGACAATCCACCACTTCTGATTCGTTCCGCTGTTGCTGGTCCATATCTGCACATTCGTCCCATCAGCTGTTCCGCTGGCATTCACATCGAGCGCCTTGCCGCTAGCTGGATTAATGAACGTATAGGTCCCATCACTGTTCGCACTCACATTCCACAGCTGATTAGCACCGTTGTTGTCGGTATAGATCTGAACATTCGTCCCATTCGCTGTGCCTCCACTCACTATATCAAGCACCTTGCCGCTTCTCGGATTATACACATTGTATGAGCCTGCAAGAGATGCCTGAGCCGTTACATAGATGCTTGGCGCAGGAGGCGTACTCATCCCCGCTCCTAGAAAATAACTCGTATGAGGAGGCTGATTATACCCCACATTCTGCCAAGCAACCCCTAATCGATACACCGAATCATGCATCAGTGTATGAAGCTTATAGGTAGTCACGTCCGTTGTCGTGTACATCCGAAGAGCTGAGCTGTCCGACGTCCGCCAGATGACCTCCTCCCTCCAATCTCCAATAAGATCAGCCTGCAGGCTTGGATTGCCTTTCGTATAATTATTGGAGTTCGTTCCCGTGGCCGTCAGCAGCCTAGTAACCGTGCTGGTCGCCGCATTCCACTTCTCAATTTTCCCGACTCCAGTTGATGTGCTGCCTGACCACACATGATCGAGCAGCTCACGCAGCAGGTCACCATCCCACCATATACCGAAATTGACAGAGGAAGGCGCTGCGCTGCTAATTAATGCTCCTGTAGCGCTTCTTAATCCAACTGCGCTGCTTGTCGTCCAAGCTTCTGCACCAGCATAGCTGGCATCGATATCTGCCGCCATTCCCCTCCCGGTGTCTTGCCCCGTATACACGCCCCATAAAATCTGCCCCGTCGCTGCATCATGCATTTCAGCGCCATAGGCCGCAGATGTATCTTCATTTACTTTAAATACTTCAAGTCCTGAACGATTGGGATTAAGATCACTGACATGCATCGCATCTCCATGACCAAGACCCGTGTTGTACAGCTTATGCCCATTATCATCAACGGTTAGAGAACCATAAATAATCTCATCCTTCCCGTCATTATCCACATCGGCAACACTCAGATTATGATTGCCTTGTCCCGCTGTGCCCGCATTCGTGGAGCTGTTACTGTCGAACGTCCAGCGCCGAGTCAGACTGCCATTCCTCCAATCGTAGGCTACTAGAACCGTTCTCGTGTAATAGCCTCTGGCCATGACAAGGCTGGGACGAGTACCGTCCAAATAGGCGACTGTCGCTAAGAAACGATCGACGCGATTGCCATAGCTGTCACCCCAGCTCGAAACCGTTCCCCTGGCTGGAATATAATCCGTTGTCACTAGATTCGCTCCAGTCTGTCCGGAGAAGACTGTCAAATACTCTGGCCCGCTCAAAATATAGCCGCTGGAATTGCGGTAATCCGCACTTGAACTGCCAATAACGGCACCTGTTCCATCGATGGTGCCATCCGCTGTCTTCATGACAAGCTCCGCCTTGCCATCGCCGTCGAAGTCATACACAAGAAACGGCGAATAATGGGCACCGGCACGAATATTAATGCCAAGGTTAATGCGCCATAACAGAGTCCCGTCCATTCTGTAAGCATCCACATAAGTATTGCC
Organism: Paenibacillus xinjiangensis; assembly: GCF_059686975.1. Classification (NCBI taxonomy): domain Bacteria; kingdom Bacillati; phylum Bacillota; class Bacilli; order Caryophanales; family Paenibacillaceae; genus Paenibacillus; species Paenibacillus xinjiangensis. The sequence continues at coordinate 35,644 of NZ_JCAALS010000028.1, read as the reverse complement.
TGTATAACCGGACTGCGAGTTATCCTTGGAGTTGGAGGGGTCCCACTTGAGTACAATCTCATAATCCCCATCGCCATCCAGATCGCCAACGCTGGCGTCATTCGCACTATACGTATAGGCTACGCCATCAGGTGTAGTTCCTCCTGCCGGCTTGCTGATCGGAATGTCCCGGTAATTGCCCGCCCAGACAGATACCGAGCCGGAAGGCGCAAGCTCTGTCGTTCCTGACAATGCGCGCACATGATACACGGAGGAAGCTGTACCCGCAGCATCCAAGTAGTTCGTACTGGTCGTGATCGCACTCGTATTCACTTTGGTTCCATTACGATAGAGGTTAAATCCTGTACTGACAGCTTCCGTACCCAGCAGCCTCCAGCTAACGAACACGCCTCCGCTTACTTGGACAGCGACGAGTCCTCTATTAAGATTTTCCATCTGACGGGGTGAGGCAGCCGATACTTGACTTGCTGGTCCTATAGCTGGAACAGCAAGCATAATTACAATAAGCAGCAAAATGATTCTAGGCAGCATGTTATAGCTTGTTTTTATCCATGAATCCATCATCAATCACTCCTCAATAATGGTAACAACACAAGACAAAGGGGCTGCTCCTAAGCAAAATACACACCTCGCTTAATTGAGCAGCCCCTAGCGCTAGCTTGTTTTATTCACTTACTTCACCGTTACCTTCATCACACTGCTCTCCGTAATACCACTCGCATTCTCAAGCTCCACACGATATTCGTACGTGCCGGCTGCCCTGCCAGTAACCGCTGTTGCAGCAGATTGAGCATTCGGCGTCTGCTCCGTCAATGTCTGCGTATCAATCAGGACACCGTTCTCATACAACCGATAGGTCGCTGCATTCGTTCCCCACCATAGATTCATCGTTACCTTGTAGCTGCCATCGCCATCCCAGTTATCGTTCGAGAGCACTGCTTTCCCTGGGGAAGCGTCTTTGACCGTAACCGTATGAGGATCACATGCTGTCGTACCGTAGGAGTTAATGATCTCACACGTATACGTATATGTGCCATTCGATTTGCCGGCAATCTCGGTGGCTGCCGTCTGCGCATTCGGTGAGTTGTCCGTTAATACTTGCGTATCAACTAACGTTCCGTTCTCGTATAGCTTGTAGACTGAACCGTTATTGCCCCACCAGACGTTCATGGTTACCTTATAGCTGCCCCCAAGCAAACCGTTGCCATGACCCTTATTGTTGGATAGCACCGGCTTGGCTGGCGCCCCAGTCGCCTTCTCGGCTGCTGTAACTGTGATCGTAACCGAAGCCGTCGATTCCAGACCTGCATGGTTGATAGCTGTCACAGTGAACGTGTGCGTACCAGCTAGACCCGTTAACAGAATTTGCTGTCCGTTCTCGACCGGATTTCCGTCAAAAGTGATGGTCAGCTCTTTTATGCCGGATTCAGCATCCTCAGCCGTCACTTGAACGCTAATGCTATCTGATTCTGTCAGAAGCTCGGAAGGCAGCCCTGATATAATCGGCGCTGTCGTATCCTCCTGCTCCACTGGCGCTCCCACATAGTGAATGCTTGGAGCATCAGGCTGCTCCATCCCATGACCCAGATAGAATCCTGGATGTGGAGGCTGGTTATAGCCTGAGTTCTGCCATGCCACACTAAGCCGGTAGATTGGATCATGCATGAGCGTGCGCAGACGGTAATCCGTCTCATCTGTCGTCGTATAAATACGAAGCTCCGTGCTATCCTCTGAGCGCCATACAACCTCCTCACGCCAATCTCCGTACAAGTCGGCTTGCAGCGAAGGATTTCCTTTTGTAGAGTTATTGGAATGGGTTCCCTCTGCCGTTAACAGATTAACGGTCGTATTGGTGTTGTAATCCCATTTGTCAATTGAACCAGTCCCCGCTCCTGCTGCGGAATTCCACTTATGATCCAGAAGCTCTCTCAGCAGATCGCCATCCCACCAGATACCATAGTTAGTCGAGGAAGGGATGTTCGTAGTAATCAGCTCTCCTTGGGCACTATACAACCCGCCAATCGGAATCTGCTGCTCGTTCGTAATCGTTGATGACCACATTTCCTGCCCAACATAGTTAGGATCGATATCCGCGGACATGCCGCGTCCTGTATCCTTGCCGGTATACACGCCCCAGATAATCTCACCTGTAGCAGCGTCATGCAGCTCGAGTCCATACTCTGCATCTGTATGCTCATGCACCCCAAATACCTCAAGTCCTGGTCTCGATGGATCAAGATCGCCAAAATGCATCGCATCCCCGTGACCTAGATTCGTACTGTATAGCAGCTCCCCGTTATCATCAATAGTGATAGCTCCGAACAGCACCTCATCCTTACCGTCACCATCTGCATCTCCGACAGACATACTATGATTGCCTTGTGCGACATAGCTGCCGTTGCCCTCATCGTTCGTGTCGAAGCGCCAGCGCTGCGTGAGTTCCCCACCGTTCAGATCATAAGCCGTTATAACCGTTCTTGTGTAATAGCCACGGCTGAAAATAAGACTCGGATGCTCGCCATCCAAGTAAGCTACGGATGCGAGGAATCGGTCAACACGGTTCCCATATGCATCTCCCCATGCGCTTACATCGCCGCGCGGCGGATCATAGCTCACTGTTGTCAGCTCTCCCCCACTCTCCCCTTCGAAGACCGTTAAGAACTCATCTCCTAGAAGGACATAGCCTGAGCTGTTGCGATGATCCTTGGAAGCATCGCCGATAACCTTCCCTTGACCATCAATGGTACCGTCAGCTGTCTTAAGTGCAACCTCAGCTTTGCCATCGCCATCGAAATCATAGACCAGGAATGGCGAGTAGTGGGCGCCAGCACGAATATTGTGGCCAAGATTAATGCGCCATAGCTTCGTCCCATCTAACTTGTAAGCGTCCATATACACAATGCCCGTATAGCCTGCTTGGGAATTATCCTTCGCATTGGAAGGCGACCAGAGCATAACAATTTCATATTCGCCGTCTCCATCCAGATCCCCAACGCTGGCATCACCCGCTTTATACGTATAAAGCTGACCATCCTTCGTATAAGCATCTGCCGGTTTATCCAGCGCAAGCGACTGATAGGATTTCTCCCATACGGCGAAAAGCTCTGTTGCCTGCTTCTCCACTCCGGCAATAATCGAAGTTACCTTGTATACCGATTGCTCCGTACCTTCAGCATCCACATAGTTCGTGCTGCCCGTAATCGGAGACTCATTCAGCAGCACATCGTCACGGTACACATTAAATGCAATGGTATCCGGATCAAGTCCCAGCATTCTCCAGCCAATGTAATTGCCATTCTCATTCTGAACCGCTACAGGTGCCCGGTCCAAATATTCCATATCCCGCTTCAGAATCGTCACCGCAGGTGTCTCTAATACCTCTGACATAGCAGATATGCCGCCAGCGTTAACCGATGCTATCGTATAATAGTAAGGAATCGTGCTTAGAATCGTATCGTCCTTGTAAGCTGTCTGTGTTGCTTTGCCAATCAATTTATATTCACCATCCGCTTTGGTTGAGCGATAAATGTTATACATTCTTGCTCCCGCAGAAGCTTCCCAAGCAATAGTGACATCGTTCTTGTTGATTGACTGAACAGAGAGTCCTGTCGGTACGGCAGCGAGTGCCACATTAGGGTCGATCATCGACACGCTAAGCGAGTTAGAAGCGACCGATTCAAGCCCTGTGCTGTCCACAGCTGTTACGGTGTACACATATTCCAGTCCAACATCCGCTGTTACATCGGTGTAAGTCAGAGCAGTCGTCTCCGTGAGCAGCTCAGCACTGCTTGCTACCGTCGCCTGACGGTATACCCGATAATTGGATACCCCGTCAACAGCGTTCCACGACAGCTTCGCAGTGATTGGATCATTGCCGAGCTGCAGCTCGTCCAGAACAAGACCTGTTGGAGCAAGAAGAAGCGGTGTTATCTCTAGTCCATTCAGGTGAGCGGTTTGTCCGCTGAATACCAGGTTCATCTGACCATCCTTCACCGCGATCTGATTGAATACTTTCTCCGCAATGTTCGCTGTGCCGGATGCTGTTGTACCATAATCTTTACCTTCAATGGCGATATTCGTTCTTGTAGAGCCGATCCAATCGCCGACGTAGGCTTTCACGGAATAATAGCCACTCGGCATATCGACCTTGAATTCATAGGAATTGGCGAAATACGCTACAAAATCCCTGCGCAGCGCATCGGCTGCACTTCCGCGGTCACGATCAATCATACCTGTGCTGTTCGTAATGCCATACCCAAGCTCTGGTGTGTAAATGACGCTTCGTGTTACTTCTGTGTAGCCTTCAGCGACAGGAGCGCCTACCGGACCGAAGTCATAACGATACTGTGCCGACTTCGTCGTGATGCTAACCGCGTCAGACGGCTCAGATTCGCCGCGGCCATTAACGGCGGTCACCCGTACGTTATAGGATTTACCCTCTGCCATTCCACCAACTGTAATGGAAGGAACAGTAGCTGTGCCGATTAAGGCATAAGCCGATTCAGGATCGGAAGCCAGCTTGCGATAAATTTTGTAAATATCCGCATTAACGTCAGGATTCCACTTCAGCACGGCCCCTGCATTGCTTATGCTGCCAGCAGTCAAGCCTGTCAGCTTAGCAGGAACACTGTCTGGAAGCTCTATCTCCTTCACCTGAGCGGATAAAGGAAGCCCGAGCTCCTTAATTCCGCCTGCGAGCAGCCTCGATAGCTGAATCGCTCCATATTCTTGGAAATGGGTGTTATCGGCAGAACCATTCGGGAACGCCTGATAGATGCCCGGCTCTACATGGAGGAACACAGACAGGGATGCCTCAGGGCCGATTGAATCATAATAGGCGACACTAAGCGTGCTGAGATCAACGAGATCTACCTCGAGCTCGCTTGCTACCTCCTTCATCGCCTGCACATATTCTGGGAAGCTCACATTGAACTTGCCTGTAGCTGCATTGAAGTCTCTGCGTCCCATTGGCGTAATAAGCACCGGTGTAGCACCGCGCTGTCTTGCGCCGTTTACATAGGTTTTCAAATAGTTCTTGTAATCTGCTGGTGAAGCGTACCGGTCAGGGACGCTGATTGTCGCATCGTTATGACCGAACTGGACGAGGAAATAATCGCCAGGCTTAATTGCTCTTAGAACCTCATCCAGTCGTCCTTCATTAATGAACGACTTCGTGCTGCGTCCGCCAATCGCGTGATTCTTGAACTGAACGTTATCCGTGAAGAAGCGCGGCAGCATCTGCCCCCAGCCTGCTTCCGGCTCCCAATACGGATCATAGGTCTGAACGGTGGAATCGCCAGCTATATAGACCGTAGGAAGCTCGCCTGGCTGACGCTCTGCCTGCTTCGTAATGACAAGTGCATTAATCTTCGGAGCGGTGCCTGTGAACTCAAAGTTCAATTGTCCATCCACTAATGCGATAGCGAACTCCATCTCGAGATATTGGCCAGCTGCCTTAGCCGTCTGCTGTACCTTCTGGATGTTCTCAACCTTGATCGCAATATCCGTCGCACCGCTCTGATCGCCTGCGACAAGTGATACTGTATAGTCTCCATTCGGGAGATCTACTTGGAAAGATGTATTCTGAGGGATGACATAGTCTGATTTGATTGGGTCTGTCGTTCCCCTGTCTCCTGAAGTTACGGCTGCAATGTCCGCAAATCCATATTTCAAGGAAGACGTATAGGAGGTTGCTGCTGTCACCCTTATATATTCATCCGCCAATGCGCCTGAGCCGAAGTCAAAGCGCTGAACAGATCCTTCTGGAAGTGTAACAGGCGGCACATAAACAATACTTACCGCCGTATTCGAATGTGCTGATTCTCCGCTTCCATTCACCGCAACGACATAATAATAGTGTTCGGTATCCGTTGCAGCACCCGTATCCACGTAAGACGTAGAGCTTGACTGACCCATGGATGCAAAAGGACCCTCCGCTGCTTCACCGCGAAATACGGTATAGCTTACAGCACCTTCCGCTACGTTCCAGCTGAGCGCAACGGAATCCGTTGTTACGGCTGTCACTGCCAACCCTGTAGGGGCAGCTGGCGGCTGAACCGCTGGAACCTCAGCAACTGTGACAGACTCACTTAACTCCGACTCTAATCCACTAGCATTCACAGCGGATACAGAGTACGTGTAGCTACTCCCGGTAGTAACAGCTGTATCACTATAGCTGGTGCCAGAGACTTGCGCCAGCCGATTGCTTGGCCCATCAGTCCCCTCACCTCGGTACACATAGTAATACAGGGATTCCGTAACCGAACCCCAGCCGAGGGTCACATTATCCGCCGTCAGGCTCGTCACTGCAAGACCAGTTGGAGCAGCTGGCTGCTGTGCTACCACTTGCTCAATAAGGAGCGCATTCAAATAACCGCCTGCACCTGTACCCGTGATTCCAACCGTTAGTTGACCATCAAGCACCGTCGTACGGTATTTGGCTTCCGTAACAGCAACTCTACTGCTGATCGTGCCCGCAGTAACGCCTTCCAAGGCAATCGTCGTCTTCGTTGTGCTCGTTCCCGTTAGAAGGTCGCCTGAATAGACTATAACGTCATACTCGCCATTCGGAAGATCCGTCAGGAATGAATAGGATGTGCCCAGAACGAAATCATTCGTCATGTCATCGCCCCCCGAGCGATTCCTCGACACGACAGCTTGACTCAGGCCATATCCCGCCTCTGCTGCATATAGCAGTGAATCATGCACACGGGTATAGCCCGCCATAACCGGACTTGAGGCTGTGCCGAAATCGTATTTCTGTACAACCCTCTCCGCGTTGGCACTCGCTTGTTTAAGACTTAATGGCATGCCTGGCAGCATAGCTGTGATCGCTAGAACGATAGCCATGAATAGCATGAACGAACTTCTTTTCGTCAGAGATTGCATATAATTTGAATTCCCCGCTTTCGGATTTGAGTATCTCTATAGTTTCGCAGAGTTGTTAGTAAACGCTTACATTCATTCGTTTGAAGCGGATATTCCCATCACAACTACCTGCACTGTCCTTTCGTATTAGTCCGTATCCCCCCTCATTCAGCTCGGCGTAGAGTAAAATGTTACCAAGTCATCGCTTAATTCAATATGATGATACCGCTTTCATTGGGCCGTTAACATTCAAAAATCCGTTATCTTTCATTAAAAAACAGATATTCCCTGCCTTTTTTTCCATTTCTAGCAGAATCGACCTCAAGTATTGATCCCTAATAGTACGTAAGCTAATCAAATAAAAGTTTGCTAGAATTCGGGCAACTTTTGCTTCACATATCCGGGGAGGACTTGAATATATTGATATAACAACAGCAAAATTAAGCAAGGAGGTGCTCCGCAATGGGTTCAGAGGAGAATAGATTGTTTGTTGTTTCCCGTGAGGACTGGTCTCTGCATCGCAAAGGCTATCAGGATCAAGCCCGGCATCAGCAAAAGGTACGGGAAGCGATCAAGCAGAATCTGCCGGATTTAGTATCTGAGGAAAGCATCGTCATGTCGGATGGCAAGCAAGTCATTAAAGTACCAATTCGGAGCCTTGATGAATTTCGATTCGTTTATAATTACAATAAAAACAAACATGTGGGGCAAGGGGATGGAGACAGTCAAGTCGGCGATGTGCTTGGCGTAGATCCTCAAGCAGCCAAAGGGCCAGGAAAAGGCGAAGGCGCAGGTGACCAGCCCGGAGAAGATGTCATAGAGGCTGAGATTAGCTTGGCGGAGCTCGAGACCATGCTCTTCGAGGAGCTGGAGCTGCCATTCCTTCGTCAGAAGGATAAGGATCAGCTGGAAACGAAGGAGATTCGCTTCAACGACATTCGTAAGAAAGGCATCATGTCCAACATAGATAAGAAACGGACCATTATGGAGAACCTGCGGCGGAATGCGACCTCCGGTCAACCGGGCATTCATGGCATCTCACCGGATGACCTTCGTTACAAGACTTGGGAAGAAATTATTCGTCCTCAATCCAACGCTGTTATTCTCGCAATGATGGATACATCTGGTTCCATGGGTTCATTCGAGAAATACGTGGCCCGCTCCTTCTTCTTCTGGATGACCCGCTTCCTGAGGCATCAATATGAGAAAGTGGAGATCGTCTTCATCGCGCATCATACCGAGGCCAAGGAAGTGACGGAGGAGGAATTCTTCACCCGTGGAGAAAGCGGCGGAACGATCTGCTCCTCTGCCTATATCAAAGCACTGGAAATTATCGATAGTCGCTTCTCTCCAAGTGCCTACAACATCTATCCATTCCATTTCTCCGATGGCGACAATCTCACCTCCGACAATGAACGCTGCGTCAAGCTGATCGGCGAGCTCCTCAAGCGCTCCAACCTGTTCGGATACGGCGAAGTGAACCAGTATAACCGTTCAAGCACGCTCATGTCCGCCTACAAGCATATTAATATGCAGCAATTCATGTATTACGTCATCCGTGAAAAAGGCGAGGTCTACAACGCCCTCAAGTCCTTCTTCCACAAGCGGGAGGGCATTACCGGTTAATATCGAACATAACAGGCAGTGCAAGGAGATATCCCTGCACTGCTTTTTCTTTTCCTTTTCTTTTCCCTTCCAAGTTTAATGCTGAGTCGACAACGGCGATGAGGACGATTTCGGGCATGCTCGTATTTAAGGCGGCGGAAGCGAGTCATCCAATAACCATTAGCCTTGTATGAGGTTTGTTAGATTCATAATTGAAGCGGCTATTCCGTTGTGAAAGGCGATGCAGGAAGCCCTTCACGGTTATATAAGTTGGCACCTTCGGGATTGTCGGCCCATGCATACCTCACATAGACAGGATCGGAAATCTGTTTGTGCCACACCGCCACACCGTTATTCTCAATTCTCGCATCTGCCCATTCGAACGCTCGGTCTGCTCCCGCAATAGCGAAATGCCGAAGCATATCTCCATCCTTGGCGATCATTCCGCTGCCAGTATCGCTAAAGCTCAGTACGATCCGGCTTCCCTCCTGCTTCGCCGATTGAAACATTGGTCCGGAGCCGACAACCGAATCATCGCCATAAGCAGCTTTGCGTGCTGCAAGAGCTAGTCGGTACCCAACATCTCTTTTGTTAACTGGATGAATATCGTTCCATTCTCCGATATCAATGGTAACAGCCATGCATGTACCTGGTACGGCTAGCGTCCTTCGCTGTGCCTCCCTCAATTCTGCCCAACTGCTCTCGGCAGGTCTGTTCGAAGCCTGCTGGAAGTTAGGCAACTGCACATATATAAAAGAGAGCCCCTCTAAGCTCCATTTTCCTCTCCAGTCTGAAATCAACGCTTTGAGCAGACCCTCGTATTCATCAGGCTTCTTCACATTTGATTCACCCTGATACCAGAGGACGCCTTTAATTGCGTAATGGACAATTGGTGCAATCATTCCGTTATATAAGCCTGTCGGTCCCCACTGGACAAAGTTAGGGGCAGGCAGCGGATCGCTCTTGGCACCGACCCTATATTGCCAATCCCCGCTTAAATCAATAAGTTGGTCCCCTATCTGCAAGTGATAGGGCTTATCTTTATAAAAACCTCCTTTTCCGGAGTAATTGATTACTCGAACCAGAATCGTATTTCCCCCATTTTTCAGCAGCCCTTCGGGAATCCTATAGTTTCTCGGCATATACTGGTTTGATTCGGTTCCGATCATAATACCATTTATATAAACCGCATCCTCATCAACGATATGTCCCAGGACAAGTTTAGCGGGGTCTCCAGTTAATAAAGAAGACACTTCAATCTCTTTTCGAAACCATACAGCGCCATTGAAGGAGCCAACCCCTTCCTCTTCCCAATAGGACGGAACTTTAATGCGCGGCCAGGATGAAACGTCGCTGTCTGCTTCAATGCATGGTTGTCCGTCATTCGACATGCCAGCATCATTCTGAATGAGATTATTGTGCCAAGCATCCCAAGATACTTGATCCTCTCTTACCAACGCCTCCAAATAATCTCTGTCCTTCATCTTCTGCAAGGTTTCCATATATTCAGGAAATAGGGAAAGAGCTTCCTCGCTCATAAAGGCTTCGGCAGGAGCCCCTCCCAGACTCGCGCTGATCAGTCCTATGGGAACCTGATATTGTTCAAAAAGCTTCACAGCACAGAAATACCCTGCTGCAGTGAAGTTCAACACGCTCTGTGGATCCGCCGGCACCCAGGCTCCCGATTCAATATCTGCTTGCGGTTGTATAAAGTCATACCTCATTGGAACCTGAAACTGCCGTATGGCATCATTACGGGAGTTCTTAATCTCATCCGGATATACGTCCTGCAGAGAGTCCATTCTCATTTCCATGTTGGATTGTCCGGAACAAAGCCATACATCGCCTAACAGAATATCATTAATCATTATTCGTGCTGTGCCATCAACGGTCTCGATCACCATGTCGTAAGGGCCTCCCGCATCCCCTGCCCTGAAGGTTACCTGCCATGCCCCATCATCATTTACCGCAGTGCTGCAGATTTGATCTAAAAATCTAATTGAAATGACTTGATCCGCCCTTGCCCAGCCCCATATTTTCACTTGTGCATTACGTTGCATGACCATACCGTCGCTGATCAGACGAGGTAATCTAATTGTATTTTGTATCAAGTTCATGTTAGTGTGTCCCTTCATTCCCGAATGACAGACGGATAAAATGATACGCGCCGTTGTTCCACACTTGAAAATCATGGACCCCGTCCTTGATTAAGACGGGGTAATATGCATCGAGATAATCCCCACCAATATCCGTGAGCTGCTCCATCGATTTAACGTAGCAATCGATCGATACGCTGTCGGCATCTCCGCATGTCATATACAACAGCCTGAGTCTATGGCCATTTGATGCGATGCTCGCACCCAAAACCTTGCCATTGCTCGAAGTAGGCGCGTTTGAGAAAGCACCTACATAAGCGAACAGATCGGTCATGCCGCGCGCGGGAACCGTTTCGATAAGCCCGTTGCTCCATTCGCTTGTTTTTCCGGTAATAGCGGCAGAGTCGTATCGCAGGCCCCCAAGGATAAGATTCAATGCCTGCATCCCCCCCATGGATAAACCTGCGATTGCCCTGTGCATACGATTGTATTCGACTGCTTCAGGAGTTGTCTCTTCTACATTCGCATACGTCTTGAACTCCGATTCAATGAACGGGATCAAGTCGTATCGGAGCTCAAAATCAAAATAGTAGAACCCGAGCATATTGGTTCCTTCGGGATTGAAGGTACGATCCATCCAGTCATGAGAGCTTCTTCCATTTGGCATCACAACAATGACTGGATCAATATCACCATTCGCAATAAGATTATCCAACATATTGCATAAGATAGAATGTCCGCTTTCACTTCCGCTGCCATTTAACCACTCATATTGATCTCCCCCTACTCCGTGCAGCAAATACAACACCTTGTAACGGGTATCCACATCGCTATCGTCGTAGCCCGCAGGTAGATAGACGCTACAGCTTTTCGTAATCGCCTGTCCGCTAACTATAGGTCTTCCTGCTTCCCGAGAATCGATCTGCCGATCCGTCACCAACTGGCGCGATGGGTTTATATAGTTATTAACCGGATAAAAAATCTCTCGTACTATTCCTTGCTCCCCGCGCACAGCAGCCTTCATGTACGCAGTGGGAATTGTATTATTGTCTAAATTCTGCATCGTTCATCCTCGCTTCCTGTAGTTATAATTTGCGAAACACATATGGAGATAGTAATGTTGTATTTATAAGGAAACTGAAAGAGTGAGAGGATATGGTAGCAGCTTATGAACCCTATTCATTTCAATACTTCATATTTTAGCAATCAACTAATTTGTGTCTCTAGCGGCTACAAACCCCCAAATCTTCATAAGTGGGGACCGGGTGTACGTGATATTTATGCATTGCATTACATCATAAGTGGAATAGGCTTTTTGGAAACACGGCACACCGTTTTTCCTTTAAGTGCCGGTGAAAGCTTTATTATTTTTCCACATAACGAAGTCTATTATTATCCCGATCCGCAGGATCCGTGGGAGTACGTTTGGGTAGAGTTTAAAGGAAACGACACGATGCGCTTCTTGTCCATGACGGGACTTATACCCAATAAGCCTGTTACATGGAAATCCCCTACCAATCTGAAGCCCTTATATCATATCGTTGACAATGCAGATTCAAAACCGTTTGAAAAAATACGTTACGACTCCAAATTACGTCTGCTGCTGTCCTATTACATAGAGTATTATCCAGTCGAATCGATGACACGCCTAACCGATTATGTTGGGTTAACGAAAGAATATATTGAAAATAACTATTGGAGAACAACTCTAAAGGTATCGGAAATCGTGAAATTCGTTAAAGTCGAACGAAGTTATTTGTTCCGCTTATTCAAGAAATCCACTGGGATGCCTGTCTCAAGTTATTTGTCCGAATACCGGATCCAGCGCGCTTGCGAACTGCTGAAGACCTCTGACTTGTCCATAAAATCAATTGCCTACTCTGTAGGCTACAGAGATCAATTGCATTTCTCGAAAGTATTCAAAAAAGCAACAACCCATACTCCCTCGGAATATATGATGCTGTATGCCGCTTATGCTGGGCGCTAATGATTCCTTGATCAATTTGCCGACTATTTCACCAGCTTTGCCCGTACGATTAAACAATCATGGGCAGGTACTGTAGGAGCGAAGCGTTCTTTGAATACGCCGATCTCCTTATGCTCCCAGCAGTCATACAGCGACAATGATATTCTCTCTGCATATGGAAGCCCGATATCCCAGAACTGCAAGGACAGCTCTCTTTGACTGTCGCTCAGATTGAAAAAGCCTATGGCCAAATCGCCATTAGTCAGCACTTTCACCAGCATGAATATGTCGTCTGTATTGAACCACTGCGGCTCCGGCTTAATACGGTAAGCGCCACGCCCTTCTGGATCCTGATTGATCGCAATCAGCTCATGGTTCAACAAAATATCCCTCGTTGCTTGATTGGCGTTTCGTATATCGCAGCCAATCATGAGAGGTGAACCCATCATGCTCCATAGCGAATAATGGGTTTTGTACTGCGTGTCGCTGCAGCCGCCAGAATTACTGCCTATAAAACCGTCGTTGCTGCTGCCGTACATCCCAACAATCAGCATATCCATATCGTTGTGACAGTAAGAACCGGTATAGCTCTGTTTGTCCAGCTGCGATTTGGCTAGATTTTTAACGGAATCCCAATTGTCTTGTATATCGCCCGTTGATCGGTACATATGGGCGCCCGATTCGCGAATCCATTGATATACATTGTCGGCCCCCCAATTACAAGCGGAGAAAAGGATGTCTCTCCCGCAATTTTTCAGAGCAAGACTCATTCGTTTATACATCAACTCACCCGAAAGCTGTCGAGGCTTAAAGCAATAATCGTATTTGAGAAAATCAACGCCCCACTCCGCGAACAATCGCGCATCCTGAAATTCATGCTCAAAGCTGCCCGGATACCCGGCGCAAGTGTGGGTACCGACGCACGAATACATGCCAAACTTTAAGCCCTTCGCATGGATATAATCTGCAAGCGCTCTCATTCCGTTCGGAAATTTGGCTGGATCGGCCACCAGATTCCCATCCAAGTCGCGTTCCTTCAAGCTCCAGCAGTCATCGATCACGATATATTCGTATCCGGCTTCCTTGTAGCCTGCCGTAACAAAAAGATCGGCGATATCCCGAATCAATTGTTCATTGATATCCCATGTGAAAGTGTTCCATGAATTCCAACCCATTGCAGGCATCAGGCCAGTCTGCTTGTGATTATGCATAATAGTCATCCATCCTTCCTCAATTCCTATACTCTGCTTATCATTAAGACTATCTAATTGTTGTTTCCCTTTCTCATTACATCATACTTTAGCTTCTCCTTCCTATTGTTTGAAGTTGCTTTAGTATGGATAATTGTTGTTTCAAACTATGAAAAAACCTCCTGCAATTCAATATGCCTTTACGGAAAATCCATTTTTCAACGGGCCTGTGCCGCAAGGAAGCATGCTGCAAGAACAGATGCTAAATTTCCGGAAGCAAGTAGAACTTGCGTTTGCGCAAGAATCGAATCAACTGACTTCTGTTATGAAGCATAAGAAGATCCCGGTTCGTACAACAAAACGCGTCGAAAAGTGGTTTATCCTGCGGGATGCGTTCCGATTGATTGAACGGATGATTCGGCTCTTACGGGACACAGTCCTACCTTCGAATCATGTAGCACAACTCAATAAACTGCAAGAGATTCAAGTGGAACAACTCTCATTGCCGTTGGCGGGGTAAGAAACGCCGGACTCCTAATTGAAAAAAAGAGAAAATTACAACACAAGGGACACGTCTGTCCAAAATCAGGTTCTGGGATAGTAATCTATGCCACGTATAGTTACATTACGCAACATCGACCCTTTCATTCCCATTCTTGGAGTCTCGTTTGACCATTTATACTGTTGCTTTCAAGCTGAGAGGGTACTTTTTGAACAGGCTCTATAAAAAGAAAAAGAAGGTTTCGGCCACAGAGCCCAAGGAATATTCTTTAAAGATACTGAGAAGACCATAGACAGGCGGCTTCGTTCTGAGCGGCAGATAATATCTCAAAATATTATTATTCCGGCGTTGAAACTATTTCTCTATCCACTGCGAATATATAAATGGACAGACAAAAAGGAGGTGGTCCGGTTGGATGAGCTACGCCTAATAAAGAAAATCCAGCGAAACGGCGACCGCGCCGCCGCCGATGAACTGGTGCAATGCTACTATGACGAGATTTACGGCTTCGTGAGGAAACAAGTCTCAAATGCAGATATTGCCATTGAACTGACACAGGAGATATTTATCTCAATGCTCAGGACAATCGGGTTTTACGATATGAAGCGAGGTGCGGGATTCCGAACGTGGATGTACAGGATTGCCGCAAATAAGGTTGTTGATTGGTTCCGATCACGTGCCTACCACGCGATGACCAAAACAATATCGCTTGACGAGGTGGAGCCGATTGATGAAGCAGACTTCACTCGGCAATTTGAAGACAGGGATTTCACGAAGAGGATATGCGCTTTTTTGGGCGGTTTGCCTCCGGATACGCAGAAAATCTTCCGGCTTCACATATTCGGCGGGTACACGTTCTCTGAAATCGCAGGTATCGAAGGACTTCCCGAGGGAAGCGTGAAATCCAAGTATTACCGCCTTATCAACCTGATTAGAAAGGAGTTTGCTGATTATGGATAAGAAAACAAAGAATGCAAGCATTGAATATATCCTTTCGCAAGGCTTAGTCAAGCCGCAAACGGCGAGAGAACGGATTGCGGAAATGCTGCGCATCATAGGCTTCCGTTTTATATTTTGGGATACTGGGTATAGCTTGTTCTTCGCCGCCGTAACTCTCGCAGTTGTTCTCGTGCTATTCAGCTTTGCGCCTGATGATTACCGCTTCTCCGCGGCCATCGCCGTTGCCCCACTAGTTTTCCTATTGATAACCATGTTTGCCGAAACGTCGGAGCGGACATGTGGGCTATACGGACTAAAACAGACTTGCCGCTACACCATCCAGCAGATAACCGCTCTGCGGGTGATTTGCTACTCGGTCTTCGGCTTTGTGTTCACCACGGTTTTCGCGACAATCAGTACAGACAGCGGATATGAATTCCTCTCACTGTTTCCAATTTGCCTGTCCGCCCTGTTTCTCTGCGCTACCTTGAGTATATCCTTTATGCGTTTTCTTCACGGCAAATGGGTAAATGCGGTGTTCTCGGCGGGGTGGGTGTTCGTTAATATCGTAATCCCATTCTCGCTAGGGGAAAAATGGGAGACAATATTACGCGAAATGCCGATTGCTTTTTCGGTTGTGCTTGCCGTTCTCGGAGGGGTAGCACTTGCTTATCAAATCTCAAAAATGATGTCGGAGGTAAAAAAATATGCTATTGCTTAACAATTTGACTAAGAAATATGGAAATTTCACTGCTTTGGAGGATATCAACCTCGAATTCTCTGGCGGTGTCTACGCCTTGCTTGCCCCAAACGGCGCGGGCAAGACTACACTGATTAAAATGCTCACGACACTCATCTTCCCCACAAAGGGCGAAATCCTTTGGAACGGAGATGAAATCGTTGGGCTTGACGCTTCATACCGCGACATCATCGGCTATCTGCCGCAGGACTTCGGCTATTATAGGAATCACTCGCCAAGAGAGTTCTTGTTGTATATGTCAGCGTTAAAGTGTATCGATCGCGACAAAGCAAAGCGCAAGACCGACGAACTCATTGATCTTGTGGGCTTGTCGGACGTGCGAGATAAGAAGATGAAGAAGTTTTCAGGTGGTATGATTCAGCGCGTCGGAATCGCTCAGGCTATGCTGAACGATCCCAAAATCCTAATTCTCGACGAACCTACGGCAGGGCTTGACCCAAAAGAACGCGTCCGCTTCCGCAACCTTATCTCGTCACTATCCAAAGACCGAATTGTCATACTTTCGACGCATATTGTGTCGGACATTGAAACAATCGCAAGTAGGGTTATTATGTTCAAAAATCACAGATTGTTCACCAACGAGTCACCTGCGTCGATATGCAGGACGCTCAGGGGCAAGGTCTATGAAACGGACGATATTTCCGATATCAAATCGCCTTATCTAGTGCTCACAGAACACCAGGAGAACGGCAAAACTGTCACGCGTTTTGCGAGTGAGAGCGACTGCGGCGGTGTCGCGCGTAGTGTCAGCCCCAACCTTGAGGACGTGTTTCTATACATTTATCGAGATGAGGCAATGTGAGGTGAGCAATATGCTATTCGGGTACGAGCTAAAAAAACTTGTGTTTTCACCCGCGATGGTTGGAATCGTTGCCCTATGCATCGTTTTTAATGCTGTTATTGCGATAGTCGGCTACAACGATTATGGCTCGAATTACGAAGCAGAAGCTGTCAATATCTTTGAGGGATTTAAGACAAGCGAAATCGGGGAGATATATATAAGGAAATACAACATCACAGGTGAAAACGCCGAGAATATACGCAACAAGTATAAAAAACTACAACCTGTAATTGATGAGAAAGCCGCTAACGGCGATGCTTTGTCAACTTACTTCGGTGGACAGACTCATTACCGCCACAGTCTGTTGTTTAAGATCATGTTTATGGCAATTATTGCGGAAAGCTGTTTGCTAGCGTTATTTGCCGCGCTTATATCGGTAACCTACGAAAACTTGAGAGGGACCGAACATATTATCTGCGCTTCAAAAATCGGAAGACGGGTACTCAGGACAAAACTGAGTGCCTCGCTGATGGCGGTAGTAGCCATGACTGTCGTAATTCTTGGAGTGAGTTTGTGCATTTTTTTTCTCAGATTCAATTTTTCGGATGTGTGGAATGATAACGTATCAAGTATGTTTAACTACGCTGTGAATGAATACGGCAAGCCTTTCATCACATGGCACAGCTTCACTGTTGAGGGGTATCTTTGGGCAACAATCGGAGTAACCTTTGGTATTGCAGTTTGCTTTTGCCTGTTAGGATATGCAGCTGGGGTATTTGTTCGTAACGGATACGGAGCATTTATCGCCGCTGCGTCGGTAGTCGGCGTCACATTTCTTGCTAAGCCCCTTTTTCCAATCGGCTCGGTTTCACGGGGCATTTGGACCCTTACTCCCGTTTGGTTATGGAAAAATAATGTAGCATGGTTCACCGACGGCGGAGCGGAAATTATATGGGCGAACTTTGAGAGCGTTGGGCTTTTCGTTTCTCTTGCTGTGCTTTCCATCGCCGCATTCATTTCCACTAAAATATTTAAAAAGAGGGAGCTATTATGAGAATCTTTGTATATGAACTCAAGAAGCTATGGAATTGGCGCATTCTTGCGCTTATTACTGCAATTGCTACGTTGATGTGGTTCGCATTTTTGAGCGAAGCACTGCGCTCATATGATAGTCTAACCACCCATGGTATTTACGGTTCCTATCAGAATGAGATGTTTGCACTTTACGGCGATACGCTTGAACCGGGTGAATTGGCCGACTATGATATCCCAGGTAAAAAGGTTGCCCTTATTTCTAAAATGGATGAAATTATCTCAAACGAGACGATTTTTACCGAAAACAATATCTACAGCTACGCTGAATATGAGGAATTTGCCGATAACGGCTACTCCAGCGACCTAAACGAGGAGGAAAAGGAAATCTTCAATGATACCATTTCCACAATGCAGAGCAAGCTGGATTTTGGCAATAGCGCACAAACCTTGGATGAATGGTACGCCTCGCCACTGATTAGGCTACAGACGCTCAAGGCGCTCGAACGCACATATGTCGACTATGAGGATTCTCTTCGCAGCTATATAGACAATGATTCCCGCCCCGTGGTGGTCCGCACCGCTGAGAAATTACTGCAAATGCGCAATGCAAACTTGATCCGCGAAGACCTTCATATGGGATTTTCGCTTTATACCGCTGTTGTTGGGGTGTTTACTGTAGTTGCCGTAATCATTCTCATTGCACCCTTGCTGACAACCGACCGCATGCGGAAGTTAAACCTAATGCAGTATTCGTCAACTATTGGTCGCAGGATTTTTAGACTTCAATTTGCCGCAACTATTGTAAGCACACTCGCTTTATCTATCTTTTTGATTGCCGCAGCATATATTCCGTTCCTTGCATCGGGTGCAGGGAATTATTGGGACGCGGATATCATGTCGCTTGCTGGTATGGGGATGCAGCTTTATAATATTACCTTCGGGCAGTACGCTCTCATACTCGCGGGAATGATACTTGCACTAAGTGTCGGCACGGCGTGTTTCGCATTTATACTTGCGAGGTTCAGTGCGAATATTGTGATGATGCTGATTAAGGCCGTTCCGGTCGGTGCTGCGATTACGGGAATAGCCGTACTTTCAGTCAACATGGCACTATCGGATAATAACATCGTTTTCAATACTATCTTCCATGGTAGATTTGACGCGCCTGAGGTTGTCGTATGTGGTTTCGTTGCCGTTGTCGGAATGATTGTGGCGATAGTTATATCGATACGGGAGAAGCGTGTTGATGTGGCTTAAGGCACAGGACAAAAGTCTTTGCACACAGCACTTATGTAAGGTAACAGATTCGCAGGGATTACCCTAAAGGTTGATCTTCCATAACGCTTGTACAAAAAAAGCCGGATTTCCTTAGCGTACGGAATTTCCGGCTTGTTTGATTTAATTTCCGCTTAGCGTACGTTTTTCGCGTTTTGTTGGCGGGACCCCTATCTGAGGTGGAGAAGGCCATCCAGCCGAACACGAGGGCACTGTTCATAGAGACTCCTACGAATCCTCTGCTAAAAGTGACAGATATCGAGGCTGCTGCCAGACTGGCGCATGCACATCAGCTGCTCCTGATCGTCGATAATACATTCAGCACACCTTATCTGCAAACGCCGCTGGCCTTGGGTGCGGATATTACGGTGCATTCTGCAACCAAGTATCTTGGTGGACATAGCGATGTAGTTGCTGGTCTAGCTGTAGTGAATACGATGGAGCTTGGGGAGAAGCTGCATTTTGTGCAAAATGCAACCGGCGGCGTACTCGCTCCTCATGATTCGTGGCTGCTTATTAGAGGGATGAAGACACTTGGGCTGCGGATGGAGGCACATGAGAAGAATGCCAGAGATGAAAATAGCATTCTCAACTAGAGGCTGAATGCTGAGCTTCAAGATTTGGCAATCAAGCAGCGTGTCATCCAAATCATATTGAACCGATATCCGATTGAAATAACGCACCTTCTGGATCGTAATGTAATGGCGGATATTATCCAGCTCTTCCCGAATGGTCACAAGCCGATCTTCCGTCTTCGCAGAATAACGAAGCAAGGAAATGAGAGCTTCCGTCATCTCGACAATCTTATCTGAACGCTGCATGGATGCAATCCATTTGACGGAGTTCAGCGTGTTATACAGGAAGTGAGGATTAATTTGCGCTTGCAGCGCGCGAATTTCCGCCTCTGTTTTTTCCTGCTGCTCCTGATAAATCCGCTCGACGAGCTGCTTCAGCTCGGTGGACATATGCTCGAAGCGGATGGCAAGCAATCCGATTTCGTCATTCGACTTGACCGCAGGCAAGTTCTCGAATTTCCCTTGTTCGACCAGCGTCATGTTGCTCATAAGCCGCTTAATCGGCCTCGTAATGAGATTAGAAAAGTAAAATGAACTGATGAAGGCGAAAATAACAAGCACAATAACAATAAACAATAAATTACGTTTCAAAATGTTGCCTTCGACGGCAAACTCATCGACTGGCATATAAAGATAAGTTGCCCAATCATGCTCCTCGAACGCGGAACGGATAAGAATATAATCCTTACCCTCTACACGGACTATCTGCCTGTCCGTCATCTGTCGGAGCTTCTCCGCTTCGATGGGGAACACTTCGTTAAATGGCTTACCGAGCATCTCGTACTTGCTGTTAAAAATAACGTTGTCGTTTGCGTCTACGACCGTAAAGGCCGACCGGCTGCTTTCCTGCAGACGCTTATTCAGCTTATTGATGAAATTAATGTCGATGCTGATAACGATAATACCCAACAGCTTGCCATCATCCATATCGAAAATTTTACGGGCATTGTATATTGACCAATTGTGCTCGCCTTTCGTCTGCCGATCTAACAGCGTCGGAACGTCTACAGTTATGGCATCCGATTCGAGAAATTCTCTGAACCATTTCTCATTGCCAGGATAATAAGTATAATCAATCGGCTTATTGGAACTGACGTATAAATCTTTTCCGCCGTTCAAATTGTATATATAAATCGAGAAGGCCCTATCTTTCATCGTGATATAGTTCATTAACAACTGCGTTGCCTGATCTTCATTGTTTTTCGAAGGGTTGTGCAGATAGTTCTGCATCGGATAGTTTTCTTGCGAAATAGCCGACACATAGCTGTTGATTCCATAGCTTGAAATAAGAGAGATTTGCTGCGTATCCGCCAAAAACTCCTCGATGCGAATATTCGACTGCCGCGAGACATCCACGAGAAGATCAGTATACTTTCGTTCAAGCAGCTGCTGCGAGGAAAAATACGAATTGATGAACATTATAGATATTGGAACGAGAATGAGCAGCAGGTAAAACACAATCATTTTCACCTTGATTGGAATCATTCGATACTGTTTCACTTGCCCACCACCGCTCATCAAATCTCGTTGTACACTCAAATGCATCTTTCATTATAGCAGTAGGCCTTTAAATGGGCTATGTTTTGGTTATTGAGATCCCATAACTGTTCTGAGCTAGGAATAGAAACACATATCGTATCTGCAGGCGGAATTGTAGAGGATGGGAACGGAAATATCCTTTTAGTAAAAGCTCATGATGATGGCTGGGTATATCCTGGTGGAATTACTGAAGTTGGTGAAAATTTGATTGACGGTGTGATTCGTGAAATCAAAGAGGAAAGTGGAATAGATGCGATCGTAAGCCATTTGATTAACATTGTTTCAAGTACAGGGTTACATAAGTGGTATGATGGAGTAACTGATGTCCCGACGAAGGTTATGTTTGATTTCGTGTGTAAAGCTGAGGCAGGAGAGTTAACTACCTCTGATGAAACAAGCGACTGTCGTTGGGTTCCAAAGGAGAGGGTCTTGGAATTCATTACTCTACCAGCTATTCGAATTCGCTATGAGGGTTATTTGAATTTTAACGGCTCGGTGAATTATATTGAATATATTACTCCGTCAACAAAAGAATGTAGTGTCAAAGTTCATAGGCATGTTTAATTGCCCAATGCTCTCAAGTCCTTCTTCCACAAGCGGGAGGGCATTACCGGTTAATATCGAACCTAAAAAGCAGTGCAAGGAGATATCCCTGCACTGCTTTTTCTTTTTCCCCAAAGGTAAATAGCCAGACCGCAACGGAGCGGACGAATGATTCTGGAGAAGCGATAGCGCTCGCCTTTGTTTCCGGATGACACCCTCTGCTTATTATTCAGGTCATCCGGAAACAACAGCGATCGTAAGAACATTCGTCTGTGTAGTTCCATGTCTGTGTAGTTCCATGTCTGTGTACTTTCCATGTCTGTGTACTTTCCATGTCTGCGCAGTTGCCGTCTTAAGCTATGAACTCGCCGAAGCTGCTCAATATGATGACCTCTATGGCGGGATATGCTGCTTTTATTGCTCGCGTAAGCTCCTCGCCGTCCATGATGGGCATCACGATATCCGTTAGCACGATATGGGGACGAGTCCGCTCAATGATTCCGAGTGCTTCCATTCCGTTCGAGGCTTCACCTACAATTACAAAGCCCTCCTGCTCCCAATTCACATAATGCTTAATCCCCTGCCTAATCAGTATCTCATCGTCGACGATCAGTACTCTACATAGCTCACTCGCTGCCATCGTACCCCTCCTACATACTGATGATGTTAACGCTTACAATAATATTTATGTCTGCTATTCGATAATCTGCTCGTTATGCTGGTAAGCTCTTAAACAAAAAAACACAATCAATCCTAGCGCAAGCATCCGCTAAGGAATCATTGTGGTTCACCTTTTCTCCGACCAGCTATTAACTAACCCAATAGTAGCATTATTTGTGTGAATTGAATACTTTTTTGTTTGAGTTTCTCGGCCAATACGGCGGCATTCCTTTTATTTGTTCCTCCTAAAGGCGTATACTTAAGAAGATAGATACAAGGAGGTACATAACGAATGAGCTACGAAACCTATTTTGAACAACGAAGAGAACAGCAGCTTGACGAACTGAAGCAGTTTCTGTCCATCCCGAGTATCTCGGCTTTATCTGCCCACAAGAAGGATATGAATGCAGCGGCGGAATGGTTGGCAGATTTACTGAAGAAGGCTGGTCTTGAGCAAATAGAGATTCATCCAACAAGCGGACATCCAATCGTCTATGCTGAGCACATTCATGCGCCAGGCAAACCTACGGTTCTCATCTACGGCCACTACGATGTTCAGCCAGTCGATCCGCTTAACCTGTGGGAAACTCCGCCGTTCGAGCCTGCCATTCGCGATGGCAAGCTGTACGCACGTGGTGCAACGGATGACAAAGGCCAGCTGTTCCTGCATATCAAGGCCATTGAAGCTCTGCTCCAGCAGGACAATGAGCTGCCGGTCAACGTAAAGCTATGCATTGAAGGCGAAGAAGAGATATCAAGCCCTAACCTGCCGGCATTCATGCAAGCCAATGATGATAAGCTTGCAGCTAACGTAGTCTTAATCTCGGATACTTCACTGCTCGAGAAAGGCAAACCAGCGATTTCTACAGGACTTCGCGGCCTATGCTCGCTTGAGGTTGCTCTAACTACTGCGAACACGGATCTGCATTCAGGCTCCTTCGGAGGCGGCGTGCCGAACGCGCTTCATGCCCTGGTTGCTCTCTTGACTTCACTTCATGACAATGAAGGACGTGTGTCAGTGGAAGGCTTCTATGAAGGCGTGCCTGAGCTGTCTCCGCAGATGCGCGAAGAATTCGCCAAGCAGAACTTCAATGAGGAGCAATTGAGAAACAATCTTGGACTTGATGCGCTGTATGGAGAAGCAGGCTACTCCTTCGTTGAGAGAACAGGTGCTAGGCCGACTCTTGAGCTGAATGGTGTATATGGAGGCTTCCAAGGCGAAGGCACCAAGACTGTCATTCCAAAAGAAGCACATGCCAAGATTACCTGCCGCCTCGTCGGGGATCAGGATCCACAATTTGTTTTGGATCGTATTACTGAACATCTGAACGCTCATGTACAACCAGGAGCAAAGCTTCTTATTATACCAGGTGAGAAGGCAAGAGCGTTCAACATGGACCCTTCTAATCCCATGCTGCAGACAGCAGCCGATGCCTATGAGCATGTATATGGCACTCGCGCGCTGTTCACGAAGGATGGCGGCTCCATCCCTATCGTCGAGACATTCTCACGTGTATTAGGAGCACCAGTTGTGATGATGGGCTTCGGACTGCCGGATGAGAACCTGCATGCGCCGAATGAGCATTTCAATCTAGAGAACTTCGATAAAGGGCTGCTTACAATCGTCGATTTCTTGAAACGTCTGTAACAGCATTTAATAAACAAACAGGCAGATGGACTGCAGCCGCCACATAGCGGCCAGTCCCCATCTGCCTGTTTCTTTTTATTACGGCGTGCAGCCTTCTCTACGTTACTTGGCACCCTTAACTGTTGCTAATGGCTTGCATTTGGCCACAACCTCAGCTAATCCGGCACCAACTACACTCTCTATAATCTGATCCACATCTTTATAAGCCTGTGGCGACTCATCCAGAATGGATTCAAGTGAACGCTGATTGACCACAATCTCATCCTCCTCGCCAACTCGCATAGCAGATGAGAATTCGTCGATGGTCACCAATCTTTTCGTTGCGCTGCGTGATCTGATGCGGCCTGCTCCGTGGCAGATTGAATAATAATTCGCTTGCCCCCCCGGCGAGCCTACCATAATATACGACGCGGTTCCCATTGAGCCCGGAATGAGTGCAGGATGCCCGGTTGCAAGATAAGGCTCAGGGTTATCCGGATGACCAGCAGGAAGAGCTCTCGTTGCACCTTTACGATGGACAAAATAAGACTTCTCCTCATGCTCCTCCTCCCAAGCGTAATTGTGCATAAGATCATAGAGTGTCCTCATCTCAAATTTCGAGCCGAACACATCCTTCCCTGCCTCCCTAATGGCATAGGCGATCAGATGACGGTTCACAACCGCATAGTTTAATGCTGAATACATCAAATCTACGTACGTTTGAGCGAGCGGATGGGCAAGCGGTGCATACAGCAGCTTCGGATCAGCTGTGCCTACACCCTCGTTGCGCATCAGCTTGGCTAGGTCACTGCTGGAGTACTGACTTACTGAGCCTCCCCACGACCGCGAGCCGGAGTGAATCATGATGACGACTTGGCCTTCGAACATTCCCCACGCCTCTGCCGTCTCCCTATTCTGCTCTGGAATTTCAATTGCCTGAATCTCGGCAAAATGGTTCCCTCCGCCCAGCGTACCGAGCTGTCGATGCGACCTATGCCATACTTGCTCAGGGAAGCGATTCAGCGCATTCTCGTCGAAGGTGAATTTGCTGCGCTCCACATGCGTAAGAGAGGTAGATTTACGCGGAGTATAGCCATCCGGAATGTACTTCTTCGGTAGACCATGCAGTCCTTTACGGACTACGTTCTCCAGACGTATATCTGAGAAATGACCGCGAGCATGATCCTCCACTGGCAAATACTTCTCAATCGTTTTGACCAGCTTTTTGCGCAGCTTCACATCCTTAAGCTCATCCTTATGCAGATTCGTCAGATGCACCCTCATGCCGCAGCCAATATCACTGCCGACAATAGAGGGCGACACATAACCATCCTCAGCTCGCCATACGGCAGTCGTACCGATACATGTTCCGATTCCTACATGGACATCTGGTGTGTAGCTCATATACACCAGATTCGGTATTTGCAGATTGTTGTTAGCCATGTCCAGCACCTTGTAATCGAGCCCCTCGTACAGCTCTGGGCTGGCATATACATGGACCGTCCCTGCAGGCAGCTCTACCTGCCGATAATAGTTGTTTGGTTTAGTATTCATATACGTATAATCCTTCTTTCAATGGTTGAATCCGGCCCTCGTTCTGGTATATGCCAAAAAAAGCCATAGACGAGTATCGTCCATGGCTTTCGGTTAACCTTGTATAATCAATGCTTCGTACTCTTCATACAGCTAGCTAAATCATGCAGGCTCCGCCGAGACCGGTGTAATGGACTTGCTTAGTCTCCAAGAATCTGGTATTCAATTGTGTGAATAACGAATTAGCAGCGAACATGTACATCGGCCTCCCTTCAAGTTATTTCAATCATCATAAATCCGCTCCCAGCATTTGTCAACCCATATTATAGAAGCTTGCTTCCAGCTATACACATGTCTATAGCAAAAAGCCGTGGACTGCTCGAGCGTCCACGGCTATCTATAGTTCAGCTTCTGTTATCTATTCGAATGCCGGTATAGCAATATCACCATAGTTATCTTCGAAGAACTTCTTCACTTCAAGGCCTGTCATACGCTCAGCAAGCTTCTGAATAGCCTCGGAATCTGCATTGTCTTTCCTTGCAACTAGCGTAATGACGAAGTCGGATTCACTGCCTTCCTTAATGAGCGCATCTTTCTTCGGCGTTAGACCTAGCGGCTTCGCATAGGCCGGAGTCATCGCAACCAGATCAACGTCATCGATAACGCGAGCCAGCATCAGCAGATCGACTTCCTGGAACTTCAGATTTTTCTTGTTCTCAACAATGTCAGCCTGTGTTGCCGCAATACCGACCCCATCCTTAAGCTTAATTAAGCCATTGTTCTCGAACATCACGAGCGAGCGTCCTATATTCGATGGATCATTAGCAATCGCAATCATTGCTCCATCTGGCACTTCCTCGATTGTCTTGTATTTCTTCGAGTATGCGCCATACACTGCGTTATAAATAGCCTTAACGCCAACAAGCTCACTGCCGTTGCTCTCATTATATTGATTCATATAAGGAACATGCTGGAAAAAGTTAGCGTCAACTTCTTTATTGGCAAGCGCATTGTTCGGCTGTACATTGTCAGATAGGACGACGATTTCAAGATTAATACCATCTTCCTTCAGCAATGGCTTCACGAGCTCCAGCACTTCACTCATTGGAGGAATAAGAGTCGCAACCTTAATCGTTACCTCCTGCTTCTCCTCCTGCGGTACCTCTTCCTTCGTTGCATTCTGACCGCAGCCCACAACTACAATCATCATTACAGCTATCAATATCAAAACCCATTTTTGTTTCACGTTCGTTAATTCCCCCCGTACCTGATGTCGATAATATTAAATAACATGAGAAATAGCATACCACATATACCCATCAGGCTAAAGTGTCTAAATCTGGAGCCCCCTATTTCAATCATGGTATAATAGTGAGCAATAGGCATCCAAATAGACAATTAATGCCGATGTGAAGCTTGAAGGAGGAAACCCTATTGTCAGCCAAGGAAATGGATCGCCTGAAGGAGCTTTTACCACAGTGGGTAGAAGAGAGTCGGCAATGCTCGAAACACGGGAAGGTAGCTTCCTATATTCCGGAGCTGTCCCGAGCACCGAAGGAAGCGCTTGGCATTCATGTAGTGGATGCAACGGGCAGCTTCATCTCTGCAGGAGATTGCGGCCTTACTTTTACCATGCAAAGTATATCCAAAGTATTCACGCTCATTCTCGCATTAATGGACAATGGCGAGGACATCGTATTCGATAAAGTAGGGATGGAGCCTACAGGAGACAACTTCAACTCCATGCTGAAGCTTGAGCTTGTGCAGCCCGGGATTCCGTTCAACCCGCTTATTAACGCTGGCGCGATTGCAATTTCCTCTTTAATACACGGAAGCACACCGCAGGAGCAGTCATCTAGAATACTGTCATTCTTCCGCGCTTTGTCCAATAATGATTCGCTTGGCTATGATCTTGATGTGTACCAATCCGAATCAGAGACCGCGAATCTGAATCGTTCGATGGGCTACTTCTTGAAGGATAACGGTGTGCTGAAGGGCAGCGTCGAAGAGGTTCTAGACGTATATTTCCGTCATTGCTCTATTCAAGTTACCTGTGCAGACCTCGCCAGGATGGCCTTGGTACTGGCTCATAACGGAACAGACCCGATTACAGGAGCTTCCCTCATTCCGCGCCGGTATGTCCAGATTGCCAAAACCTTCATGGTTACCTGCGGCATGTACAATGCTTCAGGCGAATTCGCTATTCAAGTGGGATTGCCAGCGAAGAGTGGTGTGTCTGGTGGAATACTGACTATGCTGCCTGGACAATATGGGATAGGTCTTGTAGGCCCTGCCTTGAATCCCAAGGGCAACAGCATTGCAGGAGTCCATCTTCTAGAAACCATCTCTCATGAATGTGATTGGAGTTTATTCTAACATTAGCATTAAATATGGAAATTCCGTGGAACTGCACGTATAATGAACAACAGAACATCTACCGCCTTTAGGAGGACAATAATGTGAATGACAACAATATGGGATCGAACTACAACTATTCATCCCCTTATCCGCCTTATCCCCCATATCCACCGACACCAGCTAAGACGAATGGCAAAGCAATTGCTGCTCTAGTACTAGGGATTTGTTCGATTGTACTCCCTTATATCGGTTTTATTATTGGGATAGTCGCTATTATTATGGCCGCCATCAGCTTGAAGGAAGTTGCGAAGAAACAGGAGCAGGGAAAAGGGCTCGCGATCGCTGGACTAGTATGCGGCATTGTCGGCACTGCTATCTATGCGATTATCATCTTAATTGTCGTGATTGCATTAGTAAGCTTCGGTACAGCAACGGACAACTACTATTATGACGTTGCATCCAGCCTGTTAAGTACGATTCCAGTATAACAATGACAAAAGTCCCGCAAATCGCTATGCAAGCGATCATTGCGGGACTTTTTATATGAATACTTAGTGCTCACGCATGAAATCTTCCAGATCCTTGTCTGCCTTAGACTGGTTGCACATATTACATGCGCATACGCAGTTGTCGGGAGTTGTATGTCCACCCTTCGCCCTTGGCAGCATATGATCGATTGTATCGCCATATTGCTTGCAGAAATAGCAGGTATAATTGTCACGAGTTAATATATGCTTGCGGAAATCCTTGTTGCTGAACAGACGGCGGATCGTATGGCGATTAACAACGACAGCTGCCCGTTCCTTCACCAGCGTAACAGCCAGCTCCATATCAATCTCTTGATACCATCTGCGGCCCTTGTCTGTCTTGCCTCTCATCCAGATCGTCCCTTGCCTCGTCTGCCGCAGGAAGGTGTAATCAGTTGGTGAATGATTCGACGGCGTAGGGCGCGGCTTCACTGGACGAGCAGGCGGTTTCGTGCGAGGACGCCTTGGCTCGGCAGCAGGAGCAGCCGCTTGGGCAGCTGCCTGTACGGGCTCTGGAGCCGGTAGCAGCACATTAGCTTGTGCAATCGGTGCCTGTGCTTGTACATGTGCATGTGAATGCGCATGAGCAGCTGCGTGTACTTTACTATTCGATTTGCGGCATGTCCGGCAGGCTCCGCGCCTGGATTGCGGACCTGAACGGCGTCCCGTTCTTCGCAGAAACTCCGTGACAGGCCTCGGCTCACGGCAGTGTGCGCATTGCTTATAGGTTGGTTGCTCATTATCAGCCATCGGAAGTTCCGGGCAGTCACTAGTGCTGACCCACCCGCTATTTGTCACCTCAAGTTTTCTACTATTATAGCATTAATTGGAACCCATTGGGATGCTACAGCTTCATCCGGTAGATTGGTTTATTCTCTAGCCCACGAATATAAGGTGTCCATTGCTCTGATTCTGGAGTTGTGCTAAGCGCATCCTCGACCATTTGCAGTTTGGCATCCATAGCATCAATATGATGCAGCGCGACTGCTTCAGCCGTCTGAGGCTGAACGGGACTTCCCCACTCCCCTAGATTATGATGAGATAGCACCATGTGCTGCAGTCCGAGAATTTTCTCCGATTGCAGATCCAGATCACAGCGGATGGCAGCCTCGGTAATCCAAGTAGAAGCAAGCGAAATATGCCCCATCAGCTTGCCCTGCAGGCTGTAGTCAGATACGATCCCAAGCTGTGAGATCATTTCTTCTGGCTTCGCGATATCATGCAGAATAATGCCTGCCTTGATGAAATCAGCATTCAAGAATGGTCTTTGCTTGCAGATGAAATCGCCAATCTCCAGCATCCTTACAATATGATAGGCAAGGCCTGCGAAGTAAGCATGGTGATGGGTTTTGGCAGCTGGATAATGACTCAGCTTATCCTCTACCTTCGTTACGCAATACGTTACAATCCTGCGGATATCCTCGTCGGCAATACTATCCTTAGCTTGATTAATCGTATGAATGAGATCAATAGGTGCAATCGGTGCGGAGCGAATGAAATCGGTTAGCTCGACGCCATCCTCCTCGGTTACTTTTCGAAGACGGGAAATTTTGATCTGCAGCTTTTCGCGGTACATATGCACGTTGCCCTGTACTTTGACAAGTCCCATCTGGAAAAAGGTTTCTTTGTCCGTGGAAGATACGTCCCAGTACTTCGCTGACATCTGTCCGCTGGAATCACACAGAACGATGTCGAAATAATCCTTCGGATTCGTTCCATTCGTCTGCTTGACTTCAAGCTCTTTCAACAAATAGTAGCCGGTGAAATCATCTTGATTGGCTAATTGTTTAATTAATGTCATTGTCGTTCCTCTTTCTTACTGCATAATACTTTCATTATACAATGGAAATGCTCCTAAAGGGGCAATAGAAAGCAAAAACCCCTGACAGCGAACTGTCAGGGGCATGTAGCGTTACATGAAGCTATTTAAGTTGGATAGTCTCCTGATCGGAGCCGTCATTTCCATTATCCTTGTGAGCTTCTACGAAGCTGTGAGCCTCATAGGCGATAGCAGCAGCTTCTCCGCGATTCACGATCTCCTGAGGATTAAATTTTCCTTCACTGTCTAGAGAGAGCAGTCTGTACAGCAGTGCACGCTGAATCGTGCCTTGATACGAAGCTGTAATGGCTTCTTCATCTGCTATTACTACGTACATTTTGATCAGCGGATACTGACCAGTCGTCTCTAGCGCCTGCACCACATAGTGAGTGAATTCCTCACGGGTAAGCGGCTTCTGAGGGTCAATATCAGCAGGAATATCGAGGCCATTATGATGTGCAATTACGAAGCTCTCCGCGTACCACGCATCATTGTCCACATTCGTATAGAAACCGTCGGCTGTCGGAGCTTGATTGAAACTAATAGCGGCAAGGCTGAGTTGCAGCGTTTGGACGATGAGCGATATACCTTGAGCAGCTGTTAAGCTTTCTTCCGGTTGATATTCCGTAGAAGTCACCCCTTTAACTATACCCAGCTGATGCAGCGCTTCGATCTGAACCTTGCTCTGTACGTTAGCAATGTCCTTGAATGGAGCAGCGGCGAATGCCTGTCCCATCATTGAAGCGGATAAGAGTAATGCAGCCGATAAAGCTACCGTTTTTTTGTGTTTAGTCATTTGTATTGCCTCCTTAATCCTCTATGCTGTGTTTAAGCGCGCGCTCAACAGATTGGACGGACCTGTGTTGGAAAATGTTGCACGAGGTTGAAAAAAACCAATTTGTCCTCATCCAGTCGTTGTGATCGACTAGAATGGGCTTTTTCTTCCTAATTCATGGAAAATATATACTAACAAAAGGGTCATTGGATCATAATAAGAAGGAATGGCCAAGGATCGATCTCTTTTCAAGATAAGAATGATACATAATCGTTATTTAAGTTATAGGGTGTCTTTATACTATAATGGTTATATATGAAAGTTCTTTTTTCCGTCCATGAACTTCAAAATCCGAAGGCGGAGGTATCTGTTGATGTCATCTGGCAACGAGCATACGCAAGATCCTTGGGTTTCTTATTATGGGCCCAACCTTGGTTACGTCCAAGAGCAGTATGAATTGTATAAGCAAGACCCTGAATCCGTAATTTCTGAATATCGCGAGCTGTTCGCTCGCCATGGTGAACCGCCTCAATATGCTAAACAAGACACAACAGTCGTTCTGCAGTCGTCCGCAGGCGCTACCCAACCTATTGATGCTAAAGTTCTTCAAAACCTCGTAGCGGCTGGGAAGCTCGTATGGAATATACGCGCATTCGGCCATTTAGCTGCGAATATCGATCCACTTAATCTCGGCCCTAAGGCCAGCACCAGAATGCTCCAGCCCGAAACCTACAAATTAACACAAGCCGATTTGGCTGCCCTGCCTGCAGAGCTGGTATGGACACACGCACCTGCTGACGTATCGAATGGCTATGAAGCGATCGAGAAGCTGCGCAAGGCGTATACAGGCACAATCGCTTTTGAATTCAGTCACGTACACAATGAAGAAGAACGAGCTTGGCTGAAGCAGCGTGTAGAGAAAGAAATGCCTTCGGCATCACTTGATCTGCAAGAGCGCAAGAAGCTGTTGACCAAGCTATTCGAAGCCGAGCAATTCGAGGATTTCCTGCAACGGACCTTCGTTGGTCAGAAGCGCTTCTCCGTCGAAGGCAATGATGTGCTAGTCGCACTTGTTGACGAGATGGTGCATGAGCTCTCCAATGATGGCGTTAGCCATATCCTGATGGGGATGGCGCATCGTGGACGTCTGAACATTCTTGCTCACGTTCTGGGCAAGCCATACAGCAAGATCTTCTCTGAATTCCATCATTCTCCTAATAAAAAGCTTATTCCGTCCGAAGGCTCCATCGGCATTAACTACGGCTGGACCGGAGACGTCAAATATCACCTTGGTGCGAATCGCTCAATTAAGACGGGTGAAACCGTTGAGACTCGTATCACACTTGCGAACAACCCAAGTCACTTGGAGTTCGTCAATCCAGTTGTTGAGGGCTTCACTCGCGCAGCTCAGGAAGATCGCAGCAAGCCGGGTTACCCGCAGCAGAATCTGGATTATGCAGCATCGATTATTATGCACGGTGATGCAGCCTTCCCTGGTGAAGGAATCGTAGCAGAGACGCTTAACATCGCCCAATTGAAAGGGTACTCGCATGGTGGAACATTACACATCATCGTTAATAACCGGATTGGCTTTACGACTGAGAGTCATGATTCCCGCTCGACGCATTATGCGAGTGATGTTGCCAAAGGCTATGAAATCCCTATTGTCCACGTTAACGCTGACGATCCAGAAGCGGTTATCGCCGCAGCACGGATGGCAAGTGAGTATCGCACGTTGTTCAAGAAGGACTTCTTGATCGACTTGATCGGCTACCGTAAATACGGTCATAATGAAACAGATGATCCAGAAACAACCCAACCGCTTATCTATAGAAAAGTGAAGGCTCATTCAACAGTAAGCAAGATCTACACTGACAAGCTTATTGCTGAGGGCATTCTCTCCTCTGCTGATGCGGAAGGCTTGAAGCAGGAAGTCATCGACCGTTTGAAGGCTGCTTATGATGAAGTGAAGCAGCGTGACGGCCAAGAGCCTGTTCATCAGACACAAGGCATGCAGGCTGATGTAGAATTCGGTAAAGAAGTGAAGGCTGTCCCTGTGGAGACGCTGCGCACGATTAACAGCAATCTGCTTCGCTGGCCAGATAACTTCACTGTATATCCGAAGCTTGGGCGTATATTAGAGCGCCGTGCTACTGCGCTGAACGATGGAGAGAAGCTGGATTGGGGACATGCAGAGACACTTGCATTCGCTACCATTCTTGCTGATGGCAAGCCGATCCGTCTCAGCGGGCAGGATGTGGAGCGTGCAACCTTCGCGCACCGTAATCTCGTGCTGCATGATTCAGAGACTGGCGCTACATTCTCACCACTACATCAATTGCCAGAAGCCAAAGCGTCGTTCGCGATTCACAACAGCCCACTGTCCGAAGCAGCTGTACTTGGCTTCGAATACGGCTATAACGTTCACGCACCTGAGACCCTCGTGATCTGGGAAGCTCAGTATGGGGACTTCACGAACGTTGCACAGGTTCTCATCGATCAATTCATTTCCGCAGGCCGCTCGAAGTGGCAGCAGAAATCCAGCTTGATCATGTTGCTTCCACATGGTTATGAAGGCCAAGGACCTGAGCATTCAAGTGCACGTCTGGAGCGGTTCCTGCAATTATCCGGTGAAGAGAACTGGACCGTTGCTAATCTCTCCAGTGCCGCACAGTACTATCATATTCTGCGTCGCCAAGCTTCCATTACGGAGAGCGAAGCTGCTCGTCCACTCATTATTATGGCGCCTAAGAGCTTGATTCGTAATCCACGCGTGGCATCAACAGTTGCTGAGCTGAGCGAAGGCTCCTTCAAGCTTGTTGTTGAGCAGCCTGGACTCGGAGCACGCCCTGACCGTGTAGAACGTCTTATTCTATGCTCCGGCAAGATCGCGATTGATCTTGAAGAGGCAGTCGAGAAGGATACGAATAAAGACAAGGATTGGCTGCACATTGCACGTATTGAACAGCTATATCCGTTCCCTGCCAAAGAGATCGCAGCCATTATTGAGAAGCTGCCTAACCTCAAAGAAATTGTATGGGTTCAGGAAGAACCGCAAAACATGGGAGCTTGGAGCTACATGGAGCCACGTATCCGCAAGGTTGCGCCAGAAGGCGCAAGCGTCAGCTACATTGGTCGTCCAGAGCGCTCCAGTACAGCAAGCGGCTTCCAGCAGGTTCACAGCTTCGAGCAGCAGCACATCATTTTGCAAACATTGAAACATAGTCCGTCATTGACATATAACACAGGGAGGTAGCCTACGTGCAACAGATTATAGTACCGGCAATGGGAGAATCAATTACAGAAGGCACAATTTCCAAATGGGTTATTAAAGTAGGAGATTCCGTTAAGCAAGGCGACGTTCTTCTCGAGCTAGAAACGGATAAAGTTAATATTGAGATTAGCGCTGAGAGCGATGGCGTCCTTCAAGAAATTACTCGCAATGAGGGCGACAACGTCCAAATTGGTGAAGTTATCGGTACGATTGGAGCAGGCAGCGGTGCTGCTCCTGCCCAGGCTCCGGCTCCAGCAGCTGAACCAGCCAAAGCTGCCGAAGCAGCTCCTGCACCAGTAGCAGTAGCAGCACCAGCCGCTTCGGCTGCAGACAGCAAAGGAGGCCAAATCTCGGCTTCCCCTGCTGCAAGAAAGCTGGCAAGAGAGAAAGGCATCGATCTATCTGAGGCTCAATCCTCCCTTAGCCGTGTAAGCTCTGATGCTGTTCGTACTGCCGGCCAACAGCCAGCTCCTGCAGCTCCAGCTGCTAAGCCAGCTCAGCCTGCTTTTACATCGAACAAGCCTTATGAGCGTAAGAAAATGACACGTCGCCGGGCGACAATTGCTAACCGCCTTGTAGAAGCACAAAGAACAGCAGCTATGCTTACTACCTTCAATGAAGTCGATATGACTGCCATTATGGATATTCGTAAACGCCGTAAGCAATCATTCTTAGATAAACACGAGGTTGGTCTTGGCTTCATGTCCTTCTTCACGAAAGCCGTTGTTGGCGCACTGAAGGAATTCCCGCTGCTCAACGCAGAAATCGATGGAGAAGATATTATTGCTAAGCAATATTACGATATCGGTATTGCCGTATCAGCCAAAGAAGGTCTTGTCGTGCCAGTCGTACGTGATGCTGATCGCCTGAGCTTCGCTGAGATTGAACGCCAAATCGTTGACCTTGCAGGCAAAGCACGTACCAACTCGCTTGGCCTTGCTGATCTATCGGGTGGAACATTTACTATTACGAATGGCGGTACATTCGGGTCACTCTTGTCAACGCCAATTCTGAACGCACCACAGGTTGGTATTCTGGGTATGCACAAAATCCAGCTTCGCCCAGTTGCTATTGATGCTGAACGTTCAGAGAACCGTCCAATGATGTACATCGCTCTCTCCTACGATCACCGTATTGTTGACGGCTCGGAAGCTGTTCGCTTCCTTGTGAAGGTCAAAGCGATGCTCGAAGATCCAGAGACGCTTCTGCTTGAAGGCTAATCATTCCCTATATGTAACGAAGAAGAGTGGCTCCCTTGGGGCCAATGTCATTAAGTTAAGATGAAGGACCAAATAACTATGTAAAAGAGCAGGTTATCGAAAGATAGCCTGCTCTTTTTTTGCGTGAAAAAGATTAAAAGAACTTGACAAGCAGTTGAAAATGTGTGGCGAAGCCCCT
>NZ_JCAALS010000027.1:0-89754 GCF_059686975.1 Paenibacillus xinjiangensis | reverse complement strand
TTTTTCTTGCTTGTATAAAATTCGAAACGGCATAGGACTATTTCCTATGCCGTTTCGGATTCATTTTCTATTCACGATCTTGTCTCTGAGTTTAACTTAATGACATTGTCCAGGGAGCCTACTCTTTTTTTTGTACAATTGAGCTTGTAGATAAATCAGTATTACACGAGATAGAACGCAATACCCAGAATGACATACACCATTAGGAGCAGCACACCCTCGTACCAATTGGTGTTGCCGTCCTGTGAGACGGATTTGGCGATGAATACGGATACGCCGATTGCTGTCAGTTCAATTGGAGTGAAGAGAATATCCATTGTCGGTCCAAAGAACGAGCTGATAAGAATGAGCACAGGAGCGACGAACAAGGCAATCTGAAGGCTGCTTCCGATGGCGATCTCTACGGCTGCGCCGATTTTGTTCTTCATCGCCAGCATAACGGCGGCACTGTGCTCAGCGGCGTTGCCGACGATCGCGATTACGAAAGCACCTACGAACAATTCAGACAATCCGAACCTTTCAGTGAAGGTATCGAGGGTATGTACAAGCCATTCGCTCACTAGGGCGACCATGACTGTCGCTACTACGAGATAAAGAATGGATCTGCCCTTCGACCAAGCTGGCTCCTCGCCATGATTGGCATTCATGACTGGATCAGCTAGCACATCTTTGTGGGTGATCATGGAGAAGACAAGCCACAGCAGATACGAGACGATCAGGATGCAGGCAACGGTAATGCTGAGGATATTGTCCTTCTCAACGGTGAAATGCTCTGCGCCCACGAAGACTGCTGGTACGAACAATCCAATGACAGCCAGTATCATTAGGGTTGAATTATGCTGGGCCAATTGGTTGTTGAATAGCTGCTGCTTGAATTTAATGCCGCCCGCGAGTAAGCTTAAGCCTAATACGAGCAGCAGGTTACCGATAATGGAGCCGGTTAAGCTAGCCTTCACCATATCGAATAATCCTTCTTTGACCAGGAATATGGCTATGATCAGCTCGGCGGCGTTGCCGAATGTAGCATTCAAGAAGCCGCCAAGCCGCTGTCCAGCGTAATGGGCTACGCTCTCGGTTGCTTTGCCGAGGAATCCAGCCACAAAGATGACGGCTATAGCGGAGATGACGAATTGAAGCGTCATATCAAGCCCAGCGTAATGACCTATTGCACTTAATGCGAACATAACGATCAATCCGCCGAAAAATAGTTTCTGTCTCATCTGTGTCACCTCTTCGTGATAGTTAATTACCATTTTCTTACTATATCCGAAATGAACATTCAAGTAAACTTCACTAACCATCAGCTGAAATGCAATGGATTACGACAAATGTTGCTTCCATGTAGTGCATCCAGTACAATGAGGATATATGGAAAATAGAGGAGTGTATGACATGTCCGAGGACCTTCAAACAGGCATTATTCGTATCTCAGACGACGTTGTAGCAACTATTGCAGGTCTCGCCGCGCTTGAGACTCCGGGCATTGCTGCAATGTCAGGCGGTATTTCCGAAGGGTTAGCGAAAAGACTCAGCGGGAAAAATGTGCAAAAGGGTGTATCTGTTGAGGTAGGTCAGTTGGAAGCTGCGATTGACCTGCGTATTATTGTTCATTATGGTATCCCCATTCAGGAAGTATCCCGTCAATTACAGCTGAATGTTCGTGAATCGGTTGAGAACATGACAGGTCTTCATGTTGTTGAAGTCAATGTTAAGGTAGAGGGCGTTGCATTCAAGGAAGAGGAAGCTGTCATCGAAGAAAACCATCGGCTGAAATAGGATTAATCCTTACACAAAAACAACGGTGCACCTCCTTTACCTTGGGGTGCACCGTTGTTTTTGTATATTCAGGTCGTTATTGCTTGCGCCGAGGTTTCTCATGCTTATTGGATTCTCGTGAGATACTCAGTAGTATTCCAATACTCATAAGACAGACAAGCAAGGAGGTACCTCCGGCGCTTATGAAGGGAAGCGTTACTCCTGTCATCGGAATGGTGTTGGTCACACCGCCGATGTTGATGAACGCTTGTATCCCGATTAACCCAACTATGCCTACACCAACAATGGTGCCGTATTGATCGGGGCATCGCAGAGCTACGATAAGTCCGCGCCACAGAAATAATAGATAGAACAAGATGAAGATAGTAGCTCCAATGAAACCAAGCTCTTCAGCAATAACGGAGAAAATAAAGTCATTATAAGCGTAGTCTAAATAATGAAGCTTCTGGATGCTGCCGCCGAGACCCGCACCTGTTAATCCGCCATGCCCGAGAGCCTGCAGCGAGGATACGAGCTGGAAGCCGGCATTCTCCTTATCTGCCAGCGGGTCCATGAATGACACCAGCCGATCAATCCGGTAAGCCCATGCTTTAGGAGATACCAGCATCGAGATACCCATAATAATAGCCACACCAATTCCGAGCGCTGTACCGGAGAAGAATACCTGCTTCAGATTCGCTCCACCTGCCAGAATCATAATACCCGCGCACATGGCGAGTACCATAGTGGAGCCTAAGTCTGGCTGCATCATAATGAGTCCGCAGACGAAGGCTACAATGATGATGACAGGAAGCAGCCCTTTTTTGAAGTCACGGAATTTCTCATCCTTCTTCGCTATAAGTGCCCCCAAATAAAGAATGAGCGCAAGCTTGGCCAGCTCAGTTGGTTGAATGCTCATAGGACCGATTGACAACCAGCTGCTTGCACCGTTAACCGGTTCTGTAAATGGCACAATGATTAACATAATCATAACGGGAACAAATAAGAGCAAGAATCCCCGCTTATAGAATTGATAAGGGAGATTCATTAGAAACAGCATGGAGAAAATACCCATCACTGCCCACATGAGCTGCCGCTTCGTGAAATAAAATGCGTCATTGTTGAATTTAGCAGTGACGAGTGCAATATTCGAGCTCGCGCTGGATACCATGACAAGTCCGAATCCAACGAGCAGCAGCGTCAATATAAGGAGCAGAAAGTCCGGTCTTCCTCGGCTGGCATTCTGCGGTGTTCTCATAATTAAGCCAGCAGCTGTTTCAATTGCTCGAGCCGATGGTTAGCCGTATTCATAATCGGCTGTGGAACCGGCGATTCATATTCAAGACCATGCGGGAATGTAGCTCGTCCGATGTAGACGTCTTCAATAGCAAGAACAGCATAAGGAGATTCAAGCTTGCCTTCTACAGCGCGAGTGTTGATGCGCAGAAAGTATTCGGATTTCGTAGTCTCATCTACAAGCTTCAAGTCGTATGTAGCGCGATAATATTCCCATTGCCAACGAACGAAGCCAACCTTTTCAGCTGAATCGTCCAAATGACGCAGGTCGCTTCGAACACCGTTCAAACCGGTATTTTCAATAATCATGGTATTTCCTCCTCAAGGGTTCGCATTTCTCATTCAATTGTTGTGTACATCATTTCCCATGATAGTATGTTTCCCCAGCCAGTGCAAGCCTTACTCCAATGACTGATGGAAGAACAAGCTTCCTCTTTGCTGCCTAGTTCTGTTAATATGGAATAAAGGAGGTTTGCTGAAAATGAAGACAAGCGACTATATCAAAGAACAGCTCCAGCCTCTCTATCCAGACATGGTTCGATGGCGTAGACATCTCCATCAGAATCCAGAGCTGTCTTTTCAAGAGATACAGACGTCTCATTGGATTGCGGACCAATTGAAGGCGATCGGATGCGAAGTAAAGAGCGACTTCGGTGGGCATGGATTGCTCGTCCGAATTATAGGTGAATTGCCCGGACCAGTCATCGCGCTGCGTGCGGATATCGATGCACTGCCGATACATGATGAGAAGGATTGTGAATACGCCTCCCAAGTCCCTGGTGTCATGCATGCCTGCGGACATGATGGTCATACAGCAGCGTTGATTGCCGTTGCGACTTACTATCAGAAGCATCAATCTGAGCTGGCAGGAGAGCGGAGGCTGTTGTTCCAGCCTGCAGAGGAAACAACGCCAGGCGGCGCTATTAATATGATAAGAGATGGGGCGCTGGATGGCGTGGACGCTATATATGGCGTTCATCTCTGGACACCGCTCGCCTTTGGACAGACCTCTTCTAGACCTGGGGCATTCATGGCTGCTGCCGATGAGTTCTCACTTGAGATAATCGGGCTGGGCGGTCATGGCGGCATGCCTCACAAGACGGTGGATACCATCGTTGTCGGATCAGCACTTGTACAAGCCATTCAGTCCATAGTAAGCCGAAGCGTCAATCCGCTCGAGCATGCAGTGGTGACAATCGGCTCCTTCCAAGCAGGGTCAACTAATAATGTCATAGCGGAACGCTGTAAAATGAAAGGGACTGTACGCTCCTTCGATGAAGAGACACGTAAGCTCATTCATGCGCGGCTGGAAGAGGTTATTCGTCACACATGTGCGATGCACGGTGCGCAATACAATTATGATATGCGTATAGGATATCCTCCAGTTGTAAACGATGAAGGTGAGGCGGAGCGCTTCTTCCGTGTTGCAGAAGGCGTGTTCGGCTCTGAGGAAGTTATTCATGCTGAAGCTATTATGATAGCGGAGGATTTTGCTTATTATTTGGAGAGGGTTAAAGGCTGCTTCATGTTCGTAGGCGCTGGCAATGAGGCTGCTGGAATTACGTATTCCCATCATCATCCGAGGTTCGACTTCGATGAGCGTGCGATGCTTCTGTCTGCGCAGCTGTTAATTCAGATGGCAGAGGATTTCGCATCGCAAGCTGAATAAATCGTTAATCATAGAACGGGACTCATCCAGGGAACGAACAGGATGAGTCCCGTTTTGGCATAAAAATACAGCATTATCTTCATACTGTGTAGAGAATACTTCTATGCAGATGGAGGGATGAACAGTGTTAGAGCAGCAGGATGGACCATTCATCGTTCAATCAGATATGACAGTGCTGCTGGATCATGAGCATCGTCTGTCAGAGGCTGCGCGGATCAGACTATCCTTGTTCGCTGAGCTTGTGAAGCGTCCGGGAAATTGGCATACGTACCGAATGACCTCTTTATCCTTATGGAATTCAGCAGCAGCAGGCCTCAAGGCTGATACGGTTGTTGATACACTGAACACTTATGCCCGTTATGGGCTGCCAGGCTATGTAGAGGCGACTGTCCGTAAGCTCATGGAACGCTATGGGAAGCTTAAGCTAGAGATGAGCGGGAGCAAGCTGCTACTGCGGGGGAGCGAGGAGCTGCTGAGGGAGCTGTCTGAGCATTCTACTCTAATGGAATGGCTGATCGATCAAGATGATCCAGGCAGCTGGCAAGTGAAAGCAGCTTACAGAGGGCAGCTCAAGCAAGAGCTCACGAGACTTGGTTACCCCGTCATCGATATGGCTGGCTATCATGCTGGTGAGGCGCTGTCCGTTGCCATGAGGAGTGAAACGCTTAGGGGCAAGCCCTTCGAGCTGAGGGCATATCAGAAGCAAGCAGTGGAGCTCTTTTATAAGGAAGGAACCGTTCAAGGAGGCAGTGGCGTTGTTGTACTCCCATGCGGTGCGGGCAAGACAGTAGTAGGTATTGCGGCATTAGCGAGGCTGAACAGCGCCACCTTGATCTTGACATCGAATGCAACCTCGGTGAAGCAGTGGAAGGAGGAGCTGCTGGACAAAACCACCTTACAGCCATCCGAGGTTGGCGAATATACGGGGACGACGAAGCAGGTTCGTCCAGTTACGATAGCTACTTATCAGATCTTGACCCACCGGAAGTCGAAGGCTGATGCCTACAATCATATGAAGCTGTTCTCTGAGCGGGATTGGGGACTCATTATTTATGATGAAGTGCATTTGCTGCCTGCACCAGTATTCCGAATGACGGCTGATATTCAGGCGACCAGAAGACTTGGATTAACTGCGACGCTGGTCAGGGAGGATGGCTGCGCGGAGGATGTATTCTCCTTAATAGGGCCTAAACAATATGATCTGTTATGGAAAACACTTGAAGCAGATGGCCATATCGCTTCAGTGAAATGTACAGAAATTCGCGTAGCTCTGGATCAAGGAATAAGTGAGCTGTATAGGGCGGCGGAGAATCGGGCGAAGCTAAGGCTGGCTGCTGAGAATCCGAGCAAGCTGGCTGTTGTGAAGCAGCTGCTAAGCAAGCACGAGGGAACACCAACGCTTATTATTGGACAGTACCTGAAGCAGCTTCATGCCGTCGCGGAATGGCTGGAGGTCCCCATCATAACAGGTGAGCTTGCACAGCAGGAAAGACAGCGTCTGTATGATCGCTTCAAAACAGGGGAGGTACCGGTGCTCGCGGTGTCCAAGGTAGCGAACTTCGCCGTTGATCTGCCGGATGCAGCTGTAGCTATTCAGATTTCTGGAAGCTATGGCTCGAGGCAGGAGGAGGCCCAGCGCATTGGTCGAATACTGCGGCCGAAGGCTGGCAGGAATGAAGCCTGGTTCTACACCATTGTTACAGATGAGACGAATGAGACTGATTTTGCCGGAAGAAGGCAGTTGTTCATGATCGAGCAGGGATATCATTACGAGCTGGAAAAACGTTGAAGACAATCGGGGGTGGGAAGGATGTATGTCAGTGAACTGGCCGCTAAGCTAAGCAGCCATAGGCAGGCTCAATTCATGGAAGCTCCCATATGGAAGTCCGCTGCTGAAGAAGGCTGTGCCTGGCGGGAAGCGATAATGAATGAACAAAGCATTAAGGAAGCGATAAGGAGCCTCGACGACGGCGCTAGCGGACAAGTTCTGCGAGCTATCTATCAGGTGTTTGGCGGTGTGCCTGTACACGAGGAGAAATTATTCTCACGGGGCAGGGTGCAAACAGGCTTGTCCGGTGCAGAATTCCGATTGGGATTAATGGAGCTGCAGCAAGCAGGGATTGTGTTAAGTGTGCGACAATCATGGGGAGAGCGGCTTTATTTTATCCCGAGGGATATGTTCGTCATCTGGCATCATCAGCTGTTTCCCTATTCGATTCTGCCACTTGAAAGCAATAGCCCACTGTTAGGGCAGCTGGATATGCCAAGTGTGTCTGCTAAGCCGCTCGGGCGGCAGCTGTTAGCGGCTGTAGCTGAGCTGGCGCGTTGTGGATTGAGCAGAACGGTCAAGGATGTATTTCCGAAGAAAACAGTGAATAAGGTAACGGGTGCGTTGGAGCTATCTGCCGAGCATCTTCGTAAGCTTGAACAGAGAAACGCCTATAAAGAGTATTATCCTGTGTCATTTGCCCTGCTGCTTGAAATTAGTCATCGGTTAGGTCTTATCGAGCAGGCTGGACGAACCATGCATTGGAATGAAAGCGAGCTTGGTAACTGGCTTAGGCTGCCGCCTTCACATATAGAGGGACGGCTTATGGAATGGTGCTCTACGCAGTGGATATCTGAACAACCGTTAATGGCACATGTCTGGGCGATGCTCGTTCGCTTGCAGGCTGACAAATGGTATACCGAGAAGAGCATATCCGCAGCTTTGTTGGAGCTTGGAATAAGCGATACGGAGGAAAGGGATCAGCCTGCCTGGAACGAGCTGCTGCAAATGCTCAGCGGCTGCGGGTGGTTAGAGAGGGCAAGCTCTCCCCAAGGGCAGCTGTTCAGATGGCGATATAAGCCTTCTGCTGTGGAGAGTAAGGGTCATCGGGAAGAGGCAGCCTCAGCTTCAGCGCAGCAATTGAAGCGAAATTCCGTAAGGATAGAACCTAATGGTGAACTAATTGTGTTGCCGGACTGCAGCTTCATTGTGCGTTGGGAGCTTGAGGCTATTGCTGAACGAAGGAGCGATGACCATATGACCGTCTACCAATTAACGGCCAATTCTGTAGAGAAGGGTATGCAATACGGGAGAACACTGGCAGCAATTACCCTTATTCTGCGTCAAGCTTCGGGAGGGAAGGAGCTTCCTGCTTCCGTTGCCTCTTCCTTAGAGGATTGGTCGAAGCGTGCTGAGCGTAAGGAGGCAGAGGGGGCGGCTTCTCGGATGAGGAGCCTGGAAGTCTATTATCCGCAATTCTCTCTAGAGGTGACAGCCCTAGAAGTGGGAGAGCTTCCTAATCGCTTACAGGGACGGGAGGCTGGGTTTCTGTTAGATGAAGCTGCGCTGCATCCATATGAGCTGATTGAGGACGATAGCATGGCGATGAGTGATGTTTTCCCAGAGCTGGACCGGGTTCCGGGCAGCTGGCTGAAGCAGCTTCGCAGCTATCACTCTTCAACACGCAGAGAGATGCTAGAGAGGGCACTGAGCTGGCAGACCCCGGTTCAATTAGGAACGAGTCAGGGGCTGTTAGCCTTCGTCCCATCAAGGCTTGAGGCTGACGCTGCCGGCTGGGCAGTGATTGGTTTGCTGCGGGAGGATACTCAGAAAAGAGAGGTTCGTCTGACACCGGAGATGTGGCAGGAGATGCGACTGCTGCTGCCTGATAAGAGTGGGAATGTGTAAAATTGTATCTATTGGCTGAATGAATATGATATGATAGTGTGGAAGTTAGCGAAATGTAAATGAGGTGGATAAATGCCTACGACCACAGCTGTTCAGTCGGATTACGCACATGGTGCAAGCGGCGTTTCATCCCTTGATATGGGGTCGCTGCTGTTATGTGCTTACGAGCTGGGTGATTGGATTAATCAGTCGGCGGAAGTTGCCGAATATCTATATTGGAAAGAAGCAGTCCAAGCGGACAGCGAAGTCCAACAAATAACGAAGCAATTCGCGAAAGCGAAGGAGCTATTCGATGAATGCCAGAGATTCGGGAGATTTCATCCCGATTATCATTCTGCTAAGGATAAAGTGAAGCAGATTGAGCGTGAGCTAGACCAGATTGAAGCTGTACGCCGATTTAAATTAGCCGAGGAATCTGTCGACACGATGCTGTTTGAAGTATCGCGGACGATTGCGGAATCTGTATCGGATACGATTAAAGTTCCTGGCAATGAGAAGGGCGGTGGCGGAAGCTGTGGAAGCGGTGGTTCTTGCAGCTGCGGAAGCGGCGGATGCAGTTAATGAGAGAAGGGCAACCGACTTAGACGGGGGGAAGAGATTGTTGCTACCGGAACGAACAGGTTATATCATATGGGTTAGCGATCTGAAAGC
Organism: Paenibacillus xinjiangensis; assembly: GCF_059686975.1. Lineage (NCBI taxonomy): Bacteria > Bacillati > Bacillota > Bacilli > Caryophanales > Paenibacillaceae > Paenibacillus > Paenibacillus xinjiangensis. The sequence continues at coordinate 80,707 of NZ_JCAALS010000027.1, read as the reverse complement.
GGCAAGAGTGTTGGAGAAATACGGTTCCGTCCATTATATGTCGAGAAAGATGCATTATGTCGTTATCTACATGAATGCGGAGCGTGCAGAGGATACGGTGAAGAGCATAGGAAGACTTCCTTTTGTTCGCAAGATCGAGCGATCCTACCGTAATGAAATAAAAACCGAGTACAGCAAAGACAACGAGGATAAAACAAGGTTTTACAGCATGTAGTCCTTGTTACAGCATATAGAAGATCGCTTGTCGGTAGTAGTTTACCGATTATCGATCTTCTTTTTTTCATATATTATCCATATTGTTACAATAATGGATCGACTTTAATTTATTGTTGTAAAAACGGACAATCATGGTAAAATATTAGGTATAATAGTATGAAAGACCTGGTTCTTTGGGAGGAGAATGGTTCGTAATGAAGGAAAAAACGACTAAACGCTGGAACACATACGAGACGTTTTATGTCGAGCTTGGTGATAAAAAAGTAGCGGACATCGTCATTACCAACCATGCCCGGAGCCGATGGACCGACCGTATTGAGAGCGAGAAAACCGGTTATGAGGATATTGCGGAATTTCTGTGGGACTGTCTCAAAAAAGGTCGAGTTGAGTCATATTACCGCAATGAGCAGGATGTCTATCTCATTGATGATGACCTGGTGTTCGTTGCTGAATTCACAACATCTGAGACAGATATCGATTTATTAGGAAATCCTTTACATAAAATGATTGTCGTGACCTTCCTTGGACGAATGTCAGAAACAATTGAGCTTCGAGATTTGAAGTCGTACTACTCGTGGCTGCGCCATTCCCGTCGGATGACGCTTGTGAAGAATAGCAGAAAACGAAGATAATACAGTTATTATACATATGGAAAAGCGCGGCTCACTTCAAGGGGGCGGCGCTTTTTTGCTTAACAATGTAGTATAATAAGCGCTAGAGGAAAGGATGGTCGGCACAGATGGCACTTAATTTTCATCAATTACATATTTTTTATACGGTCGCTGAAAGGGGCAGTTTCTCTGCTGCAGCGCAAGCATTACATATGACACAGCCTGCTGTTACGATGCAGGTTCAGTCGCTGGAGGACTATTTCGGAACGAAGCTGCTGCAGCGATCCACGAAGCGAATCGATCTGACAGAGGCAGGAAGGATGCTAATGCCTTATGCCAGACGCAGTATTGAGCTGATTAGAGATACCGATCAATCGATGTCTACGTTCACGAAGCAGCTCAAAGGCAGGCTCCAGCTGGGAGCAAGCTTAACGATCGGCGAATACATTCTGCCAAGGCTGCTGGGCCCCTTCGGACAAGAATTTCCGCATATTGCAATAAGTATGAAGGTCATTAATACAGCACAGATAATGGAAGATATAATTAATCATCAGTTAAATTTTGGTTTAATTGAGGCGCCTGTGAATCATCCTGATATGCAGATGGAAGCGGTCATGAGTGATGAGCTGAAGCTGATCGTGCCTAAAGGCCATCCCTTGTCCAAACGGACGAATGTTACTCTGGATGAGGTGATTGAATATCCGTTCGTTCTCAGGGAGCACGGCTCTGGAACGCGGCTGGTGATGGAGGAGCAGCTCAGGCGCAAGCAGATCGATCCAGCCGATCTCAAAATCGTTATGGAGCTGGGCAGCACGGGGGCTGTTAAGTCAGCGGTTGAAGCGGGGCTTGGCATTTCTTTCCTCTCCATATCCTCGGTGAAGCATGAGGTGGCGCTAGGGCTTGTCCATATCGTGTCAATCGATGACGTTAAGTTCAAGCGACAGTTTTATTCCATCTATTTGAAGTCAGCTTTGCTGCCGATGTCTGCTGTGACGTTTCTTACCTTCCTCAGAGAAAGGGATCTACAACAATGGTTATAAATCGTGTTGATCTACATACGCATACGACGGCTTCAGACGGCACGCAGCCGCCTGCTGTGAATGTACAGCTTGCCAAAGACGCAGGTCTGGCCGCTGTAGCCATTACCGATCATGATACGATGGCAGGTGTTGAAGAAGCGCTTGAGGAAGGGGAGAGGCTCGGAATTACAGTTGTACCTGGCGTTGAGCTAAGCACGGTAGCAGATGGGCAGGATATTCATATGCTGGCCTATTATGCTGATTGGCGCAATGAAGCCTGGGAAGCGCGACTTGCAAGCCTTCGCTCTGTGAGGGATCAGCGCAACGAGATGATCGTTGAGAGGCTCGTGCAGCTCGGCATACCAATCACGATAAGGGAGGTCACTGCGCTTGCGGCTGAGAAGTCGGGCTCTGACCGCAGTAAAGGCAAGACGGTGGGACGTCCGCATATCGCAGAGCTGCTAATCCGCAAGGGCGTCGTGTCTACAATGCCAGAAGCATTTGAGCGCTATCTGGCTGCAGGAAGTGCTGCTTACGTCAATCCACCTCGCCTGCATCCTTACGAAGCGATTGACTGGATTCAAGAGGCAGGCGGTGCGAGTGTTATTGCCCATCCTGGACTATACGGCAATGATGAGCTTGTTGAACAAGTGATTCTGCAAGGCGTCAAGGGAATTGAGGTCTACCATTCAGACCATGGACCGGAGGAAGAAGCACGGTATTTGGCTCTCGCGATCAAGTATGGACTGATTGTGACAGGAGGCTCGGATTTCCATGGCGAACGGCAAGGACAGGTCTTTCACGGGGCGATTGGCAGCAGGACGGTTGATGTAAGCGTCTTGAAGCAATTGAATCCTCGGGATATCAACTAATATAACAAGGAACTGCGCAGATGAATGTTCTTACGATCGCTGTTGTTTCCGGATTACTTGAACGATTACCCAAGGTTGTAATCCGGAAACAAAGGCGAACGCTGACGCTTCTTCAGAATCATTGGTCTGCTCCGTCTCAGGTTAACGGTACCGAATTCAAACCAACTAACAAGCAATTAAAAACAGCGGCACTGGAAGCAAGTTCCTGTACCGCTGTTTTTTTATACTAATTCACACTTTTTGAAGGCAATGATTTAATGCGCTGCTCATCAGGCGTGATGAACAATGTTTTTTGATGATCATAAATGACGAAGCCTGGCTTAGCGCCACTTGGTTTGCGCACGTGGCGTATATAGGTATAGTCGACTGGTATGGAGCTCGATGCTCGTGCTTGGCTATAATGGGCTGACAGCATTGCAGCTTCCTCCAGTGTCTTATCGCCGAAATCTCCGCCTCGAATGACGACGTGAGAGCCTGGAATATCTTTGGTATGAAGCCATGTGTCAGAGGGTGATGCCAGGCGGTTCGTTAAATATTCATTCTGGGTATTGTTCTTGCCTACATAAATTTGTGCGCCCTCAGAGGAGGTGTAGCACAGCAGAGTAGGTTTTGATTGTTTTTTTCGCTTCGGTCCGCGCTTGCTCCGATCTCTCAGGTAGCCCTGCTCGACAAGCTCATCGCGAATTTCCTCAATGTCAGATAAGGAGGCATTATCTAGCTGCTGAAGCAGTGATTCCATATATGCAATCTCATCTTCTGCCAGCTTCATCTGCTCTCCTACGATAGCAATACTGTTCCGATGCTTCGTATAGCGGCGGAAATAGCGCTGCGCATTGTCGGAAGGTGTGAGCTGCGGATCAAGCTCTATCCTGACAGTAGCCTGCTCCTCATCATAGAAGTTAACGAGCTCAATCGATTTGTCTCCTCGGCTAATCTGATGCATATAAGCAGTTAGAAGCTCACCGAGCACTCTGTATTTATCCGCATCATTTGCTTCCTCCAGCGTTTCTTGCAGCTTTTCAATCTTCTTGATGTTCTTCGCCTTTTCATTCTGTACGAATCGGAACATATCCGCAACCCGCTGCTTGACGGTATCTCGCTGAGCTTTATCCCCGTAGAACGCCTCCAGACATTCGCTGGCAGTAGCGAAGGCTTCGGCTTGTCCATTGATGTGGGTGAGCGAGGTGATGGAGAAGAAAGCTTTGCCTTTGGCATCCGTAACAATGGTCGGTGAATAGGTATGCTCTTTCACTTGACTCATCAAGCTTGTGAAGCTGCTCCACAGGCCATCCTCCGACTGATCTGCCCGGTGGACGATTTCTTTGGCGAGAAGCGGGCTGAGTCCGCTGAAGGCATTCACTAGCTGTTGATGCGTCGGCAGCTCAACTGCTTCCACTGGCTTAGGAGCAGCATCAAATTCCAAGTCCAAATCGGCAAGGCTGCTCACAGGAGCCGGCTTCGGTCTTAAAGCAGCGATGAACGACTCCCGATCCGTAATGGCCAGAGGATCCAGCTTGCCTTGATCTGGCGGTGATACGTACATGCTCCCTGGCATAATGATTCGGAAGCTGCTGATGGCTGGCGTTACATGGTGAATGCCATCATGAATGGTATTCGTAGTCGGATCTACAAGGATGATATTGCTGTGCCGGCCCATGATTTCAATAATAATTCTTTTGGCAGAAAGATCGCCGAGCTCATCACGGTTTCTGACATCGATATGAATAATTCGTTCTCTGCCAACCTGCCGAATGGCTTCTATGGTCGCACCCTCGCAATGCTTGCGAAGCAGCATACAGAACATAGGGGCCTCAAGCGGGTTCACATAAGTAGCATCCGTCCAGTGAATACGCGGATAAGTAGGGTTAGCGGACAGGAGCAGCTTGCCCTGAGCACCGGCTCCTCGAATGCTGAATACAAGGTCGTTATTAGTGGGCTGATGGATTTTATGGATACGAGCGCCAACGCAGCGCTGCAGTTCATTCGTTATTGCATGCATAACTATGCCGTCTAAGGCCATGGTGAGTATATCTCCTTTTATAAAAGTCTACTTCTATCATGCCATAGTTAAGGGGAAAACTTAAGCCCCATTGGGATATTTTGCGGGTTGTCCGAATACATTTAGGCTTGAGAGGCTGTCCGAGGGTGCTCGGCATATACGGGAGGGAGTCATACGATGGAACAATTGAAATGGCACCAATTGGGGACGAGCGAGCTGGCGGAAGTGCTAGGCAGCTCCCCCGAGCAAGGTTTAACGGCGGAGGAAGCAGCGCAAAGATTGGTGAATGATGGGCGCAATGAGCTAACTGAAGGCAAGCGTGTATCGCCAATTCTGCTCTTTCTTAATCAATTCAAAGATTTCATGGTGCTTGTGCTCATGGGCGCTACTCTCATATCAGGCTTACTGGGCGAGTACCTGGACGCCATTACGATCGTAGCTATTATCGTTATTAATGCGGTGCTTGGTTTCGTACAGGAGTTCCGTGCGGAGAAATCATTACGTGCTCTGAAGGAGCTGTCAGCGCCATCCGCTAAGGTTCTGCGGGGTGGGGAGCAGGTAGAGATTGCTGCGAAGGAGCTGGTAGCTGGCGATATCATTCTGCTCGAGAGCGGGGACCGGATTCCAGCAGATGTAAGGTTCGTTCAAGCGAACAGCTGTTATGCGGAGGAGTCTGCACTGACAGGTGAATCGGTTCCGGTAGGCAAACATGCTGCTATGATTCAGGAAGAGGATCTGCCGCTTGGCGATCAGCGCAATGTCGGGTTCATGGGGACGATGCTTACACGTGGTACAGCTAAGGCAGTTGTAATAAGGACTGGAATGCAGACTGAGATGGGCAAAATAGCCGGTCTTATTCAAGATACGGAATCGATGGAAACACCGCTTCAGCATAGATTGGAGCAGCTAGGTAAAATTCTGATTGCAGTAGCGATTGGACTTACCATTATGGTTGTCGTTGCGGGTATTCTGCACGGACAGCCTGCATACGGCATGTTCCTGGCAGGTGTTAGCCTTGCTGTTGCAGCCATTCCGGAGGGACTGCCTGCGATTGTAACGATTGCGCTCGCTTTAGGCGTACAGCGTATGATTAAGCGCAAAGCGATCGTACGGAAGCTTCCTTCTGTGGAGACCTTAGGCTGTGCCTCGGTCATTTGCTCGGATAAAACAGGCACGCTGACACAGAACAAAATGACCGTTACGAACATCTGGATGGGTGGCCGCCGGTTTAATGTGAGCGGTGAAGGCTATGAGCCGGTAGGTGCTGTATTCGAGGATGGCGAACAGATTGATCTGAAGCATGACACCTCATTCAAACGGCTGCTCCAAATATCCGCCTTATGCAACAATGCTGTCATTCATAGAGTGGAGCAGGCACAGGATAATAAGAAACGCAAAAGCAAAGAGATTCAGGAGGAATGGGTGCTTAAGGGCGATCCGACTGAAGGGGCCCTGACGGTGTTGTCAACTAAGCTTGGTCTAACATCCAAATCACTTGAAGGTTTGTATACAAGAGAGCGTGAATTTCCATTTGATTCGGAAAGAAAGCGGATGTCCGTCGTTGTTTCTCATCAGGGAGGGCGAGTTGTATATACAAAAGGCGCATCCGATGTCCTGATGGACCACTGCAGCTATGTGCTCTGGGATGGCAAAGTCGTGCCATTCACAGCGACGCTGAAGAGCAAATGCGCAGAGGCTGCGGAGGAGATGGCACAATCTGCACTAAGGGTTCTAGGGCTTGCTTATCGTGATCTGCGCAGCGGCGACGTATGCGAGACTGAGAGCGATGTAGAATGCCAGCTCGTATTCGTAGGGCTTACTGGGATGATCGATCCGCCGCGCCGCGAGGTGCGTGATGCGATTGCGATCTGCCGCCGTGCGGGAATTAAGACGGTCATGATTACTGGCGATCATCAGCTGACGGCTGAGGCTATTGCCGGGCAGCTTGGCATAATGCCGCGGGATGGCATGGCATTAAGCGGACGCCAGCTGGAAGCGATGGATGATGATCAGCTTGATCGTCACGTCGACAATGTTTATGTGTATGCGCGTGTATCCCCAGAGCACAAGCTGCGGATCGTCAAGGCGCTGCAGCGCAAAGGGCATGTCGTGGCGATGACGGGCGATGGGGTTAATGACGCACCTGCTATCAAAGCAGCGGATATCGGTATCGCAATGGGCATTACAGGGACGGACGTATCGAAGGAAGCCTCAGCACTCGTCCTTAGCGACGATAACTTTTCTACAATAGTAGCAGCGATAGAAGAGGGGCGGAGCATCTACGAGAATATCCGCAAGTTCATTCGTTATCTGCTAGCATCTAATGTCGGTGAAATATTGACCATGTTCCTAGCGATGATGGCTGGACTGCCGCTTCCGCTTATCCCGATTCAGATATTATGGGTCAACCTGGTGACGGATGGCCTGCCGGCGATGGCGCTAGGCGTAGATCAGGCAGAGAAGGATCTCATGAAGCAGAAGCCGCGTTCGGCAAAAGAAAGCATATTCGCAAGGCGGCTGGGTTGGAAAATTATTAGCCGTGGCATCCTGATAGGCGTATGTACGTTAGGCGCCTTCTGGATTACGCTGAATGTAGCGCCAGACAGCCCTCAGCAGCTTATCAAGGCGCAGACGGTCGCATTCGCGACGTTGGTGCTCGCCCAGCTTATTCATGTTTTCGATTGCCGCAGCTCTCGCTCGATCTTCCACCGCAATCCGTTTCAGAACAAATATTTGGTGCTGGCGGTTCTGTCATCACTTGTGCTTATGATTGGCGTGCTCTACATTAAAGAGCTGCAGCCGATATTCAAGACAGTCCCACTGGACTTCCGTGAATGGTGTCTCGTGTTCGTAGCCGCAGGAATCCCTACTTTCCTAATGGGAATTGGCAGCGTGCTCGGTACAAGTAAGCCGAAAAACAAATCTACGAAATTATCCTTCAAATATAAAAATGTATAAAAGCTCGCAAAGAATGCAAAAGATGAAGCAAATTATGAATAGCGTTTCTCCCTGCTTTACGGTATGCTAAAATAAAAAATGATAGCTTATTCATACCGAAAGCTGTAGCAAAGGGAGTGCCTTATTAATGAAGTTTACGAAAATGAACGGATTGGGAAATGATTTTATCGTGGTTGCCGGAGAGCAGCAGCTTCCAGGCAATGCGGCTGAGCTGGCCACCCAGCTATGCAACCGATTTTTTGGAATTGGAGCCGATGGACTCGTATATATTCTACCTTCAGACATCGCAGACTTTCGGATGCGCATTATTAACTCTGACGGCTCTGAAGCGGAGCAATGCGGCAATGCTATTCGCTGCGTAGCGAAATATGTGTATGATAACGGTCTAACCGATAAAGAAGAGCTTACTATTGAAACACTTGGCGCAGGCGCTCAAACCGTACAACTGACAACAGAGGGCGGCAAGGTTCAGACAGTTCGCGTTGATATGGGAGCCCCGATCTTGAACGGACTACAAGTACCAACTACGGTTGATGCAGAAAGGGTTGTTGAGCACCCAATCGAGGTGGACGGACGCGAATTCCGCTTCACAGCAGTATCTATGGGTAATCCGCACTGTGTTATTTATGTAGACGATGCTGCTAGCTTCGACCTGGCAACATGGGGGCCGAAGCTGGAGACTCATCCATTGTTCCCACGTAAGATTAACGTGGAATTCGTAACGGTTAAATCCCGGACTCATACCGATATGCGTGTATGGGAACGTGGAGCTGGTCCGACTCTCGCTTGCGGTACCGGCGCTTGCGCGACAGTCGTCTCCTCCGTATTGAATGGACTGACAGACCGTACAGCGACTGTATCGCTCAAAGGCGGAGATCTCCTCATTGAGTGGAACGAGTCAGACAATCACGTCTATATGACTGGACCTGCGGCAGAAGTATTCCGCGGCTCCTTGTAGGATGGGTCTTGCTATGGGTGGTATAAGCAGCGATGTGAAGCTGGATTTGCGAGAGTCGCTTCAGCAGCGTATTTTGACAGGGGATGGCGCGATGGGAACCTATCTGTATCAGATGGGCTTCCCTATCGGCGTTTCCTATGAGGAATTCAATACAATTCGTCCCGATGTCATTGAGAACATTCACCGCAGATATTATGAAGCGGGTGCGCAGGTGATTGAGACGAATACATTCTCGGCCAACCTAGAGAAGTTGGCTATATACGGATTGGACACAGAAATGGAAGCGATTAACCGTGCAGGCGTGCGAATAGCGCGCTCTGCTGTCGGTTCTGATGCCTATGTGGTAGGGGCTGTCGGCTCTATCCGCGCGGGTAAGCTCAAGAACATCCGCACCGCTAACTTGAACAATGCCTTTGAGCGTCAGATGGATGCAATGCTTAGCGAAGGCGTTGATGGATTGCTCCTTGAAACGTTCTATGATATGTCCGAAATGCTTCTGGCGCTTCGTATTGCTCGCAAGCTATCGGATGTGCCAGTCATCTGTCAGTTTGCAGTTGAGGATGTTGGACGTACGAAGGATGGCGTTGATCTTAAGCAGGCTTTCGATCTTCTTCAGGCAGAGGGAGCTGACGTTGTCGGCTTCAACTGTCGGAGCGGCCCGAATGGCATCATGCGTTCCATTGATGCGATAGAGGGCAGAATAGATCTGCCGTTATCCGTGTTCCCAAATGCGGGTATTCCCGATTATGTAGATGGCAAATATACGTACTCGGCAGGTCCGGAGTATTTTGCAGAATCGGCCAAAAGATTCGCGGATCGCGGTGCCCGCATTGTTGGGGGCTGCTGTGGTACTACTCCTGAGCATGTAGCTGCAATGGCAGCTGTTCTGAAGGATTATGTCCCTCAGACGAATACAAGCAAGGCGGACGCTGCTGGTATTGTCGAAGTAATTGAAGTCGCTAAGCCTGCTGTCGCTGCTGCTGAACCGAAGAGTGTCGTAGTGTCAGGAGCAGACGATGGCGAGACTGCTATCCCAACAATCGTTGATATTGTACAGGAACGTCATACGGTAATTGTGGAGCTGGACCCGCCTCGTGATCTTGATATTCGCAAGTTCATGGACGGAGCAGCTGCACTCAAGGCTTGTGGGGCGGATGCGATTACGATGGCGGACAATTCACTCGCAGTAACTCGCATGAGTAATCTTGCTCTAGCGGCACTCGTTCAGGAGAAGATCGGATTCCGTCCGCTTGTGCATATTGCGTGCCGTGACCGTAATTTAATTGGTACTCAATCGCATATGATGGGATTAGATGCCCTTGGCATTGATCATGTGCTTGCTGTAACCGGCGATCCTGCCCGCTTCGGCGACCTGCCCGATTCAAGCTCGGTATATGATCTGACTTCCTTCGAGATGATTCGAATGATTAAGCAGCTGAACGAAGGCATTGCCTTCTCTGGCAAACCGCTGAAGCAGAAGGCTAAGTTCGTAGTTGGAGCAGCCTTTAATCCTAACGTTAAGCATTTGGACAAGGCCGTACAACGCTTGGAGCGCAAAATAGCAGCTGGCGCAGATTATATTATGACACAGCCAGTCTATGAGCCGGAGTTAATCGTACGTATGGCAGAAGCGACGAAGCATCTGTCTGTTCCCATATTCCTAGGCATTATGCCGCTGGCTAGCGGTCGCAACGCCGAATATTTGCACAATGAAGTACCAGGAATTCAGCTCTCAAATGAGGTGCTTACCCGGATGGCTGGTCTTGAAGGTGAAGCAGGGCGTGCGGAAGGCGTGAAAATTGCCAAAGAACTGCTCGATCACGCGATTGATCATTTCAAAGGAATATACTTCATGACACCGTTCATGTTCTATGACATGGCTGTTCAATTGACGGAGTATGTGTGGGAGAAGTCAGGTGTGAAGCGAGGGTAATCCCTGCTTTAGGGAGCGAATCAGGGGATTTTTCCCCTGATTTTGCTTTTTGACTTGTTCACAGCTTCAAAATCAATTAAAATAAGGAACAATGAGTAGCTGCAGGCGTGTGGGTACTTAAGGACAGGCAGTAATCAGATCGGATGCGTTTGCCGCTAAGCGCAGCGGACAGCGTATGCTCCGGACTTTTTTCGTCAACAATAGTGCAATGGTTCTGTCTTTATTTGGCAGATGATTTATCATCCTCATCGTCCAAACATTCATAAATAGATTTTGTTTATTCGGGCAGTTGCACGAGGAAGACCGGAGGGGGAACCTGACTTTGGCTATTAAATTGATTAATATTGGATTTGGCAACATCGTTTCTGCAAACCGCATCATATCAATCGTAAGTCCGGAATCGGCTCCGATTAAGCGGATTATTCAAGAAGCGCGGGATCGTCATATGCTGATTGACGCAACTTACGGAAGACGCACGCGTGCTGTTATTATTACAGACAGCGACCACGTCATTCTATCGGCGGTGCAGCCGGAGACGGTAGCGCATCGTTTATCGACCAAGGATGATGATAACGACGAATAGTACGGGGAGTATTATGGATAAGGGATTGTTAATTGTATTGTCCGGGCCATCCGGAGTTGGAAAAGGGACGGTATGCTCCGTTCTTCGCAAAAAAATGCCCGAGCTCGTATACTCCGTATCTGCGACGACACGTGCGCCGCGGCAAGGTGAGCTTGATGGCGTTAATTACTTCTTCAAGTCAAGAGAGCAATTCCAGGATATGATTGCGCATGATGCCTTGCTGGAGCATGCGGAATACGTCGGGAACTGTTACGGAACTCCGCGTGATTTTGTGGAACGCACAATTGAGAGTGGCAAAGACGTCATTCTGGAGATTGAGGTCCAGGGTGCTCTGAAGGTGAAGGAGAAGTTCCCGCAAGGTGTATTTGTGTTTCTTATGCCTCCATCACTGGATGAGCTTAAGCAGCGGATAACTGGCCGTGGAACTGAGACACAGGATACGATCAACCATCGTATGACAGTTGCCGTAGAAGAGATCAATCTGCTTCGACATTATGATTATGCAGTTGTGAATGATGAGATTGATGCTGCATGTCATCGTATTCAAAGTATAATTGTTGCCGAACATTGCCGTAGGGATCGCTATTACTCCCATTTGACGGAATTGCCGGCGGCAATTGAGAAAGCATGAGCGGGGTGATTGGTTATGTTGTATCCATCTATTGATGAAATGGTTAAGAAAGTAGACAGTAAGTATTCCTTGGTTGTTGCAGCTTCGAGACGCGCTCGTATGCTTCGCAATGGTGAGAAATCAGAGCTTCGCAATCCGAAGGCACGTAAGTTCGTCGGTGTTGCACTGGAGGAAATTTATCATGATATCGTTGTAGTTCAAACTACCGATTTCAATGACTAAATTGTTCTGATTCAGAGAGTGTAGAGATTGTCCTTTCCGGACTTTCCCTGCGCTCTTTTTTTTGAGCTATTGTTAAGGAGGTATATGCATGTTAACGATACGAACGGAAGCAGAGCAAGATTATAGTGGGGTGTATGCCCTCCATTATGAAGCCTTTGATAATAGGCACGATGAATCGGAGCTGGTAGGACGCATTCGTGCTTCAGCTGGATTTGTGCCGGAGCTGTCAATTGTAGCTGAGCTTGAAGGTGAAATTGCAGGGCATATCTTGCTAAGTAAAGCTGTGGTTGTTGACGATGAGCATAAGCATGAGGTTATCATTCTTGCTCCTATTGCGGTTAAGCCGAGTTCTCAGAAACAGGGGATAGGCTCGCAACTAATGAAGGTAGGGCTGAAGAGAACAAAGGAACTCGGTTATGGGCTAGTGCTTCTCATTGGTCATCCGACTTATTATCCTAAGTTCGGCTTCGAGCCTGCTCGCACTCATGGACTTGAACTGTTGCAGTTCAAGGTTCCTGATGAGGTATTCATGGTATGCGAGCTGCGTAAGGGTGAGCTTGCGCAGACGTCAGGCGAGTTGCTCTACCCGGCTGCTTTTTTCTAGAATATTATTAGAATTTGACTAAACCCGCCTTCGGAAAGGCGGGTTATTGTTTGTGAATGTATCGTTCTTCGTCAGTTGTATAAAGCTTTAATATCAATTGATAAGATCATCTCTTATTGGATATCATGCAGCTCACAAAAATCTCTATACTTATTTTAAATAGTATAAATATCATCTTGCCCTACGATTTGATTGTTATCATCAAATAACTGAAGTATGCTTCGAGCTAGTTAGAGAGCAGCGGAGCTGACGAATGATTCTGGAGAAGCGTCAGCGTGCGCCTTTGTTTCCGGATGACAACCGAAGCATATTGTTCAAGTCATCCGGAAACAACAGCGATCGTAAGAACATTCGTCTGCGCAGCAGCCTTGTTTAACATTTTGCGACAGTCCCTATTTATATTTCCGTTTATCTTTGAAAAACATATATTCAAACATAAACAAATATGATAATATGAAAACAAGCAAAAACAAACACGAAACCGGAGGGCAAACAAAATGGTACAAAGTTTGTGGGATCAATCCAAAGCATCGCAGCTTCAAGAGGGACTTGATGAGCTAGTCTATCGTTCCAACATTATTGGCGAGGATCGTCGGGTATGTAATTGGGGCGGGGGCAATACTTCCAGCAAAACAACTGTGAAGGATTTCCGCGGTCGTGATGTCGAAGTGATGTATGTGAAAGGCAGCGGCTCTGACCTTGCTTCTATGAAAGCAGGCAATTTCACTGGTCTTCGCATGGATGATATCCGTCCTTTGTTCGAACGCCCAGAAATGTCTGATGAGGACATGGTAGCTTACCTCGTAAATTGTATGATAGATTCGAAGCATCCACGCGCTTCTATTGAAACTTTGCTTCACGCATTCCTACCATTCAAGCATGTGGATCACACGCATCCTGATGCTATTATAAGCTTATGCTGTGCGGATAACGGCAAGGCAGTGGCTCGCGAAATATTCGGCGACCGCTTCGTATGGGTTCCTTATGTTCGTCCAGGCTTTACGCTATCCAAAATGATTGCTGAAGGCGTTCTTGCTAACCCGAAGGCAGAGCTTGTCCTGATGGAGAAGCATGGTCTTGTTACTTGGGGTGAAACGTCTGAAGCTTGCTACGCGAAGACGATTGAAATTATTACGGAAGCAGAGAGCTACATCGAAGCACGCGTGAACGAAGCGAAGCAGTTCGGTGGTGTGAAGCATGCTGCACTTGCTGAGGATGTTCGCAGAAGCATTGCTGCACAAGTAATGCCAACCGTTCGTGGAGCAGTGAGCGATGCGAAGAAAATGATTCTTACCTTCGATGACGGTGCTGATGTTCTGTCCTTCGTAGGCGGTGTAGATTCACCGACCTTGTCCCAAGTTGGCGCAGCATGCCCTGACCATCTTGTGCATACCAAGGTAGTTCCGCTCTTCGTAGATTGGACGCCTAATGCAGATGATATTGACGGATTGAAAGCGAAGCTGCAATCGAGCATTGCTGCTTACAAAGAGCAATACGCTGCTTATTTTGAACGCAACAAAAACGAAGGCGATGTCATGTTCGAAGCAGCACCGCGTGTTATTCTTATTCCGGGTGTAGGGATGATCAACACTGGTAAAAGCTGGGCTAACTCGAAGGTGAGCGGCGCATTGTACCACCGTGCGATTGCTTGTATGAGAGGTGCAACAGCTCTAGGAGCTTTCGTATCCCTAAGCGAGAACGAATCCTACAACGTTGAATATTGGCCGCTTGAGCTTTACAAGCTGAGCCTCGCTCCAGCAGAAGCAGAATTTTCCCGCAAAATCGCTTTTATTACTGGCGGCGCAGGTGGCATCGGCAGTGAAACAGCACGTAGACTCGTATCCGAGGGTGCACATGTCGTGCTTGCAGATCTTAATCTGGAAGGCGCACAGAGGGTTGCTGCTGAGATTAATGAAAAGTTTGGCGAAAACCGTGCCATTGCAGTTAAAATGGATGTAACGAGTGAAGAGCAAATTATGGCTGCTTATGCAGATACAGCTGTAGCCTTCGGCGGCGTCGATATTATCGTCAACAATGCAGGACTTGCAACTTCGAGTCCATTCGATGAAACATCCTTGAAAGAATGGAATCTGAACGTGAATGTGCTTGGTACAGGCTATTTCCTCGTAGCACGTGAAGCGTTCAAGCTGATGAAGGAGCAAGCGATCGGCGGTAACATGGTATTCATTGGCTCTAAAAACTCCGTGTACGCAGGTAAAAACGTAACGGCGTACAGCTCCGTTAAAGCGCTAGAGGCTCATTTGGCTCGTTGTATTGCTGCAGAAGGCGGCGAGTTCGGCATTCGTGTCAACACGATTCTGCCAGATGCCATCCTGCAAGGCTCTGCGATCTGGAACGGCAATTGGCGCAATGAGCGTGCAGCAGCTTACGGTATTGAGCCGGATCAGCTGGAAGAGCATTACCGCAAGCGGACAACGCTGCTGGTGAACATTTATCCTAGGGATATCGCTGAAGGAATCGCATTCTTCGCATCTTCCAAATCAGACAAAACGACAGGTTGCATGCTGACAATTGATGGCGGCGTTCCAGCAGCATTTACAAGATAAAAGGGGGACTATGCGGATATGTATAAGGCGCGTGGAGAGAAGCATTGGTTCATTCCCGATGGCTACATCCCGGAGACGAGCTCGGGCGCATTGCTCAGTCATGAGTCGGTTTGCGTCTTGAACTGCTCCTCTGAAGAGGCGATGCTTCGGTTTACGATCTTTTTCGAAGACAGGGACCCCATGGAGGATATCCTTGTAGTTATACCGGCGAGACGCACGAAGCATATCCGTACCAGCTCTTTGGTGAAAGAAGGAAAGCCGATTCCAGTCGGCGTTCCTTACGCCATTGAGGTGAACAGTGATGTTCCGGTTGTCGTGCAGTACAGCCGTCTAGATTCCACACAAGCAGAGAATGCACTAATGTCCATTTTGGCTTATCCCATTAAATAATAACCAGCTCATCTGACGGAAAGGATGTTGAATATGACTGATCGTGCGTATTCGTTATTCGAGGAACAACAGCAAGCAAGAGGAGTTAATCTTGATGCAGTGAAGCAGCAGTTGAAAGCGCTGCAAATTGAAACTCCATCATGGGGCTATGGAGATTCAGGAACTCGCTTCAAAAACTTCCAAAAGGTCGGTGTTCCACGCACGCCGTTCGAGAAATTCGATGATGCAGCGCAGGTTCACGCTCTGACAGGCCTTGCTCCATCTGTTGCTATTCATATTCCTTGGGATAAAGTAGACGACTATAGCAAGCTGAGAAGCCATGCGGAGAATCTGGGACTGTCTATTGGCGCGATTAATCCGAACCTGTTCCAAGAGGATGACTACATGCTCGGGAGCGTAACGAATTCCGACGCTGCTATTCGCCGCAAGGCAACGGATCACTTGCTGGAGTGCGTAGACATTGCCAAAGAGACGGGCTCGCGTGATATCAGCCTATGGTTCGCAGATGGCACGAACTATCCAGGACAAGCGGATATTCGCAGCCGCAAAAGATGGATGCAGGAAGCGCTGAGCGAAATGTACAGTGCAATGACGCCTCAGATGCGTATGCTGATTGAATACAAATGCTTCGAGCCAGCTTTCTATCATACCGATCTAGCGGATTGGGGGATGGCGTACAATCTGGCGCAAAAGCTCGGTCCTCAAGCAGAGGTGCTTGTAGATACAGGGCATCATCTTCCAGGGGCGAACATTGAGCACATCGTTGCTTATCTGATTGATGAGAACCGTCTAGGCGGATTCCATTTCAACAGCCGCAAATATGCAGACGATGATCTGATTGTTGGATCTATTAACCCTTATGAGCTCTACCTTATTTTCTATCAAATTCTGCTTGCGGGACGAGATTCCGATAGCGGCATCCGCAATACAGTGAATAATATTGCCTATATGATTGACCAGTCGCATAACATTGAGCAAAAGATTCCTGCGATGCTTCGTTCCGTACTGAATGTACAGACGCAATTCGCGAAGGCGCTCCTTATTAACCATGAGGAAGTAGCGGATGCACAGCAACGCAATGATGTGCTTGGCGCTGAAGATGCGGTTCGTCGTGCCTTTGAATTCGATGTGACGCCGCTCTTGCATGCGATTCGTGAGGAGCAGGGTCTGCCGCTTGATCCAATGAAAGCTTACTTAAGCAGCAGCTATGGTCAAGATATTCTAGTGAGAGGCAAGGGTGGTGCCAGCTGGTGACCATTCTCGCTTATGACATTGGGGCGAGCAGCGGAAGGGCGCTGCTCGGGCGCCTTGTCAATAACAAGATTGAGGTACAAGAAATTCACCGGTTCTCTAATGATCCGGTACAAATAGGGGAGCGTCTCCATTGGGACGTTCTTCGCTTGTATCATGAGATCAAGCAGGGGCTGCTTAAGGCGAAGCATCAGGGTGTTACGCCTCTGAGCATCGGTATTGATACTTGGGCTGTAGACTTCGGATTAATAGGGAGCCATGGCGAATTGCTCGGCAACCCCTACCACTACCGTGATCGGCATACGGAAGGGATGATGGAGCAGGTATTCGCTGACATCCCGCAATCGTATATTTTCGAACGGACGGGTATTCAATTTTTAACCTTTAACACTATCTACCAGCTAGCAGCGTTGAAGAAGGTAGGCAATTCCGCGTTGCGTGATGCGAGCAAGTTTCTGATGATTCCTGATTTGCTCCGTTATTATCTGACAGGTGAGCTGCTGAATGAATTTTCAAACGCGACTACAACCCAATTGTATAACCCGATTATTGGAGATTGGGATTCCGAATTAATAGCGAAGCTTGGCTTGTCTCCATCGATGTTCGGTGAGATTGTACACCCTGGTGCGCAGGCTGGGAAGCTTCGTTCATCTGTTACTAACGAGCTTGGTATAACATCCATTCCAGTTATTGCAGTAGCGGAGCATGATACGGGCTCAGCTGTTGCGGCCGTACCGGCAACGGAACGAAGCTTCGCTTACCTAAGCTGCGGCACTTGGTCGCTTATGGGGACTGAGGTGGGTGCTCCGGTTATTAATGAGCAGGCGTTCAAGCTTAACTTCACTAACGAAGGCGGCGTGGACGGAACATTCCGATTGCTCAAAAATATTATGGGCTTATGGATATTGCAGGAGCTTAAGCGCGAATGGGATCGTATTGGGCAGGAATATTCATTCCCCGAGCTGGTTAGGCTGGCTGACGAGGCTAAGCCATTCCAGGCGTTCATTGAGCCAGATGACGCGTTGTTCCTTCATGCAGGAGATATGAGCTCACGCATTAGCCAATACTGCCGTCAGACGGGCCAGCAGGCGCCAGAGGGGCCAGGAGCAATTGTGCGTTGTATATTAGAGAGCTTGGCTTTAAAATATCGGTATGTGTTGGAAATGACTGAGCAGCTGTCTGAGCAGCAATTCAGCGGTCTGCATATGGTTGGAGGCGGCATTCAGAATCAGCTGCTATGCCAGTGGACATCGAATGCGATTGGCAAGCCGGTGTGGGCAGGTCCGACTGAGGGCAGTGCAATTGGCAATATGGTCGTGCAATGGATTGCGCAAGGCGAGCTTGCAGATATATGGGAGGCGCGCACTGTCATTCGGAATTCTTTCCCGGTCGTCCATTACGAGCCCGAGCAGAAGGAAGCCTGGCAAGAAGCGTACGGAAGCTTCCTGCAGGTGACTGGACTGCTCGCGCAATAATATAGGTTTAGAAAGAGGTAGGCTATGCTGGTAGCGGAGCGTTATGAGAAAATAGTTGAGCTGGTGAACGACAGAGGCAGTATCCGGGTATCGGAGCTCAGTGAGCTCTGCATGGTGACGGAGGAGACGATTCGACGGGATCTGGATCGGCTGGAGCAAGCGGGCAAGCTGCGGCGATCTCACGGAGGAGCAGTCAGTGTGAAGGAGCTGCAGCCGGAGACGCCATATGCGGAACGGGAAATTACTCATGCGGACGAGAAAAAACGGATTGCGCAGGAAGCGATTAAGCTGATCAATCCCAAAGACCGTATCGTTCTGGATGCCAGCTCAACTGCTTGGTACATGGCTTCCAACCTACCGGATATTCCACTGACGGTTCTAACCAATTCGATTAAGGTAGCTGTAGAGCTGAGCAGCAAGGAGAAGATCGAGGTCATCTCGACCGGCGGTCTTCTCGCTTCGCGCTCCTTATCCTACGTTGGTCCTCTGGCTGAAAGATCGCTTGATGCGTATTACGTAGATAAGCTGTTCCTCTCGTGCAAAGGCGTTCATCTAGATCGGGGCATCAGTGAATCGAATGAGCTGCAAGCACGCATTAAGCTGAAAATGATCGGTATTGCAGATGAAGTCATTCTGCTTGCGGATTCCAGTAAATTCGGCGTGCAGGCCTTCACTCATGTTGCTGATCTAGCTGAAGTGAATACCATCGTAACCGACCGCCGTGTTTCAGAGGAGACAGTTGCGCAATTGAAGGCAAGGAGCATTCAAGTGAATACCGTTTAATGCCTTTATGAATTAATGAATGAAGACGCAAACAGATAGTGGTTATTGCGAGACCAGTCGTTCTGAGAACGACTGGCTTGCTCGTTCAACTTGTCTGATAACCTGATAATATTACTGATTATACGAGTGACACATCCATCAATTAATGTGAGGTGCTGTAAGGTGAAGGTATCATTATTTATCACCTGTCTAAGTGATGCAATCTATCCCCGTGTAGGGGAAGCAATGGTGCGGCTGCTGGCGAAGTACGGTATTCTTCTGGAATTCCCGACCGTGCAGACCTGCTGTGGTCAGCCTGCGTTCAACAGCGGCTACTGGGAAGAGGCGAGGACTTCGGCTGCAACGATATTGGATGCTTTTGAGGACAGCGACTTCGTCATTTCTCCATCGGGTTCCTGTACAGGGATGATTCATCATTATCCGAAGCTGTTCGAGAATGACCCGGTAATGCTCAGAAGAGCGGAGAAGCTGCAGAGTAAATCGTATGAATTCACTCAATTTCTTGTGCAGGTGCTCGGTGTGAAGGATCTTGGAGCTGTCTATCCCCATAAAGTGACCTATCATCCGTCCTGCCATGGCAGCAGGCTGCTAGGGGTTAAGGAGGAGCCGCTTGAGCTGATGCGCAATGTAAGAGGTCTGGAGCTCGTTCCGCTGCCCTTCGCTGAGGATTGCTGCGGCTTCGGCGGTACGTTCGCGATCAAGATGGCTGACATCTCGGGAGCGATGGTGACGGAGAAGGTTGACCATGTGCTGGAGACCGAGGCAGAGGTGCTGGTTGGACTCGATATGGCTTGCTTGATGAATATTGCTGGCAATCTGCGTTATCGCGATGAGCCGGTGAAGGTGATGCATTTGGCTGAGCTTTTATATGAAGGAGTGAAGCACGCATGAGCACGACAGGAACAGCTTCGACGGTAAAAGGCAGAGCGGATCTGGCGCTGAACGATGATTTTCTCCGCAAGGCAGTCAAGTTCACTACCGAACGGCTGCGGGGCGGCAAAAAAGCAGCTGCTGAGGAGCATGGCAATTGGGAGGAATGGCGGGAGCGGGGCAAGCAGATTCGTCTGCATACGATTGCTTATCTGGATTATTACTTGAATCTATTCGCTGATAATGCTCGCGCTAACGGCGTTCATGTGCATTTTGCAGAGACGTCTGCGGAGGCAGTGAAGCTGTCTCTTGAGATCGCTCAGCGCAAGCAGGCGAAGACTGTCGTGAAGTCCAAGTCGATGGTAACCGAGGAGCTTCACCTCAATCATGAGCTGGAATCGATCGGCGTGGAGGCTATCGAGACGGATCTCGGTGAATATATCATCCAGCTGGCGGGCGAGACACCATCGCATATTATTATTCCGGCTATTCACAAGAACCGCTATCAGGTAGCAGAGCTCCTATCCAAGGATGCTGGCGAGACGCTTGAGCCCGATACATCCATTCTGGCGGGCTACGTACGCAAGAAGCTGCGGGAGAAGTTTCTCGAGGCCGATATCGGCATGACAGGCTGCAACTTCGCAATTGCGGAGACCGGCTCTATGGTATTGTTCGAGAATGAAGGCAATGCGCGTATGGTAACGACCGTACCGAAGACGCAAATTACACTCATGGGGATGGAGCGTATTATTCCTTCCTGGTCTGATCTGGAAGTGATGGCGACACTTCTTCCACGCTCTGCTACCGGCCAGAAGCTGACTGTATATATGTCTGGCATAACAGGGCCAAGACGCGAGGTTGATGCCGACGGTCCGGATGAAATGCATATTATTATTGTAGATAACGGCCGTTCCTTGCAGCTGGGCGATCCAGAATTCCAAGAATTGCTGAACTGCATCCGCTGCGGCGCCTGTCTGAATGCTTGCCCGGTATATCGGCATATTGGCGGTCATGCCTACGGCGGTACGTATAGCGGACCAATCGGTGCCGTACTGACTCCAGCTCTTAAGAAGAATGTAGCGGAGTGGGATGATATTGCGAACGCCTCGAGTCTATGCGGAGCGTGCTACGAGGCTTGTCCTGTGAAGATTCCATTGCATGAAATGCTCATTTACTTGCGCCGCAGGAAGCTTGAGGAGGGGCATGGCGATAAGCTGGAGGCGATCGGCATGAAGGGCTTCGCTGCTGTGATGGGCAGCGCCAAGCGATTCAAGGGTGTATTGAAGCTTGGCAAGCTTGGCCAAAAGCTCGTCGTTCGCGACGGCGGCATTCCGATAAAGCTTGGTCCGCTCAAAGGCTGGAATACGTACCGGATAGCACCTAGCCTACCTAAGGATTCGTTCCGCGACAAATGGAATACGCTGGAGGAGGAGCTCCGTCATGGGCTCAGGGGCGTTGACACGGGCATGCAGGAACGAATGGAAGCTCTAGTGAGGGATAGAGAAAACGGTGGAAGAGGGGGGCATGGACATGGCTGATACGCATCAACAATGGCTGGATGAGCAAGAGGCAATCTCACGAGCGAAGCAGGATGCTTTCATGAACAGCATCGCGCAGAAGCTGAAGCGTCCTCGTACATTAGAGAAGCCGGAGCATCCTTATCGCGGGGCTCCTGATTTCTGGAACGTCTATGAGTGGCCGCTGGAGGAGCGTATCGAACGGTTCAGCGGCAACTTCAGAGCTGCCGGCGGTCATGTTGCACGCTTGGCGGATATGGATGCAGCTAAGCAATTTATTACGAACAAGGCGAAGGAGCTTAGCGCACGGTATATCATCCGTCAGAACCAGCCCGAGCTTAATGCGCTCGGACTTGAAAAGGCGATGGAGGATGTATCCGTATCTGTATGGAACAGCGACCCCGAGCAATATTGGAAGGCGCGCGCAGCGGAAGCGGATTTCGGCGTCGTTGTTGCTGATTATGCGGCTGCTTATACGGGCTCTGTGACAGTCCTGTCTTCCAAAGACAAAGGAAGATCAGTCAGCTTGCTTCCGACCGCATTAATCGTTATTATTCCTCTTGAGCGATTGAAGACGCGTCTAGGCGAAATATTGGTGAATTTCGATCAGGCAGGCCGTGAGAACCTGCCTGCAGGCATTCATTTCATATCGGGTCCAAGCCGCTCGGCTGATATTGAGAATGACTTAACGATTGGCGTTCACGGACCAGGCGTCGTCTATGCTCTTATTGTAGGTTAGTGCAGGAGGGCTGTTGCCAGTGCAAGTAAACCGATTGACTAAGCGCAATCATTATGAAGAAATAACCGAGCAGATTAAGGGCCTTATTATAGACGGCAAGCTGAGGGCAGGAGATAAGCTGCCTTCCACCAAGGACATGTCGGAGCAATTCGGCGTTGGCCGCTCCACAACAAGGGAAGCGCTAAGTGCGTTAAAGGCGATGGGACTTATTGAAATTAAGCAGGGCGGGGGCTGCACCGTGCTTCGTACGACCCTGTCCGACACCCAAATGCCGGAGCTGGAGTCGCTTCGGATGAACAGAGAGACGCTGCTTGAGCTGCTTGAGGCGCGTCAATCCTTTGAGGTATCGAATGCTGCTATTGCTGCGGTCAAACGCACAGATGAGGATCTGGAGCTGCTGGGCTGTCTTGTACTCGATATGGAGAAAGCGGTCGGCGATGATCTAGAAGGCGAGCGCACAGATCTCTTGTTCCATCTTACACTTGCCAGAGCGACGCACAATTCCATATTAGTGCGATTATTCGAATCGATTACGAATCAGCTGGAGATCGCTATTCGTGATATACGCCGAGTTGAGCTGTATGCGAACCGTTCGGTGGCGCAGCGGCTGTACGAGGAGCACTCCGCTATTCTGCAAGCGGTAGCTGATCAGGAAGCGGACCTCGCCTCCTTGCATATGAAGCAGCATCTGCATCATGTGGAGAGCCTGCTGATGAAATACGTATAACCGGAAGGGGGAGCCCCTTTCGGTTGTTTTTTATGCTGGAAAGGATATGCCAATTCATTAATAGAATATAGAACAGGACTCAATAAAAGAGTAGAAGACAAGAAAAAAGGAGGATCAGCCGATGCCTTTTACTTTTGCCCATCCGCTGTATGCTGCTCCACTTGCTCTAGTCCGACCTAGATATGTGAGTCTAACGGGCTTAATTCTCGGCAGCATGTCACCCGACTTCGAATATTTCATCTGGCTGGAGCCTTATCAGAGTATTGGACATACGACGAAGGGACTGTTTTTGCAGGCTATTCCACTCTGCATTTTATTTGCTTTTCTTTTTCACTATTGGATTAAGCAGGCTGTGGCCGATAATCTGCCAAGTTACGCTCAGCTTGATGCGAGAGCTCAGTCCCTTGTTGGTCGATGGGGGCTGAACAGCGAGCGATCATGGATCGTATTCCTGCTGTCTGTCATAATAGGCTTTTATTCGCATGTTCTAATAGATGGATTCACCCATGCGTCCGGTATGTCCGTAGGTAAGTTTGCTATGCTGAGGGAGGAGCTGCTAGGCATCCCTATATTCAAGTGGCTGCAGCACTCCTTGTCTTTGACGGGACTAGCCGTGCAAGCGGTATGGTTAGGACTGCTTCTGAAGAGGAGCCGCCCTGCGGTGGATGCTGTGCAGCTTCATTGGAAGCACAAATTCCGGTATTGGCTTATCGTTCTAGTAATTGCCGTGCTAACTGTCCTTCTGAAGCTCCTATTTACCTCAAGCACGAATATCATTGGCATTCTTGTCGTTTCATCTCTATCGGGCCTGCTGCTTGGAATCTGTCTCTCCTCGATTATTTATCGAATAGGAAGGACCCACATAGGTGGATTTGGTATAAAATAGGATTCCGGATGCTGCACAATTCTAATATAAAGAGGGTTGAATGAATGCCTGAACAGAGCACTAGGAAGGTAAAGTGGAGAGATGCTAGTGAATGGCTGGGGAGCACAATGAGGTATGGGCCTCATGACTAATAAATAATGAACGTGGTGATTACATGGAAGACAACACAGAGATAGCCAAGGAGCTGTTCATGCAGCATAAGGGCAGTGTCGTTCAGATGCACCGTGAAGGTGTGTTTGCGCAATATAAGAGTTATGAGATCGCACCAGATACAGAAGCGCAGTGGTATAACGAGATGATAGAACAGTATAGCAAAGAATTATCGATTATGAATTGGAATGCAGTAGTAGGCTTGGAAGCGATAGCGAAGTATCATCAGAATCCTCTCATTCTGGATAATATAATGGTATTTGCATCAAGGCATATTATGGGGGCAGACAGCTTGGTCAAGCTGATGTATGCGGAGTCGATGCTGAGCGTGATCACAATGTTCAAAAAAACGGCGTCTAGGGAGCTTTTGTACAGCTATCTCCAACAAACGCTGCAGCTGCTGGACAATATTATGATTAAGCCTCTCGTTCTCGATCCTGGTCATGAGCTGCAGCAATTCGAGCTGAGAGATAAAAAAGCACTGAACAACAGAGCTCGAAAAAGCATGGATGAGATTGAAGACTTCTTTAACTGAGCGGAGAGTGTATGTTAGCTTGTGTGAGAAGCGTTCGGTGGGATTGGATGAG
This sequence comes from Paenibacillus xinjiangensis, assembly GCF_059686975.1. NCBI lineage: Bacteria > Bacillati > Bacillota > Bacilli > Caryophanales > Paenibacillaceae > Paenibacillus > Paenibacillus xinjiangensis. Next base: position 56,159 of record NZ_JCAALS010000027.1, on the reverse strand, counting down.
CTGTCACTTAAGGATGATTGGTTCATTCGAGTGAAGTGCTATGCTGCATAAATTTCTCTATTAGAGAACCTGTTTTCCTTGTAGTTGGGTCTGGAGCTGTATAGTAGAGGGATTGGAGCGATAGCGCAATAATGTCAGGAGCAGCGGCAGCAGATTACCGTATAAGGAAAAAAAGGCCTTAAGACTTGCGGGCATTGCCCACATCTTGAATTCTCTTGGTGAATAAGGAATTAAAGTCCTTATTGAAGGGTCATTTTTTTCTGATACAGCATGACAAAAGCTCGCCCTGCTCGCAGACGCTTAGTGCGCTGCTTGCAGGGCGAGCTTGTTGGGTTATTGACTATTCATTTTGCAAAAATTTATCGATGAAATACAAGCCGTTGTCCACTTTCTCTGAAGTGACACGGATGCCTACAATGTAATTGTTCTTCGCAAGGGCAGGGAGCTTGCCGATAATTGAGCTTTTGGAAATATCAATGCCGTATACATGCTCAGTAGGATCATCCTCTGTCTTCTGCTTGAAGGCTTTGTCTGTGTCTATAGCTTCTTTCACTTTGCCTGTCGCAATATCATCAAGGCTCATTAGAACACCTTGTGGTGCGATCCAGTTAAACGTAGCCGTATCCAGAATATAGACATCCGGCTTCTCAGTAGCGAGAACAATCATTGCTTTTTGCTGGGAAGCCATATCCATCTGATCCTTGGTTTCGAGAGGCACATAGGTTAGATTAAGGTTAAACCGCTTCCATTCCGGGAATTGCTCGAGAAGCGCTGCTTCCAATAGCTCATTATCGCCAGTGCCGCCTTGACCGTCATCTATGAAATATTCTCCGAAATACATAACGGACAGATCAATGGGAGGAAGACTTGCAAGCCTTGCTTGTTCTGCGCGATGATCGATGAAGCTGTTGATGCCGTAAATGATGAGAGCCAAGACTAGAATGCCGCCAAATACATGCAGCTTATAGTACCGCCAGAAATGATCGAGCTTTGCGGCAGGACCCGCCATTTTTTTGTATTTTCCATATTCCTTTTGATTAAATTCCTCTACTGCGACGCGGTCCTCATATTCCAGGATGAACCGGTAAGCGCGAGTAACCTCATCGAAATCAGCTGCTGGATCACCTTGATCCTGTACGCTTGGCTGCTGCTGCCTTGACCTTGTCTGACGCATAAGAGTCGTATAGCGTTTGTCCAGTTCTTCCTTTGAAGCATTCTCCGGAAGGCCCATCCTTTTATAGGCTTGTTTTAAATCGTCCATGGATTCACCTCTGTTAGTATTAGGGAGAGCAAAGATTCCTATTCTCTAGTATACGTATTTAGTTGAGAGATTTCCAATCATTCAGGTTGTGAGCGCCGGATTGGGCTACAAATCAGATAATCGTATGGTATGATAGGAAAAAGTACGAATGGTATGGGACTAATCAGTCAATACATAGATTAACAGCATCATAACGGGGGACAACCAATGCTAACTGGTAAAATAATCATCTTAGGCATTACTGGCGGAATCGCAGCTTATAAGGGAGCAGCGCTGTGCAGCAAGCTTGTCCAGGCAGGGGCTGAGGTTCATGTCATCATGACAGAATCAGCTGCCAAGTTCATTACGCCCTTAACGCTTCAAATATTATCACGTCATCCGGTGCATATCGATACGTTCGATGAGAGGGACCCTGCGGTCGTATCTCATATTGACTTGGCAGATCGTGCAGATCTGATCGTCATCGCTCCTGCAACAGCTAATGCCATTGGCAAGATGGCAGCAGGGCTTGCAGATGACATGCTTACGACAACGCTGCTCGCTGCGACATCTCCTATTATAGTAGCTCCAGCGATGAATGTTCATATGTACGAGCACCCCGCGGTCGTTCACAATCTGGAGCTGCTCGCTTCACGCGGCGTCATGTTCGTTGAGCCGGGTACAGGACAGCTCGCCTGCGGCTACGTGGCCAAAGGCAGGCTTGCTGAGCCTGAGGACATTGTCATGGCGATTCACTCCTTCTTTAGTAGGCAGGGGAAGCTGTCTGGCAAGCGAGTGCTTGTTACGGCTGGAGGAACGGTAGAACGACTAGACCCTGTAAGATATTTGACGAATGATTCCTCGGGCAAAATGGGATTCGCTATCGCTGAAGCTGCTAAGGTAATGGGCGCAGAGGTAACGGTTATAGCCGGCAGAACGACGGTGGAGCCGCCTGCGGGTGTGACAGTCGTGCGAATTGAATCGGCACAGCAGATGCTGGAGGCTGTGACGGAGCGATTCGAGCAGTCGGATATCGTTATTAAGGCAGCGGCTGTTGCTGATTATCGGCCTGCGGTTAAGCATAGCCGGAAGCAGAAAAAGAACGGTGAGAGCCTTACTCTAGAGCTGGAGAAGACGACTGATATTCTGCAGACGCTGGGTGAGCGCAAAACACATCAGGTGCTGATCGGTTTTGCAGCAGAGACCGAGGATGTAGAGCGTTATGCGATGGATAAGCTGCATCGTAAGAACTGCGATTTCATCGTAGCTAATGATGTTAGCCAAGAGGGTGCAGGGTTCAACGGTGATACGAATATTGTGCAGCTGTACGGTCCAGCTGGATTGATTAAGGCGATGCCTATTCAGTCCAAGAGGGAGATTGCGAGGCGTATTCTTGAGCTTGCAGCAGGGCGAATGGCAGCAGTCGGAGGTCATGGCGAATGATAGCCAGAGTCATCGTCGACGTTCCGAGCCGCCAGACGGATCGGCCGTTTGATTATGAGGTTCCTGCCGAGATGGCCAGCTGGATTGAGGTCGGCAGCCGTGTCGGCGTACCCTTTGGCGGACGCGTGCTGCAGGGCTTTGTCACCGAGCTTGCCGAGACAGCTGCTATTGATCCGAAGCGACTCAAGAAGGTGTCCGAGCTGCTAGATCCCCTTCCTCCACTGCTGCCTGATCTCGTAGAGCTGGCAAGATGGATGAGCGACAAATATTGCTGCTCCTGGACGACAGCTCTTCAGGCGATGATCCCTGCGGCGCTTAAAGGCAAGGCAGAACGCAACATTAGCCTTAATACGGACAGTCCGGAAGCAGGAAGCGGGCTAACGGCGCTCCTGCCCCCAGAGCTAAGCGAATTTATCGGGAAGCAGAAGCAGGTTAAGCTGGATACGCTGCTGGAGCGCTATCCACAGTATTCCGCAGCAATGAAAGAGGCGCTGGAGGAGGGCATACTGCTCGAGCATACCTCAATTAAAGACCGGCATGGCGTTCGTAAGGTGATGACTGTATTCCCGCCTGACGATGTTGCTGCAGCTCGTGAAGCGCTTGATGCGTTCCCTGCTCGAGCAGGAAAGCAGCGTGAGCTGCTCGCGTTCATGCTGGAGCATGGCAAGCCGATTGCTCAGCAAGCGCTGTTCGCTGAAGCAGGAGGCTCTGCGGCAAGTGTGCGTGCCCTTGCTGACAAAGGGCTGCTGCTGCTGCAGGAGGTCGAGCAGCAGCGTGATCCTTATGCTGGGCGCGAATTCGTGCGGACGGAGCCGCTGCCGCTGACGGAAGAGCAGCAGGGTGTCTATGAACGGATTGCGGCGACGGTAAGCAGAGGAGAATCACAAGCGATGCTGCTGCATGGTGTGACGGGCAGCGGCAAAACCGAGGTCTATTTGCAGTCGATTCAGCATTGTCTAGAGCAAGGCAAGCAAGCGATAGTGCTGGTGCCCGAGATTTCATTGACCCCGCAAATGGTCGAAAGATTCAAAGGCCGCTTCGGTGACGCCGTCGCTGTGCTGCATAGCCGGCTGTCCAATGGCGAGCGCTATGATGAGTGGCGCAAAATCCGCCGTCGCCAGGTTCAGGTGGCGATCGGGGCAAGGTCAGCGATATTCGCTCCATTCGAACGGATCGGGCTCATTATTATTGATGAAGAGCATGAGTCTTCCTATAAGCAGGAAGAGAGTCCGAAGTATCACGCTCGTGATGTAGCTGTGAAGCGTGCAAGGCTTCACGGCGCAGCCGTTGTATTAGGCTCGGCGACACCTTCGCTGGAGTCGTTCGCTGCGGCTAGCCGGCCTCCTGCGCCGGGAAGGGAGTCCTCGCTCCTGCCGATGCCGCATCGGGTCGGCGGCCGTCCGCTGCCGCCGGTTGCTGTTATTGATATGCGAATCGAGCTGCTGGAGGGCAATCGATCGATGTTCAGCCGCAGGCTGCACGCGGCGCTTGCCGAGAGGCTGGAGCGCGGCGAGCAGTCGGTGCTCCTGCTCAATCGGAGAGGCTATTCGACATTCGTCATGTGCCGCTCCTGCGGGTATACAGCAGCTTGTCCGCACTGCGATATCTCGCTCACCTATCATCAGAAATCGCGTGCACTGCGCTGCCACTATTGCGGCCACGCAGAGCTGGCTCCGAAGGAATGCCCTTCCTGCGCTAGTGAGCATATCCGCTACTTCGGTACTGGAACGCAGCGGGTTGAGGAGGAGCTGGCGAAGCTGTTCCCGGGAATCCGCGTCATTCGGATGGATGTCGATACGACGACCGAGAAGAACTCGCATGAGAAGCTGCTCAAGCAGTTCGGCGACCGTCAGGCCGATGTGCTGCTCGGTACCCAGATGGTAGCGAAGGGACTGGATTTCCCCTTTGTTACCCTTGTCGGCGTCATCGCAGCCGATACCTCGCTGAACCTGCCGGACTTCCGGGCAGGCGAGCGCACCTTCCAGCTATTGACTCAAGTGGCCGGAAGGGCGGGCAGACATCATTTGCCGGGAGAGGTTGTTGTACAGACCTATTCGCCAGAGCATTATGCGGTGGTTACGGCACAGCATCATGATTATGCGGCTTTTGTTCGGGAAGAACTGAAGCATAGAGGGGTGATGGGATATCCGCCTTTCTGCAGACTGGTGCTCGTTACGATGTCGCATGAGCAGCTCCCGCTGCTATCCTCTGTTGGGGAGAAGTTCGCATTGCGGCTAAGAGAACTGGCTGCGGCAGAAGGTGTATTAGGCCCGCTAGATGGAGGTTTGCCAAGGGCGCTTGACGTGCTTGGACCGGTTGCATCGCCTATTTCAAGAATGAAAGATCGCTACCGTTTTCAATGTGTGATAAAATATCGTGGAAACATCGACGTACCGCTGCTGCTTCGCCAAGCGCTCGTACCTTTTACCGAAGGGCCTCCGCAGAAGCAGGTGCTGTTCAGTATCGATGTAGATCCGCAAGTTATTTTATAAATTAGATCTTGTATGTAAAGGAAGGGAACGGCAATGGCTATTCGTATAATTGTAAAAGATCCAGATCCCGTATTGCGGGAGCCTGCTAAAGAGGTAACTAAATTTAACTCTAACCTGCAGAAGCTGCTTAAAGATATGGCGGAGACGATGTATGATGCTGATGGAGTAGGTCTCGCAGCTCCACAGATTGGCATATCGAAGAGGGTTATTGTTGTTGATATTGGCGATGAGAGCGGCTTGATCGAGATGGTGAATCCGGTCATCGTGGAAGAGGAAGGCGAACAGCTTGGTCCAGAAGGCTGCCTTAGCATCCCGAACCTGAACGGAGATGTGCTTCGGGCAGAGCGAATCGTTGTGAATGGCCTGACGGCAGAAGGCACACCGTTCTCGGTTGAAGCGACAGGCTTCCTCGCGCGCGCTTTCCAGCATGAGGTTGATCACCTGAATGGCATTCTGTTCACGGATTTGGCCGAAAGCGTCTATGATATCTCGGAACGCTCCAAAAAAGGCGGCGAATAAAGCCATGCGCATTGTATTTATGGGAACACCTGAGTTCGCAGTCTCTTCGCTCCGGCTTCTGCTGGAGCAGGGCTATAATGTTGTTGCCGTTGTGAGCCAGCCGGATCGTCCGAAGGGCCGCAAGCGGACCCTTACGCCGCCTCCTGTTAAGGAAGCGGCGCTTTCCTTCGGACTTCCGGTCATTCAGCCTGAGCGGATGCGCAGCAGTGAAGCCATTGCTGCAGTAGCTGAGCTGAAGCCGGATCTGATCGTAACAGCTGCATATGGACAAATTCTGCCTAAGGCTGTGCTGGAGCTGGCACCGCTTGGCTGTATTAACGTACACGGCTCGCTTCTGCCGAAGTATCGCGGCGGAGCTCCGATACAGCGTGCCATTATCAATGGCGAGAAGGTGACGGGCGTTACGATCATGTATATGGCAGAGGGCTTGGACACAGGCGATATGATTAGCCGAGTGGAAGTACCGATTACGGATGAGGATACATCAGGTACCCTATTCGAGAAACTGAGCATCGCGGGCTCCGAGCTGCTCGGACGAACGCTGCCTGCTCTTATCGCTGGAGAGATTGAGGCTGTTCCTCAACAGGACGAGCTGGCCACTTATGCACCTAATCTTTCCCGCGAAGACGAACGGATTGATTGGAGTAAATCAGCGCTGCAGATCTACAATCAGGTTCGCGGACTATCGCCAATGGCAGGCGCCTTTACTTTACTGAATGATGAAGTGTTCAAGGTGTGGGCGTGCGAGAAGCCAGATGGCTCCGCAGGCAGAAGTGCTGTGGCTCCAGGAACCGTTCTTGCAGCAACGGACAAAGGCATTGAAGTACAGACTGGCGAGGGCGCTCTGCGCATTCTTGATATTCAGCCGGCAGGCAAGCGGGTTATGACTGTTGCTGATTGGCTGAAGGGCTCCAAGCTATCTGAGGGCACTGTGTTCGGCGGAGGACAGTCATGACGGATAGAGATCTGCAGAAGCAGCAATCGAAACCAGCAGCGACAGGTCAAGGCAGCGGCAGCAAGCAGTCTAACAAGCCAACTGCTGCTGGTGGATCTGGCGGACAGCAGTCCCGTAAGAACGGGAACAACAATGGAGCTCGTCAGGGACGCGCTCCGCGTACCCCCAGGGAGCTGGCGCTTGATACGCTAGTGAAAGTAGCAGAGACCGGAGCATACAGCAATCTGCAGCTCAATCGCGCCCTTCAAGAGGCACAGCTGCAGCGAGCAGATGCTGGACTTGTAACGGAGCTTGTGTACGGAACGATTCAGCGGCAGCTTACGCTCGATCATTGGCTGAGCAGGTTCGCCTCCAAAGGCTTGAAGAAGCTTGAGCCATGGGTTCACCAGCTGCTGCGGATGAGTGCTTATCAGCTGCTCTATTTGGACCGGATTCCTGCCCATGCTGCGGTTAATGAGGCAGTAACGATAGCCAAGAGACGTGGCCATCAAGGTATCTCAGGGATGGTTAACGGCATTCTTCGCAGCATAGACCGGAATCGTGCGGAGCTAACGATAGAAGCTATTCAGGACAAGAACCCAGTCGTAAGAATCGCTCTTCGGCATTCCTATCCCGAATGGCTTGTGAAACGATGGGTTGACAGCTATGGTGAGCAGACAGCCGAAGCGATCTGTGAAGCAGGGAACAGCGCTCCACATGCTAGCGTACGGATTAACCCGCTGCGCTCCACCCGTGAGCAGGCCTTGCAGCAGCTCATCTCTCACGATTACGCTGCTGAATTATCGGACATTGCTCCTGCGGGCATCGTTGTTCAGCGTGGCGGCAATCTTGCTGACACGGAAGGCTTCCGCGAAGGGCTGTGGACGGTTCAGGATGAGAGCTCGATGCTCGTTGCAGAGGTCGTTGCGCCACTGCCGGGTATGCAGGTGCTCGATTGCTGTGCAGCACCTGGGGGTAAGACGACGCATCTAGCCGAGCTGATGGGCGGCAAGGGCAAAGTGTGGGCCAATGATCTTCATGCCCATAAGCGTCCGCTCATTGAAGCGCAAGCGGAGCGATTGGGTCTTGCTAATATAGAGACCAATACAGAAGATGCTGGCAATCTGATGGACAGATTCGCACCGGCATCCATGGATGCCGTCCTGCTCGACGCGCCATGCTCCGGCTTCGGTGTTATCCGCCGCAAGCCTGAGATCAAATGGACGAAGACAGCTGGTGATGTGAGTGAGATTGCAGGCATTCAGCGCAGGCTGCTGCAAGCGGTATGCGGCTTGGTTAAGCCAGGCGGTGTGCTTGTATATAGCACTTGCACGATTGAACACGCAGAGAATGAGGATCAGGTTGCTGCGTTTCTATCGGAGCATCCGGAATTCGAGCTTGATGCTGATTGGCCGCAAGCGGTATTGGAGCAGCTTCGCAGGGTTGGTGCGATCGACGATACATTCGACGGACAAGCTCAGCTGCTCCCTCAGCATTTTGACAGCGACGGCTTCTATATTGCCCGTTTACGCAAGCGTCAATAGGCTGTTTGTGGCTGAGCATGGGCGTTTGTGGTAAAATAAATCATCAGCGGCAGCAGAGTTACTTGCTGCCGCGCTAATAATGAGTCAGGTGTGATAAAAATGAAACCGATTATTTATGATTATACGCTCGAGCAGCTTCAAGAATGGATGCAGGAGAATGATGAGCCGGTGTTTCGCGCAGGCCAATTGTTCGACTGGCTGTATGTGAAGCGTGTGAAGAGCTTCGAAGATATGTCGAACTTGTCCAAAGCGATGCGCCAGAAGCTGGAAGATAACTTCCAATTCGTAACTTTAACCGAGATTACGAAGTTTGAGTCGAAGGATGGTACGGTGAAGTTTCTATTCGGGCTTCATGACAACCATGCGATTGAAACGGTAATTATGCGTCACAACTATGGCAACAGCATTTGTGTAACAACTCAGGTTGGCTGCCGTATTGGCTGTACATTCTGTGCATCAACACTAGGCGGACTGAAACGGAACCTGACAGCGGGCGAGATTGTCGCGCAGGTTGTTACTGCTCAGCAGGTACTGGATGCAACAGGTGAACGCGTATCAAGTATCGTAATCATGGGCTCAGGCGAGCCATTCGAGAATTATGATGCAACGATGAATTTCTTGCGCATTATGATTCACGAGAAGGGTCTAAATATTGGTCAGCGCCATATTACCGTGTCGACAAGCGGAATTGTGCCAAGCATGTATAAATTCGCAGATGAGAATACACAGATTAATCTGGCTCTATCCATTCATGCGCCTAACGATGCACTGAGATCGAAGCTGATGCCGGTTAACCGCCGCTTCCCGTTCGTAGACGTAATGGAAGCAACCAAGTATTATATTGCGAAGACTGGCCGCCGTGTGACGTTCGAATACGCACTAATCGGAGGCGTGAACGATCGTCCTGAGCATGCGCAGGAGCTTGCAGAGGTTCTGAAGGGAATGCTGTGTCACGTCAACCTGATTCCTGTTAACCATGTACCTGAGCGGAATTATGTTCGGACGCCTCGGGAAGATATTTTTGAGTTCCAACGTATCCTTGACCGGAATAAAATAAGTGTAACGATTCGCAGAGAGCAAGGGCATGACATCGCTGCTGCATGCGGCCAGCTGCGAGCGAAACATATGGAGTCCACGACGAGGTGATGACGGTTGATTACGGCAAGCCGAAGTGATATCGGACGTATTCGTCAGATCAATGAAGACCGTGCTTGGGTAAGCACATTGAATAATGGCACTGTGCTTGGTATCGTTGCCGACGGCATGGGAGGCCATCAAGCAGGCGATGTAGCTAGTCAGCTTGCAGTCAATGCGTTCCGCGACATGCTGGAGCACAGTGCATCCAAGGAAGAGCTGACTGTGCAGGAGGGGAAGATGCTCATTCGCCAAGCAATCATTAGAGCGAATGATGTCGTATTCGACATGGCTTCCCGCAACGAGCAGTATTACAACATGGGCACGACGATTGTCGCTGCCTTGTATAAGGAACAGAACGTCATCATTGGGCATATCGGAGACAGCCGTGCTTATCTCGTAACAGCGGATCGGATCTTGCAGCTTACGATGGATCATACACTCGTCAATGAGCTGGTGAAATCAGGACAGATCAGTGTAGAGGAAGCTGCTCACCATCCCCGCCGGAATGTGCTTACACGTGCTGTCGGTACGGATGCGCAAGTAGAGGTAGATATTCAGACCGCAGTCTTGTCTCCTAATGATGTGCTGCTGCTATGCAGTGATGGGTTAACGAATATGATCACCGATGAACAGCTGCTGCAGACGATCCATGAGGAAGGTCTGGAGCTTGATGAGAAAGCAGAACGCCTCATTCAACTAGCGCTGCATGCGGGAGGGGACGACAATATTACTGTCGTGCTGCTCCAAGAGGCAGGCGGCACGAACCCAGGGGGTGAGAACGGATGATCGGACACGATTTAGGCGGACGCTATGAAATCTTGACCCGAATCGGCGGCGGCGGAATGGCGCTCGTGTACAAAGCACATGATATATTGCTTAACCGCAATGTCGCGGTGAAGGTGCTGCGTCAGCAATTCGTTCATGATGAAGAGTTTATACGCCGTTTCAGGCGTGAAGCGCAATCTGCTGCTTCGTTATCGCATCCCAATGTTGTCAGTGTGTACGATGTAGGGCAGGAAGAAGATACGCATTACATCGTAATGGAATATATTGAAGGCAATAATCTTAATGAAGTCATTCAGGAGCGTGCACCGCTGCAGGCAGATGAAGCGGTGCGGGTCGCCATGCAGATTTGTGATGCGCTTGATCATGCCCATCAGAATCATATCATTCATCGTGATATTAAACCGCACAACATTCTGATAGGCAAGAACGGAAGGGTGAAGGTAACGGACTTCGGGATTGCCCGTGCAGTTACTTCCTCCACCATTACACAGACAGGCTCTGTCATTGGCTCCGTGCATTATTTCTCGCCTGAGCATGCGAAGGGTGTAAGTACCGGAGAGAAATCAGATTTATATTCACTTGGCATCGTCTTATATCAAATGTTAACTGGCAAGCTGCCATTCATGGGTGAGAGCCCGATTAGCGTAGCATTGAAGCATTTGCAAGAGGAATTCGAGGAACCGAGAGCCGTTAATCCACATATTCCGCAGAGCGTTGAGAATGTCATACTGCGAGCTATGCGCAAAAATCCGGGTGAACGTTACAGCTCCGCGCGTGAAATGCTTCAGGATCTGGATACTTGTCTGAAGTCAGAGCGACTGAACGAGCCCAAGGCTGCTTTTATAACGAGCAACGACTTAGATGAGACTCGTGTTATGCCTGCGATACGCGACTTCAAACCATCTGCGTCAGCAAGCGGTGTGAAGAGTGAGCGCTTGGACGCAGCAGCTAGTTCGAATCACAAGGATGCGGAACGTACAGAGAAAGACATAACTTCGAAACCAAAAGGCTGGAAACGCCCTACGACAATTGTCGCTATTACCTTGGTCGTGCTGGCATTGATTATATGGGGATTTATTTCTGTTCTTGGTAAGCTTGATGTGCCGGAAGTGGACGTGCCTTATGTTGTCGGCTTACAGGAGGATAAAGCGCGTCTGAAGTTAGAGGAGTTTGGCCTTAATGTAGAAGAGCCCGTTACCCGCGAGTTCCGAAGCGATATTCCTGTGGGTGAGGTCTACGACCAGAGTCAGATTAATATGCGGGTGAAGCAAGGCAAATACGTTCACTTATCCGTAAGTAAAGGCGCAGAGCTTTCGTTAATGAAAGATTATCGGGGAAGCACGCTTCAATCTGCACAAGATGAGCTGGCTGCACTTGGCGTTGATGTCAAGGAGCAGATTAAAACTCAGGAAGTATTCAGCGATGAAGAGGCCGGGACGATTGTGAATCAAACGCCGGCAGCTAATGAAGAATTCGATCCTGCGACTGCGCAGTTCACATTCATGGTCAGCAAAGGCCGTGAGACAATTCCTATGCCGAATCTGATCGGGAAGACGATTGCTGAAGCGAAGGATATTGTTAATGCTAATGGGCTGAAGCTGGCAGATGAGGATATTATGTACGAGCCAAGCTATGAGATGGCGAATGGGCTGGTTATTGCTCAAGACCAATACAAGCCAAGCGACTTGGTGCCAATGGGGTCGGAAATATCAATAAGAGTAAGCTCTGGACCACCCAAGGATGCAAGAGAGCATACGTTTAACGTCGTCATCTCTCCTGCTGAGGCTGGCAAGACGAGTGAGATTCGAATCGTATATTCGGACGCAACAGGCAATGACAAGGAATGGGATAGACGTCAGATTACAGATACACAGACGTTCCCTGTCAAAGTCACTATTGCTCCAGATACGGCAGCGAAGATAACTGTGTATCGTGATGGTCAATTCGTTACCCTTGAGACGATTGAATATGATAAGGCCGCAGAAGGCCCGTCAACCGTGACGGTGCCTGGCCAGGAAGCAACGCCAACGCCAACACCACCGCCAATCGAAGAGCCTGCTCAAGGTGAGGCCCAAGAAGGCGATAATACTGACGAGGAAAGCGAGCCACAAGATGAGCAGTAGTCATTTAAAGGGTACGATCGTAAAGGCGCTAAGCGGCTACTATTATGTGCTGCCAGACAATGAAGCGCAGGTGCAGGCAACGGTTCAATGCCGAGGCCGTGGCGTCTTCAAGAACAAGGGCATTAATCCGCTCGTTGGTGACAATGTGCTATACAGCTTAACGGAGAACGGCGAGGGAACGGTGGAAGAAATATTGCCCCGTTCCTCCGAGCTCATTCGGCCTCCTGTATCCAACATAGACCTGGCGATTCTTGTATTCTCTGTGACGGAGCCTTCCTTGAATTTATTGCTACTGGACAAGTTCCTCGTTCATATCGAGCACACGGGGATCGAAGCCGTACTTTGCTTAAGCAAGCAGGATCTAGAGATCGATGGGCCCGATAAGGAAGAGGCGGCGGCGTCGGCCGCAGCTGTCAAACGGATATACTCGGCCATTGGCTATGAAGTATATGGAACCAGCTCTCAGCGTGGAGAAGGCATTGACAGCCTTCATGAGCGCTTGAAAGGACATCTGTCGGTATTTGCAGGACAGTCGGGTGTAGGGAAATCCTCACTGCTCAATGCGATTGTTCCTGGCCTTAAGCTGGAGACGAACGCGATTAGTAATCGGCTTGGCCGGGGCAAGCATACGACTAGGCATGTGGAGCTCATTGAGATTGGCGGCGGGTATGTGGCAGATACGCCAGGCTTCAGTCAGCTGGATTTCCAAGAGCTTGGCATTGAGGATCTCGGCTATTGCTTCCGTGAAATGCGCGAACTGGCACCGGATTGCAAGTTCCGAGGCTGCACGCATGTGCATGAGCCGGATTGCGCAGTGCGTAAAGCATTAGAGAATGGGACGATTGCGGAGAGCCGCCATCAGAATTACATGCAGTTTTTAGCAGAAATGAAAGATAAGAAGCGGAGGTACTAATCGATATGGCAATCATTGCACCCTCTATTCTGTCAGCTGATTTTTCCCGGCTTGGAGATGAGATTCGAGCAGCGGAGAAAGCAGGCGCAGACTGGATTCATGTAGACGTTATGGATGGACATTTTGTACCGAACCTTACCTTTGGACCTCCTGTTATTGCAGCGGTTCGCTCAGCAACGAAGCTGCCGTTCGATGTTCATCTGATGATTGAACAGCCTGAGCTGTCGATTCCAGCTTATGCAGCTGCAGGAGCGGATCGAATTACGGTTCATGCTGAAGCTAGTGTGCATTTGCACCGTACGATTCATCAGATCAAGGAGCTTGGTCTGCCAGCTGGGGTGGCGCTTAATCCGGCAACACCGGTAAGCGTACTTGAGCCGATCCTTGGTGATCTGGATCTTGTTCTTATTATGACGGTGAATCCGGGCTTTGGCGGTCAATCGTTCATTAAGCAATCGCTCGAGAAGCTGCGCCAGCTGCGTGCAATGCTGCAGGCTCAAGGACTTGAAGGCGTTCACGTTCAAGTGGATGGAGGCATTAACAGCGAAACGGCGAAGCTTGTTGTGGAAGCTGGCGCTAATGTCCTTGTCGCAGGCAATGCGATATTCGCAGAACAGGACCGCGCGGCAGCTATAGCGGCACTTAGGTAGAGCGATGGAGGAATACGATAACAGTAAGTGGAAAACCGTGCTGTGGATCGCATTATACTCTATTCTGATTGGTACGCTTCTGTCGGTGTTCGTACAGATTGAATCGATTGTTCGTTATGTTTTTTCGTTACTTGCCTTGTATTTAATAATACGATTCTTCAAACGCTTCGAAACGTGGGGACCTCGAATAGCCTTTATCGTATGCTCCCTCTTAGTGTTTTTCTTGGTTGCCATTATTATCGTGGCATATACAGTTATGCAGCAATATCCGCAGGGACTTCCAGCGTCTTAATGATCATGCTGGCAGCATCATGCAATGGAATAGGACGGCCGTGCGCCGCATAGGATGGTTACATGAACGAAGGTTCGTGTTGCCATCTTTTTTTGTGGATAAGACAGTCTATGGTTCGTGGTTCTAGCTTATGCAGCGACTGCTTATCTTTTACCATGTACGGTTCTCGCGGATCTCGTGGCTTCGCAGTTCTGTTAATGGCTGGGTGGAGGAACAAGCTTGAATGAGGGTGAAGAAGTGGCAGTTGAAAAAAATGGTTTACTTTACTGTCGATGAGCGTGTCTGAGGAGGGATGGGCATGAAATTTTACACGATCAAGCTGCCGAAATTTCTGGGCGGATTCGTAAAGGCAATACTGAATACCTTCCAAAAAAATTAGGTCCGATACAGCCGCCTTCGATTGATCGTGGTATGTGCGCAAAAAAAAGCACCTGAGAGTCAGGTGCTTTTTGTCTACCGCATTGGGATGCGATTGATTATACGCGAGTCACTTTGCCGGATTTAAGGGCACGTGCGCTGACATAAACGCGTTTAGGTTTACCATCAACCATGATGCGGACCTTTTGCACGTTTACTCCCCAAGAACGACGGTTTTTGTTATTCGCATGGGAAACGTTATTACCTGTACCAGGACTTTTTCCTGTAAGAAAACATTTGCGGGACATGAGTACACCTCCTTAAGGTTTTGCATGAGCAGTTTGCGAAGCAAAAAATGCTGCTTGGCAAGCTTGTACTTACGTTGTGCCAAAGGCGCAAGTGGAGTACATGGATAGCATAAGCTGTAAATTTTCGCATGAGCAAAACCGCATCGTGGGCAAGAGCTATGGTTTGCATTAGCAAAACCACTTCTAAGACGGATAAAGCCTTAGACAGCCTGCACATAAACATACTTGAACATCGTATCACAATTGTTGTGTATCAGCAACTTAAAAGTAAGGATTCCGGGCAGAAAATGAAGATCAGGGATATGGAAGAACCTGCTGCCGGGTAATGATAAATGTCATGGATTTCATGCGTGCCCTTCTATATAGAAGCTGTTTATAGTACAATGATACATAAGTCCATAATACATACGGTAAAGGAGTGCATTTCATATGCCACTACAGCTAAGCACCGAATTCGGCAAAATATTCGTAACCAATGAGTGCATTGCGGTAATAGCAGGTAATGCGGCCATTGATTGTTATGGACTCGTTGGTATGGCTTCCCGCAAACAGCTGAAAGATGGCATAGCCGAGCTGCTCGGCAGAGAAAACCTGTCAAGAGGCGTCGAAGTTCGCCAAGTAAATGAAAGGCTCCACATCGATCTGCATATTATTGTAAGCTACGGAACGAAAATTTCGGAGGTAGCTCATAATATTCAAACCAAAGTAAAGTATGTGCTTAACGACGTGATCGGTCTTCAAGTGGAACAAGTCCATATATTTGTTCAAGATGTTAGGGTATCTATGTAGCAGGAAGGGGAATTTTCGTTGAGTAAACGCTCCATTAACGGATCTGATTTTACCGCCATGGCACTACTCGGTGCGGAATATTTACAACGAAATGTAGACCGAGTGAATGCATTAAATGTATTTCCTGTGCCAGACGGAGATACGGGGACGAACATGAATCTGACGATTGTTTCCGGAGTTCGTGAGCTGCGAAGCAAGCCGTCTGCCCATTTGGGTAAAGCAGCTGAAGCTCTGTCCAAAGGCTTATTGATGGGAGCGAGAGGGAACTCTGGCGTTATTCTATCACAGCTTTTCCGCGGGTTTTCTAAAGCTCTTGCTCAATCTGAGGAGGCAGGCACCGTGCAGATCGCGGCTGCATTCCAACAGGGCGTTGATATGGCCTACAAAGCCGTTGTGAAGCCCGTAGAGGGAACTATTCTTACGGTAGCCAAGGAGGCTGCGAAGCATGCTGTGCAGTACGCCCGCAGAACGACTGATGTAGTCGAGCTGATGAGCGAGGTTCATGCCAAAGCGCATGAAGCATTGCAGCGAACGCCAGATCTTCTTCCGATATTGAAGCAGGTTGGTGTCGTAGATTCGGGTGGCCAAGGACTTGTGCTGATCTATGAGGGCTTCGTTCGCAGTCTGTCTGAGAGCGGAACTATTCAAGAGACGCTTGCCTTCCATTCGGAAGCAGCTGCGCCAGAGGAAGTGGCTACTGCACAGCCGGTTGTTGAGCCTAGGCTATTATCGCCTTCGTCTGCACAATCGAGGCTTTCTACAGAGGCCATTGAATATTTATATGATATGGAATTCTTTATAAATCGCAAGTTAAGCGGCAAAGCTCCGGCGTTTTTCGATGAATACGCTTTCAAGAAAGCGCTGGAGAAGGATGGAGATTCCATTCTTGTTATTGTTGAAGAGGATATTATTAAAGTTCATGTCCATTCACGTAAGCCAGGGGATGTACTGAACTTGGCTCTCCCGCATGGCGAGCTGACGGACCTGCATATTCTGAATATGCGTGAGCAGCATCGCGACTTGCTTGAGCATGAAGCTGCAGAGCCCTTCGCTCCGGTTGCGGAATACGCATTGTCTGGCGATATTTCATCAGCTGAGCTATTGGCTGGACCAGCCGCACAGGCTGTTCCACCCGGACAAGTATATGAGTGGGCTCCATTCGGTATTATTACAGTGGCACTAGGAGAAGGAATTAGCAATATTTTTCTAGGCAATGAGGTCGATATTGTCCTATCCGGTGGACAAACCATGAATCCGAGCACGGAGGATTTCGTCAAGGCGATTGAATCACTGCCTGCTGAGCATATCTATATCCTGCCGAACAACGGCAACATTATTCTCGCAGCGGAGCAAGCAGCGGAGCTGAGTGAGCGCCATGTTACGGTTATTCCGACGAAGACGATCCCTCAAGGGCTTGCAGCTCTTCTTGCCTTCAAGGAAGAGGAATCAGTGGAACGTAATAGCGCATGGATGAACAATGCAGCCGCGCAAGTATTGTCTGGACAAGTGACTATGGCCGTTCGCAACACCTCCATTGATGGTGTGGATATTCGCGAAGGTGATTATATTGGAATTAAAGAGAAGGCGATCGTCGCATCGGCCCCAGAGCTGCAAAAGACCTGTCAGCTGCTTCTTGCACAGTTGATGGAAGCAGGCGGAGACCTGCTGACTGTATTTGCCGGGGAAGATGCGCTTGATGACGATACAGATGCATTGATAGCCTGGGTGGAAGCTCAATATCCAGATGTAGAGATGGAAGTATTGGAAGGCGGACAGCCGCTCTATCCTTATCTGTTCGGGGTAGAGTAAGCGGAAATCATAGGATGATTGAGGGGTTGATCGTTATGGGTAAAATTCGTATATTAACGGACAGCACAGCAGATATTCCTGCAGAGCTGAGGAAAGAGCTTGGCATTGAGATGGTTCCGCTGAGGGTGCTGTTTGGTGAAGAGACGTTTCTGGATGCAGTTACGATCGACTCTGAACAGTTCTATGAGAAGCTGGCGGCAGCATCTGCGATGCCTACAACTTCACAGCCTACACCATCTGAATTCACAGAAGCCTATGAGCGAATTTTACAAGAGGACCCGGGTGCGACCATTATTTCTCTACATTTGGCATCCATTCTTAGCGGTACCTACCAGTCGGCTGTCATTGGCTCCTCTATGCTGGAGCAAGAGGCGGATATTACAGTCATAGACTCGAAGTCGGCTTCCTATGGCTTCGGTACGCGTGTAGTAACGGCAGCTAGAATGGCACTAGCAGGAGAATCGAAGGAAGCGATATTGGCGGAGATTGAACGATTAGAGAACGAGACGGGCCTATATTTCTTGGTCGATACGCTGGAGTTCTTGCAAAAAGGCGGCCGTATTGGCAAAGCCTCGGCTCTGATTGGTTCTATCCTCAACATTAAGCCGATCCTCTCCTTGGAGAAGGAAGGCTCCGTTTATTCTGTAGATAAAGTTCGCGGTACCAAGAAAGCGATGCAGCGCATCGCGGATCTGCTGGAGCAGAGGTATGGCAATGATCCGGTAGCGATTACGATTGCATGGACGCATGGCAATGAAACGGCCATGGAGCTGTACGAGCTTATCAAGAGCAGATTCAATGTTCAATCGGTTGATTATACGACAATCGGCGCTGTTATCGGGACGCATGTAGGTCCTGGCACATCCGCTGTGTTCATGTATAGAGTGTGAGGTAGATTATTATGACGCTGGAGCAAATTTCTGTCCGGCAAATCAAAGGCGTGAGCGCTCCTAAGGAACAAGAGCTTCACGCCTTTGGCGTTCAGACCGTCGCTGATTTGCTGGATTATTTTCCGTTTCGTTATGAGGATTATCGAATTCGTGAGCTGTCGGATGTGAAGGATGGCGAGAAGGTTACGGTGCAGGGGACGATTCGCGGCCTCCCCGTGCTGCAGCATTACGGGAAAAGCAAGTCGCGGCTAACCTGCAAGGTCGAGATCGAGCATCTGCTCGTTACAGCGGTATGGTTCAATCGTCATTTTCTCAAGGATCAGCTGTCACTAGGGCGAGAGATCGTGCTGACTGGCAAATGGGAGCAGGGACGGCTTCAACTGACAGTGTCTGATTCGGAATTTCCGGATGGAGCTGGCGCAGCGAAGTCAGGTACGCTGCAGCCTGTCTACTCTGTAGGCGGGGGCATCACACAGCCATGGATGCGCAAAACAATTCGTCAGGCCCTTACGCAGTATGGCGGTATGATCGAAGAGGTGCTGCCGCATGTACTGGTTGAGCGTCATCGCCTTATGCCGCGCCGGGACGCGGTCAACCGTATTCATCTGCCCGGAGATATCCGTGAAGGGCAGGAGGCTAGGCGGCGAATGGTGTATGAGGAGCTATTCCTCTTCCAGCTTAAGCTGCAGGCTTATCGCGCTCTCAATCGCAAGCGTGGCGATGGTCTGATCCATCAGGTTAATGGGGAAACCATCCGTCAATTCGCGGCGACGCTGCCATTCGAGCTGACGGATGGTCAGAAGAAGGTCGTTAATGAAATAATGGGCGATATGCGGCAGCCAGCTGCGATGAATCGGCTCCTGCAGGGTGATGTAGGCTCTGGTAAAACGGTCGTCGCGGCTATTGCGCTCTATTGTGCAGTGAAGGCCGGTCATCAGGGTGCGCTCATGGTGCCTACTGAAATATTGGCGGAGCAGCATATCCGGTCACTTCAGAAGCTGTTCGGGGATACCGGCATTGAGGTCGGTCTTCTGACGGGCAGCGTGAGTGAGAGAAAGCGGCGGGACCTGCTGGCTGGTCTGCAAATGGGGATGATCGATATTCTGGTAGGCACGCATGCGCTTATCCAGGATGATGTATTCTTCCGTAGTCTGGGACTTGTCGTAACGGATGAGCAGCATCGCTTCGGGGTGAATCAGCGCAGTATTCTCCGCCGCAAGGGAATGAATCCGGATGTGCTGACGATGACTGCAACGCCAATCCCGCGAACGCTTGCCATTACAGCATTCGGAGACATGGATGTGTCGACGATCCGGGAGCGTCCGCATGGAAGGAAGCCGATCAAGACCTACTGGGTGAAGCATGAGCTTATGGAGCGTGTGCTCGGGTTCATCCGCCGGGAAGTGAGTGAAGGGCGTCAAGCCTACATCATTTGTCCGCTTATTGAAGAATCGGAGAAGATCGATGTGCAGAATGCTATTGATCTGTATGTTCAGATGCAGCAAGCATTCCCTGATCTGAAGATTGGGCTGCTGCACGGGCGTCTATCCTCCTCAGAGAAGGATGAGGTAATGCGTGATTTCGGCGCGAATGAAACGCATGTGCTTGTGGCGACAACGGTCGTAGAGGTAGGTGTAGACGTACCGAATGCGACGTTAATGATTATAATGGATGCGGAGCGCTTCGGCCTGTCGCAGCTGCATCAGCTGCGCGGACGGGTCGGACGGGGCGCGCATCAATCGTTCTGTGTGCTCGTCGCCGATCCGAAGTCGGAGACCGGCCGTGAGCGAATGAAGGTTATGGCAGAGACAGATGATGGGTTCGAGGTGTCACGGCGCGATCTGGAGCTGCGGGGGCCGGGAGATTTCTTCGGCACGAAGCAGAGCGGGCTGCCGGAGTTCCGGATTGCCGATATGGCTGCCGACTATGAGGTGCTGGAAACCGCCCGCGACGATGCGGCTGACCTCACGGCGGAGCCTGATTTCTGGAGCAGCCCATCCTATGCCCGGGTGAGGGCTGTCCTTCAAAAAGATCAAATTTTTCAAGGGGAACAGCTAGACTAAGCAACATCTTCGCAACTCCGGCATATAGTTTAACGATGATAATGTTGGAATGCCGGATGGAGGTGTCTTAGCTAGTGAGTTACCAAAAGTACGGCATTCGGCCGCAATTGGTCGAACGCGTGAAGATCAAATTAAAAAATCCGGTCGTGAAGGACCGGATCCGTCTGCTGCTCGGGAATGTCACGAAATATGATCTGCAGGACCGTGTGAAGGTGAAGAAGCTTGTGAAATCTGCCGCTGTTATTCTACAGGAGCAGCTAACAGATACGCAGGAGGAACAGATCATTGCCTTTATTGTGGGACAAAAAATAGATCCCAACAATACGTTCCATTTACTTAAGCTCTGGGGCATGTTCCGCTGACCTTTATTGGTCAGCCTTTTTTTTGTCTGAATGCGCTTCTGTGGTGCTTCCATAATAGCTTAGGCTAGAAGCCTAGGGACGACCATCGCTTATTGATTTGGAATTTGGATGTATGATTAGTCGGGGGTTAAAGGACTGGGAGGCTCTTAAGTGACGACAATGTGGTGTGAAAGAGGAGTTAAAGGCCTGAGAGGCCTTTAACTAAGCAAGTGGTCGTAAATTAACAGGTTCACGCGCCGCTCAACTATATTGGATAGCTCGGTATGAGCATTACCACAAGCCAAGCTGTTCTTCTGGCACAATGGGCTCGATGCAGCTTGGCTCATCATGGCGGACATTGCCGACCTCCGGCGCAACGGCATACGCTTCAAGCTCTGATGCAGCATAGGGACGAAGCAGATGCTCCACAGCATGCGGGTCTTGAATGCTGCGATCCAGCCATAGCGGCTCATCATCGCGGCGGAGAATGACGGGCATCCGATCATGAATAGGTTCCATCAGCTCATTGGGCGTTGTCGTTAGAATGGTGCAGCTGTTGATTCTCGTACCATCCGGAGCTATCCAAGTCTCGTACAGTCCAGCCATGCTGAAGAGGGATCGGTTATTGAGCACGATACGCATCGGCTGCTTGCCGCTGTCGCTCTTCTTCCATTCATAGAAGCCGTCTGCTGGAATGAGGCAGCGCTTGCGGCGCAGCGGAGCTTGGAATGCTGGCTTGGAGGCTGCTGTCTCTGAGCGGGCATTCAGCATTCGGTAGCCTGCCTTCGGACTGTCTGACCAAGGAGGGATGAGTCCCCACTGGAGCTCGCCAAGCCGGTTCTCAGTGCCGTCATTGATAATGGACATGACCTGCTGACCAGGTGCTACATTATATTTGGGCCGATGGTAGGGCACCTTCGTATCGCCAATTAGGTAGCGTATCATCAATTCTTCTAAGGACACCGTAATCGTATATCTCCCGCACATGGCAGTCCCACCTTTCTCGCTGCCTCTTAGGTGCAGCCGTGGTATTCATTAGTCTTATTATGCATGAACTAGGGGGCGGCGAGCAAATACTGGATTCATAAAAGTATGGGTAGGAAGGAGGGCGAGTGCGCTTGGAGCGAAATAGAAGGTCTCGCGGAGATGGAGCTATCGAGTGGCTGAGAAGGCTCATTCAGATGCCAGGCGCAGCGCTCTCCTATGCGATTGGCAAGTGGCATGGGTTGACTGATTCGCAGAAGATGGCTGCCGAGGCCTTGCCTTTGAAGCTGCACTCCGAGGCTGCCGCTGAGCTCATGGCTGCGTGGTCCATGCTGGAAAAGCAGGCGAAGAAGGGTAAGGCAGATACACAAGAGCTTGTGAAGGGGACATGGGGCGAAGGCTCGATGAAGCCTATGGTTGGTAGTGCTAAGACCAAGGATGTGACTGAGCATGAAGTTGAGGCGGCGCTGCCACTAGGAGAATCGACAGCCGGAGCAGAAGAGTGTATTAACGGTGGGATGCTTCTAGGCAGTGGGCTTAGCTCCGCAGCAGCGGGCTGGAGCGGAATTGAGCTTGCAATTGTCGAAGAGATTCGCGCGCAGACAGCAAGGCTCAATCGCAATAATGTCACTCGCACGGAGGCCTATCGGCTCGTCTATACTCGCCGAGAGGAGCTGCATTGGGCGATGCTCGCTCATCTTGTATCACGGAATGGCGGCTGGAATATGACCGATCTGCAGGGGGAGTGGCTGCCGCATTTGCTGTCTGGCGACAAGCGTGAGGTCGTATTTCAATTTCTAGAGCGTGCTAATTCGCTAATTTTTCAAGATGCCTATCCACAGCTTCTGCTCTATGAAGCGAGCCTCAGAGAAGGGCGTCCTTTGTTTCATTTGCTGCCGGCCTTCGGCGTATCACGGTTCATGCTGCCCGTGTGGCAGCAGTTCTGGCTGCGTCGTGATTCTGTGCCTCTAACGATAGCATTGATTGTGAATGAACAGCATTATATTGAACGAAGGATTGTGAAAAATAAGTTTTTCAGCGAAAAGGTGCTGCATACGTTGTTCTTCGGTATGCAATCGCTGCTGCAGCTCAATGCAGTTGTGTTTCCCTATGGAAACAATGATCATCAGGAGCTTCGGCTTGCTGGGCTTGTACTGGAGCGCTTCGAGAGCTTGCCTGAGCGGATTGAGTTCGGCAAGCGGCTGTACGCGGTGGTGTTCGGGGTCCCGCGTATTCGCGAGGGTGCGCTCGCCTTCGCCAGCATGGTGCGTCATAGCGGGTCTCGAGCGGATTATGCACCGCAGCTGTTCGCGCGTATCCGGCGTGAGCTGCCGAAGGCGATATACAAGGAAAGGCTTAGTGGTGGACAGCTATCGCCAGGGGCAGCGCCGCTCTATAGTCCTGAGCTTGGCGCGGCATGGCCAGATCGCGAGGTCACGCCGCCTGAGCCTGGAGACTGGTATCATAAGGCGGCCGATATCGCTTCGTACTTCCGGAAGCTGCCGCTTCCGCATTCTTTTGAAATGACGAATGAGTACGGCCTGCTGCTCAACAAGATTGAGCTTGCGGTATTGGCAGCCCAGCAGCTTAAGCGTGAGGAATAAAGGGGATTGACCAAGCCTGCTGGACGGGAGTATACTTTTCCAATATTTAATAGATATGGGGGAGTATACATGACAATCATTAATTCTATCGAAGCTAGACTGCAAGAGCTTGATATTGAATTGCCACAGGCAAGTGATCCTGCTGCGAAGTATGCTAATTATGTGATCGCGGGAGGGCTGATGTTCGTATCCGGGAAAGCCCCCGCGGGCGGGCCTAAAGGGAAGCTGGGCAGTGAGTATACGACGGAGCAGGGCTATCAATATGCACGTGAAGCGGGGCTAGAGGTGCTAGCAGTCGTGAAGGAAGCGTTAGGCTCGCTCGATAAAGTGATCAGAGTGGTTAAGCTTCAAGGGTTCGTCAATGCAACGGCTGCATTCGAGGAGCATCATATCGTGCTCAATGGCTGCTCCGATCTGATGCTGGAGGTATTCGGCGACGATAAGGGCGTGCATGCACGCTCCGTATTCGGCGCTATGTCTGTGAGAAACAATCTGCCGATTATTATAGATTCGGTATTTCAGGTTGAGGAATAGGCTAGGCAAACAAACAAAGGGCCGGGACGCCCTCCGTTACGGTGATGCATGCCCCGGCCTGACGTTCGTAAGCGGCTCTGAACCAACCACAGTCCATACCGTTCTCTGCGTCATTGTCGCGCAGCCTTACAACAATGTAAGGCGGTTGTCATCTAGATCAATGGTATTAACCTAGTTGCCCTGTAATAATTCGTAAATAGGATTATTTATTAGGGGGAGTTAGTGTGAGGCTTTTTGAAATGCTGCTATTCTTTTCAAGTACTTGTTTGTTGGCGATCCTGTTCATTTTCAATCAACGTATCCGAAAATTAGCTTTGCTCCTGACAAGCGGTGCGGGCTCCATTATAGTAGTGATACATTTGCTTGTCGAAGGTTATAGGGTTCAGCTTTTATTTTTATACGGATTGACGATCCTGATATTTATGCTTTCGCTTATAGACGTTGCCATAACGCCGAAAGCCGTTCGGACTGTCTCAAAAATCCGTAGGGTGCTGGGACGAATTTGTATCGTGATTGGGCTAATCGCAACGGCGTTCTTCCTCTATGTGTTTCCCGTATTCGACCTTCCGGCGCCAACCGGCGAGTTGAAAGTAGGCACGCAAGTCTTTCATTTCGTCGATCCAAGCCGGGAGGAGACATTCGGCCAAACCCCGACAGGCAAGAGGGAATTGATGGTTCAAGTATGGTACCCGGCTCAAGCTGGCACCGGCAAGCACGCTCCCCTTATCCCGGACACCCGGATTATACGTCATATGGCGGCGAACTATGGCCTTCCCGGGTTTACTTTTCAACACCTGAATTACGTATCCGGTCATGCGTATTCGGGGGCCGAGGTCTCTTCGGCACAGACTTCATACCCGCTGATCCTTGCGAATCCCGGCAACGGCTCTTCCAGGTTCCTCCACACGTCGCAAGCCGAAAATCTCGCGAGTCACGGATATATCGTGGCAGTGATCGACCACACCTACAATACATTTGCAACCGAGTTTCCGGACGGTCGAATTACAACCAGCACAACCAACGACTTATTCTCGCCCGACCATGACTACCGGACGGAAAGCGGAAACCGCGATAAGTTGGGAGAAGTTTTAACCGGTGATGTGGCGTTTACGCTGGATCAATTCGAGCTCATTCAATCGGGGCAGATTCCAAGTCATCTAAAAGGGAGGATTGATCTCGGTCATGTCGGGGTGTTTGGTCATTCCATCGGCGGAGCGACGGCCTATGACGCTTCTTATGATCCACGAATTTCGGTTGGAATAGACTTGGATGGAGGGCTTTATCGACTGCGTGACAGAGAGGCTCTGCAAAAGCCGTTTTTGTTCATCAACTCGGAAAGCTATTTTGAAAAACTAAAAATGGTGATGGATAAACGTGTCTACACGGATGCAGAGCTTAACCGTATGGGATCAACAAGAGAGTGGGAGGATCAAGTAACGGAAGATAAAAAGCTGGAGCTTGAACGGATGCGCGAAACGGTCGACGAAGGAGGACAAGTCCTCTATATCGAAAATACGGAGCATTTGAATTTTGCCGATGTACAGTTCATTTCTCCGATATTCAAAATGTTGGGCATTACAGGAAAGATTTCGCCCGATAGAGCGAACTCTGTTATCAATGCCTATATGCTTGATTTCTTCGATATATATCTCAAAAATCAAGGCGGGAGCTTAATGAAAGGACCGGATAGCCGCTTTCCGGAGGCGAAGCTCGTAACCTCGCTATTATAATTAAAGAACAGGTTGCCGCAACATCGGCAGCCTGTTCTCTTGTCACAGTTGAACGATCGTGTGTACGGCAAATAGCGAACCTAGCAGAATGAGCCCTTCAGCATCTGGCTATCCAAGCCATAATCCCTCCTTACTATTGCATTGCAAATTACTTGTGCTATAAAGCAGATGCTATATTGCAATGCAAGGTAGCGAATCTGTATGGTTTATTGAACAGTTTGCTCAAACTTGTTTCAGTAGTGGTTTTGGGGGTCGGTGAAAATGAATCCGTCTATGCATCACGAAGAAAGTAACATCTTGAACAACTTATGGAAAAGGGGGTACTATGGAGATAGAGCTATAACTAGGAAGGGGCGTGGAGGAGAATGAGTTTATATGATGCTTCGCTAGTTTTGAAAGCGGTTTCTGACCGCATGATCCCGAAGGATGATTGGCCGTCAGCGACAGATGGGGGAGTACTTACCTATTTGGAGCGTTATAAAGTTCAGGATGTCGCTACATGGACGAATGTAATAGAGACTGGTCTTCAAGCCTTGCACGCGGAAGCATTAGCTCTACATGAGCAGCCATTCTGGGAGCTATCGGCTCATGAGCAAGATAAACTATTGCATGACGCAGAGCTCGATTCCTTCCGGAATTGGCTTGTTTCCTCCAAACGTTTCTTTGACACGCTACTCAGTCTAGTTGTCGAAGGCTACTATGGAAGCCCAGAAGCAGGCGGCAATGCAGATGGGGAATCATGGGAGATGATCGGCTTTCGTCCTGGCTCCATACCTGCAGCGGATGCACCGTCCACTGAAGTGGATTTGCCGCAACAATCGCTTGAGCAGCTGCGAGACCGATACGATGCTATCGTAATAGGAGCGGGTGCTGGAGGTTCGGTAGCGGCGGCGGTATTGGCTGAAGCCGGACTACAGGTACTTGTTGTGGAGCGTGGCAGCTGGCTTCGTTACAGTGAGGTTGGCAGAGATCATTTGCGTAATCATCGATTTAGCAAATACGGGCACAACACGGGACCGGAGCTGGAGGGCAACCCTCGCACCATTCTATTCGCAGGCGGGAATGAGAGAATCACATCGCCTTTTGAAGGGGATTATCACAATAATGCGATGACATTAGGTGGAGGAACGCGGATCTATGGGGCACAGGCATGGCGGTTCCATCCGGATGACTTCCGTATGGCCAGTCGTTATGGAATACCGGATGGGAGTTCACTCAGTGACTGGCCGATTCGGTATGAGGATCTTGAGCCCTATTACACTCGTGCAGAGTGGGAGGTCGGCGTATCAGGGGATGGCAATGCCCACACTGGACGGGGGAAGCGTGAGCAGCCTTATCCAATGCCAGCCTTGCCGCTTACGCTGGAGGCAGAACGCTTAGCTCACGCAGCCAAGAAGCTAGGATGGGAAGCAGGGCCAGTGCCGCTCCTCATTAACTCCGTTGAGAGGGATGGGCGGCCGGCTTGTATTAGATGCGGCCAATGTGTCGGCTTCGCCTGCCCGACCAATAGCAAGAATGGCGGGCATAATACGATGTTGGTAAGAGCTATGGCTACCGGCAATTGTGATCTGATCTGCGATACGATGGTGGAGCACATCGATACCGAAGGAGGAAGGCATGCCACCGGGG
The DNA here is from genome assembly GCF_059686975.1 of Paenibacillus xinjiangensis. Classification (NCBI taxonomy): domain Bacteria; kingdom Bacillati; phylum Bacillota; class Bacilli; order Caryophanales; family Paenibacillaceae; genus Paenibacillus; species Paenibacillus xinjiangensis. Next base: position 29,048 of record NZ_JCAALS010000027.1, on the reverse strand, counting down.
TTCGACTTGTACAGCAATTGGAGGGATCCATCGAGCGACGACAAGTGCGGGCTGGGCATATCGTTGTTGCTGCAGGGGCTATCGAAAGCGCGCGACTGCTTCTCAACTCTGCAAGTGATTCGGAGCCGGATGGAATAGGCAATCGGCATGGGCAAGTTGGGAGAAATCTGCAAGGCCATGTCTATGCCGGGGCATACGGTCTATTTGACGAACCGGTTCAAGATAATCTTGGCCCTGGTGTGAGTATCGCCACCTTCCGCTTCGACCATAGTAACGAAGGCGGGATTATTGGTGGAGGGCTGCTTGCTAACGAGTTCACACGGCTGCCGCTCATTCATTGGTATCGAGCACTTGCGCCGGATGCGCCGCGATGGGGGAGCAAAGGCAAGGAAACGATGCGCGAGAGCTACTTGCGTACTAGCCAGATTCAAGGTCCCATTCAAGAGATCCCGAGTGCCGAGTCCAGAGTTCGTCTATCGAAGTCGGTTAAGGATCGGTTTGGCTTATCTGTAGCAAGCCTTTCTGGGAGCGTTCATCCCGAGTCTCTTCGAGCTGCGGCTATGCTGGGAGAGCAGGCGGAGAAGTGGCTGTGGGCCGCTGGTGCGCGTGAAGTGTGGCGTACTTCGCCAGGTGGTGGGCTAAGCGCGGGGCAGCATCAGGCGGGTACACTGCGCATGGGGAATGATCCTGTGACATCTGTCACTGATCCATTAGGTCGTGTCCATGGGTACGACAATCTCTGGGTTTGCGACGGCTCTGTACACGTGACCAATGGCGGCGTTAACCCCGTGTTGACTATTTCTTGCATTAGCTTTTCGCACCGCAGATAACCTAGTGAAACAAGGCTAGCAGAATGGGTAGAAACATGGTTTGCATGTCCGTATTGCGGAGCACCCTGCAAGGCCTATGATGAGGAGAAAAAATTATTCCAGAAAAGGAGCGAGGCAAATGAGTGGATCTATCCAAGCAGTAACCGACTGTTTTATTTGCAAAAAGCATCGAGGTGAAATCAAAGTTCACGGTGGAGCCATATATGAAGATGAACTCCTTTATGTAGGCCATATTTCCTCGAATGACCACAGCACATATTTAGGATATTTAATTATTGATGTGAAACGGCACATCCCTGGGCTGGCTGAGTTGACTGTTCAGGAGGCTCAGTCGGTAGGTTTAATGCTTTCCCGTGTAAGTAAGGCACTTAAAGAGTGCGAAGGGGCAGAACATATTTATTCCGTTGTGCTTGGAGATCATGTGCCTCATTTCCACATTCATATTATTCCCCGTTACCGGGACACGCCACCTTCTTACTGGGGTATACATGTCCGGGAATGGGAAGATGCCCCGCGGGGAGGGCAAGATCTCATCGAGCAGGTGTGCCAACGGATCAGCAGTTTCTTGAAGGAAGACCGCGAGGCGAGGTCGACGTATTGGGATAGATAAACTCGAGCAGCACGTTAGCGGAAGCACTGCTTAAGGATTCGATAAGAACGAAGATTAAAAATACTTGTAATTTTTTTCAAAAAATAGTTGCAATAGCATTCTATATGTCATACGATGAAATTAGTTGCAATAACATCCTATTTAAGGAGCGAGTAAACTGAGTGAACAATGGAAACTTGCTGACAAGAATGAAACCGAATCTCACGGGCAATACATCTCTGCCATCTATCGTCACATGCAAATCTTAATCTCTGCTGAGCTGGCACCCTATCGGATCGGGAGCGGGCAGTATATTTTCCTAATGGCGATAGCATTTCATCAGCCAATTACGCAAAAAGCCTTAAGCGAGAATCTTCTCATTGACAAGACGACTACCGCCAAGGCAATCGCTAAGCTTGAAGCGGAAGGATATGTGAGAAGGGAGGTTGATCCCACCGATAACCGCTACCAGCAGCTTTATTTGACAGAATCGGCACGGGATGTTGTACCGAAAGTGCAGGAGGGGTTGGATCGGGTCAAGATTAGAACCAGGAAGGGTATTGCTGACGAGGAATATGATCTGTTAATAAGCCTGTTGAAGATCGTGCTTCGCAATCTAAGCAGGCAGGATGAAATGCCGGATTGATTTGGTGATTGGAGGAATTAGTTGGCTTCCGAACGGCTTACATTATCAAAGGATGACCATATGAACCTTAGGAGGATGTAAAGGATGATAGCGTATCCGTTTATCGTTGTTGATAACTGTAAAGACGAAATTAAGTATTATCAAAGCGTTTTTGGCGGTGAGATTGTCATTCTACGCAAGCAAGGGGAAGAGGTGCTGAATGCGGACCTGAATGTGGACAATGCAGTCCTTAAGTTTGCTGATACCCAAGCGGCGAAGCCTGCACTGAAGGGTGATTATGTGAGAGTTTTTCTGAAAATCGAGAAGGAGGAAGTATTCCGAAAGATTTACGGTGAATTTTCAGCCAGCGGGACAATAAATACGGAAATGTACGAAGCTCCGTTTAACGGTCTACTAGCCATCGTTACTGACCGGAATGGCGTGTGCTGGGTGTTGTCCTTTTATCGGAACTGATGCGCTACCGTTTCCACAAATGTAATCTGTAGGATAGCAGTGTTCGTGTGCCATTGATTTTGTCAGGCTCCTACATGAAGGAGGATAAGCGTGGTACAGAGGATGAACGGCCAGCTCGGCGATCAGGAGCACTGAAAGACGGAGCTGCTCATGTAACTTGCTGTGGCATGGTGCAAAGGACTTTTTTACGATAAAGGCGGCTTAAGGCGTTGGAATAAAGCTTCCGAGTGAATGCAAAAGCACCCTCGGTATGATTTTTACAGTCGCTATGAGGGTGCTTTTTGCATAGATTATGGGTTCACAGGAAAGTGTTTCTTCTTAGGGTTCCGAATACTGTAGGGCTAGACAACCTCAGCCGCTGGAGTCAAGCTAGCCGCCGGTCCAAAGAATTCATAATGGATGTCCGCTTGAGGAGCACCAAGCTCCAGCAGAAGACGATTGACCGTCTGCATGAACGGAATCGGGCCGCAGAAATAATATTCGGCAGCTGGATGAGAGGTGATGCTCTGCAGCCATGGCAGATCGATGTACCCTTCCTTATCGAACGCCTTTTTCTCCCGATCTGCCTCTGTCGGCTGCTGGTAGCAGGAGTAAGCTTCTACTTGCGGATGGCTGCTCGCAAGTCTCGCTACATGCTCGCGGAAGGCGTGTGTTGTGCTATTCACCGCCGAGTGGATGAAGGTCACCTGGCGCTGAGGATAACGCTCGACCAGTGTGTTCAGCATGCTCAGCATGGGCGTAATGCCAACGCCGCCGCTAAGCAATACGACTGGCCGCTTATCCTGTACATTCAAGGTGAAATCCCCTGCGGGAGCAGAAAGCTCGACGATGCTGCCTTCATTAAGCTCTTGATGCAAGTAGGTGGAAATAATCCCATCGGGCTTCGTATTAGTAGCCGTCTCCTGCTTCACGGAAATACGGTAATAGGGCTTGCCTGACGAGTCGGACAGACTGTACTGGCGAATTTGCGTATACGATTGCCCCTCCGGCTGAAGCTTGACACTGACATACTGTCCAGGCTGGAAGTCGGCAATTGCACCTCCATCCTCGGCAGCCAGATAGAAGGATGTGATGACCTCGCTCTCTTCTACCTTGCGGATGATACGGAATCGGCGGAACCCTTCCCAGCCGCCAGTCTGTTCGGTGGCTTCCTTGTACATATCCGCCTCCACTCCGATGAACGCATCGGCAATGACGCCGTAGGCTTCGGCCCATGCGCCCAGAATTTCCTCCGTCGCTGCGTCGATCAGCACATCCTTGATTGCGCCTAATAAATAGTTGCCGACGATTGGGTAATGCTCAGGCAGAATGCCCAGACTGCGATGCTTATGGGCAATTTGCTTGACGGCCGGCAGAATCGCCGCCAGATTGTCGATGTGAACGGCTGCCGCATAGACAGCGTTGGCGAGCGCAGTCTGCTGTCTGCCCTGCTTCTGATTGGCATGGTTGAAAATATTCAGGAGCTCCGGGTGGTCGGCGAACAACGTCTCGTAGAAACGCCGAGTAATGGTTACGCCATGAACCTCAAGCACGGGTACAGTTGACTTAATAATTTGAATGGTTTGCGGATTTAACATTAGAATCCCTCCAATTGATTGACCAGATAAGCTCAGTATAGAGTGTTCCCTAATAATTCCTTGTGATTTCAGTCACAGTAAAGCGCAACTTTGTGTGACTCAGGCAGATATTATACAAGTCTCTACTTCTGATCATTTGGGAGATTTACAGTATTTTATTCAGATGATAAAGTGAAAATTAGAATGTGAATGAGTGAGTATCATAAAAGGGGATTGCGATGTGGGGGGGGACGTTCAATGCTCTAGGAGCTGACCGTCCCGCTAGATGTCGATCGAACGGACATAGGGAGCTGGCGTAAGACGCTTGCGCTACATCGACCGATCAGATCCGGTTTTGACCGTTCTTTTGAACAGGGTGAGGGTATGTCCGAATTTTTGTTCCAAAAAAGCAGCCGCCGAGAGTGTGAATAGCAGGCCGAACAAGGCGCCGCAGACGGATACGGGAATAACCCAGAACAGCGGAGGCTGCGTGAAGAATGGAATAAGCGACACAGCAAGAATCGGCGGGGCATTCCATTTGAAGATATTGATCAGCCAAATGACAAGCAGCAGGGTGAGCAGCAGTGACAGCACTCCTGAGCTCCAGTATACGAACAGGGAACCGACTGTTGAAGCAACAACTGCGCCGATGGCGATTTTGCTGAATGCGCTTCGCTCGTACGGACGGGAAATGAACAGCAGGCTGAAGGCGCCAAGCGTAGGGAAGAACAAAGTGTGCATATGCGGGATATGTATGGATATCCAGTAGACGAACACAATATATAAACAGATTGCACAGGTTTTGATGCTCATGGGTGATACAGCCTCTTTTCTGCGTTCTATCAGCTTGGGTGGAACCTTACTGACCATGTAATATTCTAACCTTGAAAAGAGAGAATCGTCAATATAGTCATTATTGAATTACAGAATATGATGAGCGATAGAGTAGGAATGAGGAGGTGGCGAATGCTGCTGCACAAGGGAGAGGTTCTATTCCATCAAGGGGATAGCGGCGGGCTATTTTATCTAAAAAGCGGTCTGCTCAAAATCGTTCGCGTACATGAAGACGGACATTCAATACTCGTCAACATCATTATACCAGATGAAATGATTCCGCATCATTCGCTCATTTCACCAATTCCTTATCATGGATCTGCGATTGCGCTGGTAACCTGTGAGGTAGAGCGGCTGTCCGCGTCTGAATGGTATGCCGAGCTGGAGCGAAATCCGCGGAAGGGTCTGGAGATCGCCCGCCTGCTGCAAACGAAGCTGAGATTAATGCAGCAGCGCATCGATCAGTTGACACAAGTAACACCAGCTGCCAAGCTGGACAAGCTCCAGCAGTGGTTCGCTGCCTACATCGCACCATCCGCGCTAACCGATGTGCTGACCCAAGATGAGATTGGTCAGCTCATTGGTCTGCGGCGTGAGACGGTCAACCGCTTGCTGCGCGGGAGCAAGGAGGGAGCGTGAGCGGTAGTGAAAATCATGAGTTACGCTTGTATGAGAAGATGCGGTGAAGCATCAATGGATGGCATGAATGGGTAAAAAGTTCTGTATACAACATAGAGTCACATCGGAATGATTCTGATGTGACTCTTCAACATTTAGAAAAACTGATCCGAAAGCTGCTCAATCGTATCACCAACGGCGAATGGATTGCGAAGTGAATTTTCTGGTTTCTTTGTTCCAGTCAGCAATAACATATTTCATAATAGCTCCGCTCCTTAAACTAGTGAAATCTTCAAGGCAGCAAAGTTATTCCTATAAACAATGGATTACTGGAATGATAGCATGGGCCTAGTATCTTTTAAAGCAGAGGCTATCGCTTTGCTGCGAATAAGTGTGCAACCGCAGACGCATTAAACCCTTTAACAATAAGCCATACTGCTAAAATCATCTCGTTCGCCGCTACAGTAAGCGACAATAGAGCGCCCCAGACGGAAAGCTGAGGAAATACGCCGAACATTTCGAACAACGCCGCGATGAAAACGAGAGCCGCCCCCGTCATGCCCAAGATGGGGATAAAACGCGGTACGAGCTTGGAGTGATAGAAGATATAACTGTACATCATCGTATTGATCCCCAGCATGAAGTTAGGTCCAAGCATGAATGTCCAGTCGTGAACGGCATGCAATACAGTGCCCGAAGCTTGGAACAAGGCCATGTCTGGGGCGCCTGCCGCCACATACTCCTGGCTCAAGGTTAACAGGGACAGCACGCTGATGATGCCGACGGTAATGATAACAGCTTCCAAAAACCGAAAGCAAACATGGCCGAGTGCGATGCTTTCATTGTACCTGCGCAAGTATGGAAACAGCGTAATGGATGTTCCAATCGCCGAAACGACAAGAATCAATTCCATCAGCGCTCCCAGGATCACCCGGTTGGCGTGCGCAGCACCACTAACTAAATAATCGGGATCATTGAGGATCGGGTCATACAGGATAAGCCCACTGATCGACGAAACCGCGGCAAGGATAAATAGCACGCCTATGACTTTTCCAGCAAATTTGTCTGATTTCATGTTTAACCTCCATCTTCTTCTTTACTGACCTGTTTCCCATAGAAAAACACTTCTTCCAAATGCAAGCTGAAGGCATGAGCGATGCGAAAAGCTAGCTCCAACGAAGGGGAGTAGTTGCCCTTTTCCAGCGCCACGATGGTTTGCCGGGTTACGCCCACCTTGTCAGCCAATTGCTGCTGGGTCATTTCGTCATGGTTGAATCGTAATTTGCGAATGTGATTGCCGACAAGATTTTTGCCCATCTTAGACTCCTCTCCGATAGTGATACAGCTTGGTCACAGAACTGCTGACATCAGAAATGAATCCCGAGACAATCAAGATGACAAACATCACCTGTACCGGCTGTTCGATGACCAGCGATCCCATGGCGAGAAGAAAGCCGAGAATAAATACGAAGAAACCGTTCCGATTCGCCTTTAATTCGATGTGTCTATCCAGTTCATCCGCGAACGTCGGTTCCTTCTCCCCGGTTGTGATTCGAAAAACGATGTTGAAAATGATGCTGATGACGATATGAGCGAAGATGGAAACCAAAGTCAGGACGAGGACGAAGGAGCCCCAATAGCGAAAGATTTCCGTCGACCCAAGTCCTTCCTCCGGATACTGCACGTACTTGTACGCGCTAAATGAAACGAAAATGAGGATAGCGCTGATGATGGATACAATGCTCTTCTTTTCTTGATAGGTCATGCCGTACACCTCCTGTTGGATGAATTCCCCAAGTTAAGTTTTATATACTAAATGTATGCAAAAACATTCATGATGTCAAGTTTATTTTACATCATTGAGCGAAATGATTCCCAAATAGGCGATGTTCCGGCCAATCTGCACTCTAAGTTGTTATCAAGCAGCATATTCTACAATGCTACTGAAATGAATAAGAGAGCCCATAGGCTCTCCTTCGTACTCATTAGGTATATGTTTAATACTACTCTTCTTATCATTTACTAGGACAACTTTCTTTTGGTGATAAATCCATAAACCACTGGAAAAGTAGTGGCTAGTCTGTTTTTGAAGCTCCCATGAATTCCCTGGCTCTTTCGCACCTCATATTCTGTGGGAATTTAATTTAAACTAACGGATTTAGAATAGGTCAATATTGGAATTGTACATTTTCAGCAATAGTATAGAGTGCGCGGATTAAACCGGTTTAAAGTATGCTGCATCTGAGGGGAACTCGGACAAATTAGAACACAATACAAATCTTCCCGAAATACGAGCCGTTGGCCAAATACTGAAGAGCTTGCACGGCTTGCGAGAATGGAAATACGCTATCGACGATTGGACGCATACGATTATGTGTAATAGCGGCATTCATATGCTCAAACATTGTACGACTTCCGACGTTAATTGCCTGCAGTCTTGCCTTTCTGATGATAGCTGGGATAATGGCTAATTCCTCCACGCTGGCTCCTGATAGAATACCGACCATACTGATTTGTCCACCCACCTTTAATGCAGCAAGCGAACGGTTAAGGGTAGCACCACCTCCCAGATCGACGATGTGATCAGCCCCGCGCCCTTCGGTGTAATCTAAAATGGCCTGATCCCAATCCGTCGTGTGCCTGTAATTGATGCCGAAGTCTCCGCCAAGCGTTTTTGCTCGTTCGAGCTTCTGGTCACTACTGGAAGTTACGATAACCCGGGCACCCTGAAGCTTGGCGAATTGAAGGGCAAACAAGGAAACACCACCCGTGCCTTGAACGACCACGGTATCTCCTGCTTTTACTTTGCCTTCTTCTACGATGGCATGCCATGCTGTTACGCCGGCGCAAGGAAGGGTTGCGGCCTCGGCATCGGTCAGATGCTCGGGAACACGAACCAGCCCTTCCTCAGGCAGCACGACGTATTCCGCAAGCAAACCGTCAAGAGGGCTGCCCAGAGTAGTGACCCAGTTGTCTTGTGTCGCTTCTCCCGTTGTCCAGCTCTGCGTAAAAATCCCGCTCACTCTTTCTCCTAGTCGAAACTTTGTCGCTTCTTCTCCTAAGGAGACAACTTCACCCACTCCGTCGGAAACAGGAACAAGAGGCGTATTCAAATTCGGATTATAGAACCCATCAATAACCCCAAGATCCCGCGAATTAAGCGACACGGCTTTCATTCGAATAAGCACTTCTTTCCGAGCAGGGCTCGGAATCGCACGATTGACTTCTACAATATGATCAAGACCAAAGCCACCTTGAATAACATATGCTTTCATAATTTATCTCTCCTTATTGAGGAATAGACATATCATAATGCATGATTTAATATCTAGTAAGACGGCACTTTTAGGTGGTTTACGAACCCAAAGGTGCGTAAGGAGGACGGATAAATATGAAAGCCACGGATATTTCCTTGTCGATTTGCAGTTATTCGCATGTGCTTGAAATTATTTCGAATAAGTGGACGGCATTGGTTATTTACGCCCTGGAGGATGGTACGATAAGGTACGGAGAGATCAAAGCGAGGATAGAAGGCATATCGCAAAAAATGCTGACGCAAACCTTGAAACAGCTTGAAAGGGATGGATTAGTCAGTCGAAAATTGACTCCGGCAGTTCCGCCGATCGTAGAATATACGTTAACATCAGTGGGAGAATCGTTGATTCCTCATCTAAGGATGTTAAAAGAATGGGCTAGGATATACTATCCCGAGGTCAAGACAGCTAGAGAAGAATATGACATTAGAGAATATGGAGATGTCGTATTGAATAACTCTTGAACGACGATTGTCGCTCAAACATACTGACAGATGCAATAAGGCTGGTAGCCCTCCTCTTGCGAGTGGCTTACCGGTCCATTGAGGGAGATATTGACCTCGTTGGTTTTTTTGATAAATCGGATGTCCGTCCGGGCTACTCTGATATCGATATACATTCCATAACTAAACCAATTCGTCAAAAGAAAAGGTGGAGGAATTTGTACGATTTGTGGAGAGCAAATGCCCGGTTGGAGATACGAATCCAGCCCAAGACTAGGATAAGGGGATTACCGTCTCCTATCAGCAGCTTGGGCTGGTTCACTTATTCGAACGACTTGAACACCCGCGAAATATACTTCGATATGCGTACACTGATCTCCGCTCGTGCGACGTCCCGAATCATCCAGAAGCTGTCCTCGTAGCCTCGGCAGAGGAAGCGGTAATGAATGGCGCCGCTCGCATGCTCCTCCTCGAACACTTTGATGCTGCGCGACTTCAATTCCTTCCGTACAGCAGCCAGATCATTATGAATATGGGTCATCAACACATGGGAAGCCTTCACGAACAGCTTCTTCATGGAATAGGAAGAGAGCTCGATTTGTTTGCAGTTCTTTTCCACAATCGTAAGCATCATGGGCAGCAGTACATAATCTCGAATGAGCTCCAGCTCCTCTCTGGCCGGAATCGGAGCGGGTATTCCGTTCTTCGCTTCACGTCGCTGCAAATATTGTTCCCTATGCTCTGGCAGCATCATGCGGCTGGATTCCCAGCGGCCGTTTCCTTCCAACTTCTTGCTCATATATAATGCCCTCCAATTTTGACACTGCGCTCACGGGCCTGGGCAGCCTCCAAGAGAGAAGAGGCCCGCAGAATGGAGGTCATCCCGAACCGATGCTTGATGGCATCCGTGACACGCTCCAAGCTTCTTGTCTTCTCTCTGTTGCCGAACATGGTGAGCTGGTATTGATTATCCGGAACGAGTCTGGATAATGTAACACCGAGCTTGCGTACCGGGAGTCCGTCCCAGTGTCTGTAAAATAACATCCGTGCGCTCTCGTACACTTCCTTCGTAATATTGGTCGGATCGGGCATCGTGATCTGTCGGAAGAAGCCTGTCGGCTGATCGAAATCCGCACCTTGTGCGCCAGCAGAGACGACATGACCCATATAGCCCTTCATCCGACTGCGGCGGCATACCTCTTCACTTAATTCGAGCAGCACGACGTCGATTTCATTCCGCTTTACATAGTCACGGGGGAGTGTCATCTGATGCCCGACGGCTTGCTGTACATCATGCGTGCCCGGCTTGACCGGGCTTGGATCGATTCCATTGGCCGTCTGCCAGAAGAGCTCGGCTTGGATATTACTGTTCCTGCCCATTCTCAGCCGCATCTTACGCTTCAAGTCGGGAAGGGGTAAGCAGCCAAGCTCGCCGATTGTGGTGATGCCCATGCGCTGGAAGTGAGCTGTCATCCGCGAGCCGACACCGAACATCTTGTTAATGGGCAAGGGCCATAGCTTCAATTGAATGTCAGATTTCTGCAGCGTAAATACGCCGTCTGTGTTCTTTTTGGCCCAAATATCCGTTGCCATCTTGGCAAGGATTTTGTTGGGGCCGATTCCGACCCGTGCCCATACACCGGTGAACATTAGAATCTTGGCCTGAATCTGGGCGGCGATCTGTTCCGGTGTGCCAAAGTAAGCTAACGAGCCTGTTATATCGAGAAACTGCTCATCGATGGAGAACGGCTCGACCAGATCAGTAAAGGTGTTGAAAACATCGGTAATCATGAGAGATACGTCAATGTAAGCCTGCATGCGCGGCCGGATGATGACCAGATGTGGACATTTGCCCAGCGCTTGGCCTAATGTCTCCGCCGTTGTAACGCCGTACTGCTTCGCGATCGGACACGCTGCAAGTATAATGCCTGACCGGCGGGAGGGATCACCGGCAACGACAACGGGATCATCCTTATATTCAGGATGAGTCGCTTTCTCGACCGATGCGTAGAACGATTGGCAATCCACAAGCATAATGACACGCGCCATATTCTCCACTCCAATACGAAAGTATGTTCGTATTCTTATTATATACCGAATGTATGTTCCCTATGCAATAGGTGAGTGAAGGTAATTTTAAACAGTTGTTACAACACTACTGTGTGGTGTCATAATTAATGAGAAAGCTTTCAAGATAAATGAGAAAAAGTTTTCAGAAATACTACTGAGGTAGGGGACTTATTGAATTATGCTGAGTAAAAGGATTTGATTTAGAAAACCTGACCCGCGCGTTATTTTATTTACTGATCGTTCCCGATGTGTTACATTAATTTTGGGAGGGAATTTATATGGCTAGAAGCAAAGAGTTTGAAGTGAACGAAGTATTGGATAAAGCAATGAAGATCTTTTGGGAACAAGGTTACGAGAAGACATCGATGAGTGACCTGGTCGAGCATATGGGAATTCATCGCAGAAGTATATATGATACATTCGATGACAAACATTCGCTGTTTCTGCAGGCTATGGATCGATACTGCAGCAAAGTTAACGCCACATTGCTCGCAGAAGTCAAAACGTCCAAGACTGCAGTGGAAGCACTGCATAAAATTTTTGATTTTATGATCAGGGAATCAGAGGATATGCCATCTGGTTGCTTAATCGTGAATTCGGCGGTGGAGCTGGCCGGACGTGATACTGATGTGGATACCAGGTCAATTGAACTGTTTACGGTAGCAGAGCAGATGTTCGAGCAGATTATTCTTTGGGGACAGAGGGATGGAGAATTCTCCTCTGATCACGATGCCAAGGAAATGGCAGAGTACCTGCACAATATCTCCGTTGGCACAAGAGCTATGGCAAGAACTTCGACGGATAAAGAAAAATTAAACCGGATTGTCAATGTATCGATAAAACTTTTAGTAAATTGATGCATTGATTTTTTGCATATAATAGAATGATTATTCCTGTATTCATTTAGTTACATTTCAGTATCGTTCGCATTCATTATGTCATGGCTAACTTCCCGCCCGCCAGCTTCTTTTGTGTATGTATGTTAAAAAAATGAAGAGACCTACCTATGAACCCTATGTAGTAAATGAGAAGCATAGAAGAAAGGTGAGAAACTCTAATATTTTTCTTTACTGATCGTTCCCAATATGTTACCTTAGTTTTGGGAGTGAATTTTATGGCTAGAAGCAAGGAGTTTGTAGAACCTCGGTTGGTAAAATAAAACGATGTCATATAGTCAACGTTTTTTTTGGCAATTAATAGAATGATTGTTCCCAAATGCGCAGTAATAAATTTTTTGAGTTCAGAGCTTACGAAGGCTAAGAGTAACAACTTGGGTTCAACAGAGAAAGCAATAGATACGCTATAAATTAAGGAGGATTTAACATGAAATTAACAGGAAACACGATTTTTATTACAGGCGGCGGTTCGGGTATTGGACGGGGATTAGCTGAGGCATTACACAAACTTGGAAACAAGGTTATCATCTCAGGACGAAGTAAAGAGCGTCTGGAGGAGACCTTCCAAGCGAATCCTGGCATGTCTGCAGTGGAGTTGAATATACAGGACCCTGCAAGTGTAAATTCAGTTGCCTAGCAGTTAATTGAAGAATACCCGGATCTTAATGTATTGTTTAACAATGCTGGTATTTATACGCCTGAAGATTCGTCTGGGTTGGTTGACGAAGATATTTTGGTTCAGACAGTCACCACAAACCTGCTTGGTCCGATCCGTATGACTGCTGCGTTACAGGGTCATTTGAAATCCAAAGAAGATGCTTATATTATCAATACGACTTCGATACTCGGATTCGTACCGGTGGCACAGGGGGCTATATATTCTGCGACGAAAGCAGCGCTTCATTCCTATACACTGACCCAGCGCTACATCCTGAAAGACACTTCGGTTAAAGTACTAGAAATTGCGCCGCCATTGGTTCAAACGCAAATGATCAATTATGATCCGAATGCAATGCCACTTGCAGCATTTATTGAAGAAACGATAAATGTACTTGGTACAGATACGGATGAGGTTCTGGTGGAGTCAGCAATCATGTATCGTAATAATCCGGGACCGAACGAAAGCGTTCTTGTGAACCAAGTTAACGATATGATGTCTGGTCAGTAATTCGCTTTTATGATAAAGCACACTATAGAGACAAAATGGATGGATGCATTCCAATTTAAGAACGATAATTCTAAAAAAAAAGGAGTAATAAAAAATGAATATTTCTAAACAAGTTGCTATTGTCAGTGGTTCTAATCGGGGTTTAGGCAAGGAGTTGGCTCTTGAGCTTCTAGCTAGGGGAGCTAAAGTGTACGCTGGAGCGAGAAACCCTGAATCAATTAATCTGCCCGGTGCTATTCCACTGCAGCTCGATATTACAGATCCGAAATCCGTCATGGCTGCGGCTGAGGCTGCTGATGATGCAACCCTTCTAATCAACAATGCCGGTTCCGCCACTGGCGCTTCTCTCCTCACAGGTGAGTTAGACGATATTCATTTAGAATTCGACACTCATGTCTTCGGCACACTTTCGATGATTCGCACTTTTGCACCCGTTATTGAAAAAAATGGAGGAGGTTCGATACTGAATATCCTGTCCGCATTATCTTGGATCAATATCGGTAACTCAGGTGCGTATTCAGCTGCAAAATCCGCTCAATGGGGAATAACGAACGCATTACGTTTAGAGTTAGCCCCTAAGAACATTAAGCTTGCCGGATTGCACGTAGCGTTCATGGACACCGATATGACAGCTGGCATCGAAGCACCTAAGGCATCTCCAAGGGACATCGCCAAAATCGCCATCGATGGAATCGAATCCGATCTTTATGAGATTGTTGCTGATGATACAAGTCGAAATGTACAACAGGGCCTTTCCGCAGGAATTTCTTCTCTGTACCCACAATTGTTTCAATAAAAGGAGGAGTGTACATGCGTTTTCTCGTTCATGTCAAAATCAAACCAACGACTACTGAGAAAGAAATTGCGGAACTGTTACCAGCGGAACAAGCATGATTTGCTGAATTAGTGGAACAGGGGCTGATCAAATCCTTTTACCTTCCCCACACAAGGGACGAGCATTGGTCCATTTGTATTGGAGACAGCTTAGAAGAGGTCCGAGTTGCTGTGGAGTCATTGCCATTTTATAAATTCATGGCAGTAAAATACACCGCTCTAGTCGACGATAAGCGTTAGTGGGTGTGAGCGCTGTTGCGGTTATATGCTTCCTTTGGCGCTCAACTATGTGCTGAAGCCTAGTCCACCATCATTAGCCGTTTCATCGCAGGTGCCGGGATTTGGAAAGAGATGATGCGCAGAGGCCTGCCAGTGCAATTGTATATTGAGTATAATTTAAACAGTGCTTAACATTGATCTTGGATTGTCAATGTAAAGCGCTGTTTTTTGTTATTAGGCATTTTCAGAAATAGCTTTCTCAATATGCCCGTAAATATTAGCGGCCGTCTGCAAAAAAATCTCTTCGGGATATTAATGACCGTGCAATACATAGAATTTGTCGGGTTGTTTCCTATTCAGCTCTGTAGTAAATTTTAAATTACCAATTATTAGGTAGTTTCACTAGAGGCTGATTAAACCGCTCTTAATGATACAGAGGGGAAGGAACGACCTTGGGGAAAATAAACCTTACATTGCACCATACAAAAGCTAATATTGCCAACAACTTATTTGTGTTCAAGTTAGCATGGAGTATGCATCCTCAGAGAGTACTGGCTGATTTTGCTGTTCAAGCGGGCAGACTATTTTCTAATGTGTTTTTTTCTGTATATTTCATGAAGTACCTCATTGAGTCTATTTCAATTGAACGGGACTTCCAGCAAATTATTTATTTTATAATCATGACTTTAGTTTTGATACTTGCTTTAATCTTACTGGACAATTGGTATGAACTTCGCTTCAGACCTTTAAGTGATCTTAAGCTATATGAGAAGCTGTATCTCATTCTTTTCCGTAAGGCTGCATCCGTAGAACTGAAATGTTTTGAGGATCATAAGTTTTATGATAAATATACAAAAGCAATTCAAGAAGCGGATCAACGAGTCAGTGCTGTTCTTGACAATCTCACCAGAATTATATTCGTCTCAATCGCAACGATTAGTATATTTGCCGTGATGTACGCCATAGATCCATGGGTTGTATGGTTTGCCTTGTTACCGATTATAGGTAATTTTTATTTTGGAAAAAAGCTTAACCACATTCAGTTCCAGCAAAATGAAGAGAGGGTACCTTACCAAAGAAAAATGGACTATGTAAACCGTGTCATCTATTTATCCCACTTTGCCAAGGAAATTCGTTTGTCCCGCATATTTTCTGTTCTGAGGAACACGTATTTAGAAGGGTATGATGGCGTCATTTCTGTCATTCATAAGTATCGAGTAAAAGCAGGGGTTATTTCCTTTTTTAAGTTATTTACAACCTTTACGCTGCTATTCCAAGGGGTACTGCTGTATGGTGCGTATTTGGCTATTGTCAAGCAATCGATTTCTATCAGCTCCTTTATCGTTCTTGGAAGCGCAATGGTCGGTGGTGCGTGGTCGCTCATCCGATTGTCCGATAGCATTGTAGAGATTAACAAAAACGGTATATACATCGAAAATTTAAAAACTTTTTTAAGCTATGTCTCTGAAATCGAGGAGCATGCTGATCCAATTAAACCAAGTGCACCGCAATTGCAGCAATTAACATTTCGGAACCTACACTTTACTTATGATGGGGCAGCTGAGGCTTCCATTCGCAATATTACGCTGGAAATTAATAAGAATGAAAAAATTGCTCTTGTCGGACACAATGGAGCTGGCAAATCAACATTAATCAAGCTCATGATGCGTTTGTACGATCCTACTGAAGGCGAAATATTATTTAACGGCCGCAATATTAAAGAGTTTGATCTTATGTCCTATCGCTCATTGTATGGAACCGTTTTTCAGGATTTTAAGATTTTTTCGATGACTATAGCGGAAAATGTACTTATGCGTGAGGCGGATACCGACGCGGATCGTCAGCTCGTCATAAATGCACTCAAGAAAAGCAGAGTATACGATAAGGTAGCCACTTTGCCGAATGGAATAGATACGATGCTTACGAAGGAGTTTGATGATGACGGTGTTGTTTTATCAGGCGGTGAGTTTCAAAAGATTGCCATCGCACGCATATTTGCACAAGAGGCCGAAATTCTCGTGCTTGATGAGCCAACGAGCGCATTGGATCCAATTGCAGAATTTGAAATTTTTGAAAGTATGATGGAAGCTTGCGAGGATAAAGCCGTTGTCATTATTTCTCATCGCATGTCATCTGCTATGCTGGCTGATCGAATCTATTACATGGAGGATGGACAAATCCTAGAGTCGGGTTCACACAAGGAATTGATGCAGCTGCAGGGGAAATATCCGGAGCTGTTTTTAAAGCAAGCAGAAAAGTATGTTGATTTGGAAGAGTTGGCAGTATGGGGGGAATCTATATGAAGCCCAATAAGCATAGCTTTACTAGGGTCCTCAATAATAATTGGTTTATTGTGAAATACGCGCTGCGCTATTCCCGCAGATACATAATCTTTACTTGCTTGTATGCATGCCTGCAGGAGGTCGAAATTTTTCTTGAGCATGTCATTTTGATTAAGTTTGTTTTCGATAGCGTTCAGTATGGAACTTCCTTCTCTACCGTAGCCTTATATTTCGGACTAATGGTTTTATTTATAGCAGTCTGTTTTGTGCTGGACAGCATCTACTATCAAAGTGTTGAACCGAAAGGAAAAGAATTGCTGTATCAAAAACTAAGGATGGATCTTTATGGAAAAGCAATTAGTACCGATTTGGCCAATTATGACGATCCTGTTTATTATAATGATTATGTGTGGAGCGCTAATGATGCTCATAATCGAATTAATGCAACAATAAACAACATTACAAAGATATGCAGATCCGTCACGGTTATTATGACCTCAATAAGTTATTTCTGGTTCGTTGACAAGGTTGGTCTGCTATTTGTTCTCGTTGCCTTCATCTTAACATTAATCGTCAGCATGATCGCCAATAAAATAAGATACAAAATGAGCATGGAGCTTAATGAAAAGGATCGTAAACGAATCTATTTGAAGAGGTTGTTTTACTTAGCTGATTATGCGAAGGAATTAAGACTTTATTCCATCAAGGAGAAATTTTTTAGAGATTTCACCGATACACATAAAGAAATGCATGGAATCGTTCAAAAGCATTCAAAAAAGCAGTTCTGGTTAAACTTCTCCTCTGAGTATTTCTTCAATGAGTTGATTTTGAGCGGGATGTACGTCATTTATGTTGTTTTTATGACGTTAGTGAAAGGAACGTTAAGCTATGGAAGCGCGGTTACATTACTGAATTCATCATGGCGTCTAAAAGGCAATATGCAATATATGACGACGCTCATCAGCGAGATGCAAGAAAACAGCCTGTATATTGAGAAGTTAAGAAGCTTCCTGGAGCAAGAGAACGCTCTGAAAGAAGTTGACGATCCCATACCTGTACCTGATAACTTTAATGGATTAATGCTAAAAGAGCTATCGTTCCAATATGGTCAGTCTGGGCCGCGAATTCTTCATAACGTTAATTTAAGTATCAGGCCTGGCGAAAAAATTGCAATCGTTGGGTACAATGGTGCAGGAAAAACGACGTTGACGAAGCTGATCATGCGTCTATACGATGCAAGTTCGGGAGAGATTCGTCTGAATGGGATACAAATCGATCAGTTTAAGCTGGATGAATACCGTATGAAGATCAGCTCAGTATTTCAGGATCATCAGTTGTTCGCTGCTACGCTGTCTCAAAATGTCGTCATGAATCATTTTACTTCCGGCGATTCCTTAAGGGTAAGAGAAGCGCTGGAGAAGAGCGGTTTTGGCAACAAGCTGCAGTCTTTGCGATTGGGAACGGATACTTCCGTTACTAAGGAATTTGATGACGCAGGGATAGAGTTATCTGGTGGAGAGGCCCAGAAAGTCGCAATCGCAAGGGTATTCGCCAAGCCGACTCTTCTCATCCTATTAGACGAGCCTTCCAGCGCATTGGATCCAATGAGTGAATACCATTTGAACCAAGTCATGCTCGAGAAGACAGAAGATCGAGCTATCATTTTCATTTCCCATCGCTTATCGACTACCAAAATGGCGGATCGCATTCTCATGATGGAAAATGGTCAAATTATTGAGCAAGGTTCACACGAAGAGCTTATGAGACTGGACGGGAAATACGCTCAAATGTTTAACCTTCAGGCCTCACGATACCGCGTGGTCGTTGGAGCTTCTTAAACCAAATTGCCGAAGGCAGCTGCACCAATTTGATTATGCGATACGGGTAGAATAGTTCTAATATATAGTACTGGTAGAAACAAAAAGGGGTGATTTCATGGAACTAATTAAGGTGACTTCTGAAAAGAAAGTGATATTACGCAACCTTATGGAATTATATCAGTACGATACGAGTGATTTCGAAGCGGACGGCAAAAATGATGTGAATGAGTATGGTCTCTTTGACTATATGTACTTAGATCACTACTGGACAGAAGAAGGTCGGTTCCCCTTCTTTATAATTCAATATGGTAAGTTGGTAGGCTTTGTATTAGTCCGGAAAATTGCAGATTGTGAAACACCGAAATTTTCAATAGCAGAATTTTTCATATTAAGAAAATACCGAAGGCAAGGGATCGGTAAAGAAGCAGCGTATAAAGTATTTGATATGTTTAGAGGCAATTGGAGCGTTTTATGGCTGGAGAGGAACTTGCCTGCCAAGACCTTTTGGACGAAGACTATTCTACAATACTCGAAAGGCAGTTGTTCTAAATCCACACAGAAAGGAGAGCCATCGCTAGAATTCAGCTCATGATTCATTAAACTACGCTTAAAGGCATACTAGAAATCGACGAAGCCTGCGTTCTTCAAAGCGACAAAGGAAAAAAGCGAATTACATATCGTAAATCGAGACTATATTTCATAAAAGGAGTTGGTGATTCTGTATATAAAAGCTGTATTTTTTGATCTATTTGAAACTTTAGTAACTGAATTCTCTAACGGGAAAAGAGTAGCAAATAGGTCAATTAATTATTTCGAATTATTTGGGATGAGCAATGATGATTTTAAGAGAGAATGGGGAAGCCGACAAGAAGCAAGAATGACGGGAGTATTTCCGAATTATTCTTTGGTAATTAAGGACATTTTGGAAAAACGAAATTTGAATTACAACGATGAAGCAGCGGAGTGTTTATATCAGGAAAGAATTCGAGAGAAAATCATTCCATTTCTAAATATTCGAACGGATGTTATTAGTTTGTTAGCAAGCTTACGAAAGAGGAATCTAAAGCTGGGACTTATTAGTAATTGTACAGAAGAAGAAGTAAGACAATGGCATGAAAGTGAGCTTGCAAATTATTTTGATGATGTTATCTTTTCATACGAAGTAGGCTTAGCCAAACCAGACAACAGGATATATGCATTAGCATGTGAGAGATTGGGTGTAAAGCCAGAGAATTCAGTATTTGTGGGTGACGGTGGCTCAAATGAATTAGATGGTGCATGTAATGCTGGTATACACCCCTACCATGCCATTTGGTTCAATACATTTATAAAAAGTAATTATAAGAAGCTGACTAGTCCTGAAGAAATGCTTCAAGAACTTGAAACCCATTAGGGGAGCAGTATGTGACGGTGGCACCCCGTTATCGTGCAAGGGAATACGACAAGTACAGACCCCAATATCCAGAACAATTATTTACTGATATCTTGGGGTTGACGGATCTCAAGCAGGGAGATTCCATACTTGAGATCGGCTGTGGCACAGGTCAGGCAACGAGAGGTTTTGTTGATTTAGGCTTTGATAATGTGACTTGCATTGAATTAGGTCAAAATTTAGTAGAATTTACTCGTGAAAAATTTAAAAACAAACCAAATGTTAACATAATCAATTCCCCATTTGAATCTTCAAGGTTTTCGACTTACTCAACGACGAAGGCTCTATAGTATTCTTTTGGACCGTCCATATTCCGTCTTATGATGAGGTCTCTAATCGGATCCGAGAAAGTTATAGACTACTTCCCGACAATGTACGATTTGAATTGTTTGGAGAAATCAAAGAAGTAATTGAAGAAGATGGTGGAATTCTTAATAAGCCTCAAGCGGTGGTGTTGTATCATGCAAAGAAAAATCTAAAGTGAATACCCAACCGCTGATACAGAAATTCAACCAGTGGTTTAGTTGTAAAGTACACCTCCATACACTCGAAATTTAGATACGATTATAATTAATTTATAAAATCATGGAGGTGCAATAAATATGCCAGTGAGTGCTACACATTTTGGTGAAAGAATCAATCAGCTTTGTCATAGCAAGAGTATGACACAAGAACAATTAGGGCTGTTACTTAATGTTTCCGCACAGGCCGTGTCCAAATGGGAAAAAGGGGACTCCTTACCCGATATTTCCCTTATAACGGAGTTGGCAACCGTTTTTGATTGTACAACAGACTTTTTGCTCGGAATAGCTAGCAATTTGCCAGCCATGCTGCCTCAAATTAGAATGGAACTTCGGATGATGACACAAGAGCAAAAAATTAATTTCCTGGGCGAGGTGATTGCTGCAACATCTCACAATGAACAGACACCAGTATCAAATCCAGCACTAACTCAAATCCAGCTAGGTCCAACGGGATTAGGTTTGTGGGCGAAAGACAGATTAGTATGCATTGCTACATCCCTTTTTTTAAACGAAGCAACTGAAGCGATGAATGACTCAGTAGAATTTCCAATGAATATTTTACCTGTGGATATTATAACAGTGCTATATGAGTTATTGCTCAATAATGAAAATTTACAGCCAGACTTCACCCCAGTAGATGAGCTGATCCTTCGCTCACGTCTGCCTGTGGACATGAATTTTGATAAAGTAATAATAGATTGCATTGAACTCGGCTTTGTAGATAGAGTTCGAGGTGGGTATAAGCTTAATGTTAAAGGTGATATTGCAACTCGTTTGTTTTCAGTCGTTCATAGGGTTGTATCTAGACCTAGTTCGTTTTCATTTGATTTTTCGTAAAATTCTCTTTTTAAGGAACAATAAGAAGCTGCCGACATGATCGGCAGCTTCATTACGTTAACTGAGCAGAGGGGTTTCCAATTTAAAATTGACTGTTTCCCAAGGTTGTTAATCAATGTAGTTATCACGATTTTTATTTTTCAACAATCATCCAAGTACCTTCTGCACAGACCGGGTTCTTGGGTACATGCAGCGTTCCATTTTCTATACATTGTTCAATTACTCCATTAACTAATCCACTGGTCGTATGCAGAACGAATTGATGATACTCATGAATGAGGTGCCGTGGTACATATTTTTTAATGTAATCATGCATCGCATCTGCTACGGGTTGAACATATTCGCTAATCTCTTCAGAGAAGTCATCAGCTAATGCGCGAAAAGCCTTTTCATCTGATGCGTTCATCACTAGAATTTTCGGAACTAGCTTTGCTTCTTCCAGTTTTAGATATTCAACCTCTATTGCTTTTGTTGCAAATTCTTTTTCATTCTCTGTCAGCTCATTCACATCTAATCCAGTAATGGCTTTTAAGGTAATCATCATGAGGGGGTCTTGTGAAATATTATGCCCGCAGTCAAAATGCTTCGTCAGTCGATGTCCGTAAATATTAGCGGCCTTCACTCTTCGAAAACCGCATAGATTAGAAGCAGCAATTCCATCACAGCCATATATCCCTAATGCAGTATGATCGTATTCGTTAATAGCAAATCCAAATGCGAAAAATTCCCTGTGTAATTTTTCAATACCCGCAAAGTAATTGTCAGATAATCTTTTGTTAACCTGTTCCTCGAAAGACCACACCATTCGGGAAATTAATGACCATGCGATAAAGCGAACATCAGTTTGCTTATTAAGAAAGGGGAAACTTAGAATCCTATTTTTATTCATAGTAAATATCTCTCAACTTCTTCAGCTAATACAGTTGTATATTTTTTATAGAATTCATTCACTCTTTTATATACAGCAGTATCTATTAGGATGAAATTTGAGATGTACTTATTGTTGTCCAGCTTTTGCAGCAGACCGTAGTGCCCGTTCTCCCCGCGGCATTGAATTTCCAGTTCTTCTTCGACATAAGGCATAGCAACATGCAGTAGCTCCGACAGTTCTTTCGCACTGCGTGCTGTATCTTTGCATAAATAAATCAAATTTTGCGAGAAAGTTCTTTCTGCTTTAATTCTAGGGTCATTCCCTAAAGGACTGCCATTTCCAGAAAAAATAAGTTTGATAGGTTTTAAAGTTAAAGGGGTGTTGTCCATCTTATTGACCTCTCTTCTAATTGTATTTCGAGCTGAAAATAATCGTTGTTTGACGGTCGTTTCTAATAGGTTAAGTGCCGCAGCAATCTCAGAAGTTTTCATCTCATCCAAGTAATACATGATCATGACATCGCGATACATTTTAGATAAAAAGGCGATTTCTCGTTTTATAAGATGAATAGCTTGTTTGTCGTGATCTGTGTTAATGAATTCATTAATAGGATCGAAATGATTATGTACATACCCAGAGGAGTCAACTGCTGCGATGCTGGTCTGATTACTATGTTGTTTACGTTTATGACAGAAATCAGCATACACTCTATGAGCAATCGTCCAGGCGAAACCATAGAAATGATCAATGTTCGTCTGCTTATTAATACCGCTGAGCAGTGTCACAATGATGTCTGAGCACAAATCCTCTGCTTGATGTGAATTGCTGCAGCGTTTGTAAGCAAAGGCATACAATCTCTCAAGAAATGTTTTGTTACTTAGATATTGAATGGCTTCTTCAATTTTCATGTTTGTCACCTATTTTCTGTGATTGCATTCGCGAATGATCTCAAATACATAGTCGTAGGAAATCTCGATTGGTTAGGGAAAATAACTAAAAAAGTATTCATCATCAAATAGGTAACATGAATATGTAGAAAAGGGAAGTAGAGAAAGTGAAAAGCTGCAATTTCTAAGGTGAATTACCAATGCATAGACAGGTTGTTTGAAGGATGGTGTAGGATACAATTAATTACGCAATATTCCATTTGTTAGAATCTCGCTGGAGGTGTTATTAATATGTTTCCTGATTTAACCAAGCATCCTGAATATCTGAGAGGACAAACGCTAGAATGGTGCGAGCAACTGGCTAAAAGGTCGGGTAAGTACGAATTTCCTTGGAAAAGCATAATTGAAGGGCAATCAGCAGAAGCTGTCCTAAATCAAAAGTTGTCTAGCATAATACACGGCAAAGTATTAGATGTTGGCTGCGGTCATGGAGATTATACAGTCAAGTGGACAAACCTTGCGGAAGAAGTTGTAGGGTATGATATGACGAAAGGTTTCATCGAAACAGCTAATCAGAATCGAGAACCAAATGTCCGATTTGTAGTAGGGCGCACGCATGATGGTTTGCCATTTGATGATGATTATTTTGATATTGCCTATACCAAAAAGGGCCCGGGCAGCTGGTATAAAGAAGGAAACCGAGTTGTTCGATCTAATGGAACAATCCTATTGTTTCATCCCGGTGACAGCAATGGTAATGGAGAGGAACTTGGATCTTACTTCCCAGGTTTATTCGGTAAGCCGACAATGGGTACTCCGATACTAGATGTTATTCAAGAGAGGTTAGAAAAAAGTGGTTTAGTTGATATTGAATTATCTTTATTGAAAGAAACCGTCTGGATTCCAACACCAGAAGATGTGCTTGAGATGGCTTGCTTCGGACAAAGTGAGGGGTTCCGGACATACGTAGAAGATAGCTGCTTCAAACAGATTCATTCAAGCTTTGAGAAACATTCAACAGACAAGGGAATAAGAACAACAGGGTTTTACTATCTGATTCAAGCAAGGGCTAAGTAATATAGAACGGATAAGGAGAGTGTCAACCATGGAAATAAAGATTGAAAAAGAAGATATGCTGGCAATCCTACATATAGACTCCTTTCAAGAAGAGAATGATATCGATAATATGATTCGAGAATTAAAACCTGGTATGGGTAAGGGGATATATATTGCCAAGGAGAGAAAGATCAGTCAGCAAACCAATTACGAAGCTGTGAAATGGCTGGATAGTCTCGATGAATTAAAGACAAAAGCTCCTTTGTGGGAACCAGTGTTCCCTGTTAATACAGAAGTAATGGATATTCGGGTTTACTATGGATTTGATAATTTGACGCAAGAAGAGATTGATGAGATAGCTGCTGAAAGCGGAAGAACAGGAAGTAACGTTGTGCGTGACCTTAAGCCTAATGATACGTTCGTTGGTGTAAGTTTGTTTTGCTGTAAGGATGATATCTCATTCGAATTTCGGATTTTTGGAACGACAAAAAGTCGGATTCATGTGCCTGATATAGAGCAACAAACGATTGAGAACTTAACTATTCGGTCAAATGAGGCAGTTTATATCGGAGACAGAGAGAAACAACATTTAATTTGGGCAGAAGTGGGCCCAATTTGGGGTAAGGCATTACAGTATGAATTATTGGCTCTACGCAGCAACCGTGAATGGCTAATTGCAATTGCTGAATCTTTATTGTAAGCCCAGTGTAAAAGACAACTGTTCAACCTAATGAAACAACAAGCTACTTCCCACTAACAAAGGAGTAGCTTGTTGCTTCAGTCTAACTACTAATCTGGAACAAAATACAATTAATTAATTAATTACTACCAATTGCCATTGCTGGTGAAGATCGCCCCGGTACATATTTTGCTGGATTTTCGCGGCATCCGCCGTAGAGGCTCCAGTGACCTCAACTGCCTTGTTGCTGTTAACGTTCAGAATACAATAATAACCGTTGCTTAGCTTGATAAGCCTGAACTGTTGCGCGCTATTCGATAAATCACTCATGAGTTGAATCGCTTCACCGTTGTTTTTCGTTGCGTTCCGAACATCCATAACTTTGTTGTCTGATGAGCTTACACTCCTCAATTTGTAATAGTTATTGTATGTGCCCATATCGCTGATGACCCATTGCTGCGCTGTCGCGTTATTATCCGTCCACTGCTGGAGCTGCAATGCGCTGGTGTTCTGGCCGCCAGGGACCTCAAGCACTTTGCCCGATGCCCGATTCACGAGCTTGTACGTAGAGCCGGATGAGACTCCGTTCCATACGCCGTTCCAAGGGTTAAACTGGGCGCGCTCATAATACCATTCGAAAATAAAGCGGGCCATACCGTCTCTAGCTGTATTGCCATCGTACAGCAAGCCAGCTGTGGGGTCTGCGAATGAGCTGCGTGTTCCGGACTGAAGCAAGAATCCGTTCATATGGACGGCAATGCTGACATTCCCAGCTGCCGTGAAGATTGCTTTCGTATTTTTGCCGAAGCCTTCATTCGAGCCGTTAAATAGTTCCCAATACGAGGAGTCTCCTGGGAGGGTCTTAAACCAGGTTGTCTCCGTTATGTTGATGGGATAACTATCGGCGCAAGGCTTAATGTTAGTATCCCACTGCTGCTGTAAAGTAGCGTAATCATCCTGAGCGCCATAGCCTGGATACCAGTGGACGGAATAGCCGATATTGTTCAATGGATCCGTCAGCGGATATTGTGCGCATAGCTGATAGTATTGATCCCAGCCAAGCCCTGCTGCCCAAATGACATTATCAGCGCCTTTACTACGTATAGTCGATATCATAGAGTTCTGAAAGTTTTTCAGAGAGTTCCAGTAATCGACGAAATTGGATTGGGAAGGATGTCCGCCCCAGACTCCGTTTACATCTGACAGTACCGGTTCGTTAACAAGCTCGAACATGACATTGTCCGCACTTTTGATGTCCGGCTGCTCAGCGAGGTAACCCCAGATTTGATTGAACTTGGCGAGATTGGCCGGGGTTGTCGCTTGGTTGTTACTCAACGTGAAATCGAGCCCGAGTGTGACATAAAGGCCTTTCGTTTTGGCGTAGTTGATATACGGAATGATGACGTTTTGAGTAACGGCCTGCAAACCGGCAAAATTGTATGTGCCCGCCGCAACGTCGCCCATGTCTTCCTTGTCAATGAATAGGCGAACTTGATTCATGTACCATCCATGGTTGTTGCCGTACTTGGCAGAGGTGCTCGTAAAGGTATCGGTAATATCCTTCAAATAAGCCAATATTGCCGCATGCCGATTGCCGCCGTTCTGATTCAGATAATAGCTGCTGTTCTGATACGTCCAGTAAGAGCCCGAAGGCTGATGCCAACCGCTTAGCAGTACCGGCTGTCCGCTGCTATTCACCAGTTGATTGCCGTTTACATGGAGCTTGGGCGTAGACATACCCGCCCAAGCATCTGCCGGCTTGCCGCTGAGCAGCATCGGTGATACCACCAGCGCCATAAGCAGCAGAAACTTAACTGCCAGGCTAACTTTCTTTTTGATCATTAACATGAATACTCATCT
The DNA here is from genome assembly GCF_059686975.1 of Paenibacillus xinjiangensis. Classification (NCBI taxonomy): domain Bacteria; kingdom Bacillati; phylum Bacillota; class Bacilli; order Caryophanales; family Paenibacillaceae; genus Paenibacillus; species Paenibacillus xinjiangensis. The sequence goes on along the minus strand of NZ_JCAALS010000027.1, from coordinate 2,330 downwards.
CCTTTTTTTTGTTTGATTTATGTGAAATCATGGTAGTTCGTAGACAGGGCGAAGCATGCTGCTGATGGCGAACTTACAGTCCCAATAGTGGGAGCGTTCTACCGAGAATATTTGTATGCGCTTACAAAATTGAGTGTACTACTAGAAACTCACCGTCGACAACCTGTCTAATTATGGATTTATGAACGGGCAAGCTCTACTTTCTTATTGCTGCAGAGAGCAAATCCCTATCATTTGCCCGGTAATGAGTCATAGATTAGCAGGTTGCCCGCGCTAACGGCAGAAGCTACACTTGCTAATATATAGGAAAAGGAGGCGGGAAAGGGGGAGTATGTCTGGTATTTCGAAATAAAAAGTTGTTGCTGACAGTCGCTGCTATGCTAGCCATAGTGGCCGTTCTCATCCTAATGATGATTACTATTCTAATAAAACCTGATCAGGAGTTGACAAGGACAATGAGTGAAGAAATAACAGTGAATAGCCCGGATCTTAATTCTAACGAAGTGGAATTGGCTAGTGCGATTGGCAAGCTGCCGCCTAATGGCAACCCGCTAGTCTCTCATAAGTTTGGAGCAGATCCTTATGCGTTGGTATTCGAGGGTCGCGTCTACCTGTATATGACTAACGATATATTGGAATATGATGCAGATGGGAGCGTCAAGGATAACACCTATGGCAATATCAACAAAATAACGGTGATCTCCTCTGACGATCTGGTCAATTGGACAGATCATGGCGTTATTGCTGCTGCAGGCCCGCAGGGCGCGGCCAAGTGGGCAACCCAATCATGGGCACCTGCCATTACACATAAGGTCATCGGCGATAAGGACAAGTTCTTCCTTTATTTTGCTAACAATGCCAGCGGTATTGGAGTATTGACCAGTGATAGTCCAACGGGTCCTTGGATCGATCCTATTGGACGACCGCTTATCTTAAGATCGACGCCTGGCGTTGAGGATGTAACCTGGCTATTTGATCCTGCCGTACTGGTTGACGATGATGGGAAGGCGTATATTTATTTCGGAGGTGGAGTACCAGAGGGCGAGCACGAGATGCCGAATACGGCTCGTGTGATGCAGCTCGGTGAGGATATGGTTAGCGTGCTTGATCGAGCCACGACGATACCAGCCCCCTATATGTTCGAGAATGCGGGTATTAATAAATACAATAATAAATATTACTACACCTACTGCTCGAATTTCTACGATGGTGAACGTCCAGAGGGCAGTCCTGCTGCCGGACAGATTGCGTACATGGTTAGTGACAACCCGATGGGACCTTGGACGTACGAAGGAACGATTCTGAAAAACCCTAGTCATTTCTTCGGAATTGGCGGCAATAATCATCATGCCATATTCCAGTTCCAAGACGCTTGGTATATTGCTTACCATGCCCAGACGTTGTCCAAAGCGATGGGTGTACCGAAGGGCTACCGTTCGACACATCTGAATCAGGTATTCTTTCAGGAGGATGGATCTATTCAAGAGATCGTTGCTGACTATGAGGGTGTCGAGCAGGTGAAGACGCTTAATCCTTATGCTCGTGTTCAGGCGGAGACGATGGCGTGGAATGCAGGCGTTCATGTGGAGCCGCAGCAAAAGAATGGTGTCGAGCAGTCACAGCCTTACCCAATGGCTGTGACGGATATTCACAATGGCGATTGGATAGCTGTATCTAATGTTGAATTTGGTGAGGGTGCCGCTTCATTCTCTGCTTCGGTATCCAGCGCTGCCTATGGAGGCAGCATTGAGCTTCATCTGGATAGTCCTGATGGCAAGCTGATTGGCACACTGGCGGTAGCTGCGACTACCGATCATTGGAACGAGGTAAGCACGGAGATAACTGGGGCAGAGGGAACTCACTCCTTATATCTAGTGTTCAGAGGCGAGTCGGATCAGAAGCTGTTCGATCTTGACTACTGGCAATTCATTAAGTAATCATTCCGTTGTCGAGATTATGACAAATGGCGGTGCTAGGGGCTATCCCTGCACCGCCATTTGTGCTTTTTTGTCTATTGCCGCCTTCTTGAGCCAATTATGGGCGAGCAAAAGCCACCCGACGTCTAGGCTCACTTTTGGCAGGCCTCGAAGCAGAAAAAGCCGATGTCTAACGTCAAATTTTTCCTTCGTTAAGCCCAATATTTCTGTATTTTCTGCTCCGAATGGATTACCCGAGTGGATAAGGAAGAAATGGCAGGAACAGCAGAACTTAGTTTCCTAACAAGGAAAAACCAGCTAATACTTGTCAAGCTATTAGTATTGGACTGCAACAGGTAAATTGGTATACTAATTTCTAGGCACAACAAATAACCTTCATTGGCGTGAAGGTTA
>NZ_JCAALS010000026.1:0-94119 GCF_059686975.1 Paenibacillus xinjiangensis | reverse complement strand
CATTTTTCTTGCTTGTATAAAATTCGAAACGGCATAGGACTATTTCCTATGCCGTTTCGGATTCATTTTCTATTCACGATCTTGTCTCTGAGTTTAACTTAATGACATTGAGCTTTCTGGCTCGGATTTTAATATCTTACTAACTTCCTCCCATACGCCCTTATTGATACGAACGGACAGACCACCAAGAAATTGTTGGTCATTAAATCGATTAATGCTATGGTAAGCATAAATACCGTTATCTGATTGTTTGAAATACATATTGACCGGCTTTTGCAGCATACGACGCCATACGCTTTTTTCAATATCGAGGGAGTATATGAGTCCGCTGTTCGCATAATTAACCGAGTACATCTTTTGGCTTTGATGTGTATACAGCGACAGTTCATCTATTTTTTTTGAATGAGCATAGAACGCTGCAGTCAGTGTTTCCTGAATATATCGTTGCGTTCTAAATTGCTGTCCCCCATTCTGCGAGTCTATCGTATTAAGGCCATCTCTTAATTGTTGATTCACTTGTATGGAATAAAATAAAACGTTTACTTGGCGAATTAATTCATCCAAGTATTGATCGGCCCACATCATACGAGAGCGATTCGCTTCAATAATCTCTTTTTCCACAGTACTTCGCGTATTGATTGTCGCTATCCAGGTAACAGTCAATACAGGCAAAGTTGTAAGGCATATCATTAGAACCATTAATCTATAGCGAATACTTGCTCGTTTCATCTATTATTTCCAACCCCCTTCGACTGGTATTTCAGCCTGATGAGCTTTTAATTTTTTCGTCGTTTCTCAGAAAGTTACTCCGCCATGCACACCTCAATTTATGCTAGCAAATCCATCCATTTTCAATATAGCCCAAGCCCTCAAACGAAACAATAGCGAGGATTAGCGATTCTTATTGCACAATATTGATGTAGAATTCGAGAAAACATTTCATGATATAAATAAATTTTCTTGTGTATTTAATTCCTCACAGTGGTCAACTAGAACTGAAATTTGTATACAAGATTGAAACAAACAAAACCCCAGAAAAGGGGCTTTGTCCACAGTGAGTATATTTTTTATAAAATAAATCATAAAATTACGGCAAGATCAGCTTAAAGTTATCGAAGGTTAGAGGCACTTGAATCTACCGGACTTAGTGAAATTAGGGAGCGCGATGTCGACTCATTGTCAGGCGGGCAGCGCCAGCGGGCTTGGATAGCGATGACACTTGCTCAGGAAACGCCTATTATTTTACTGGATGAGCCGACCACCTATCTTAATCTTATCCATCAGATCGAAGTATTGGATCTGCTCTATGATCTGAACCGGCTAGAGCAGCGGACAATCGTCATGGTCATGGTGCTGCATGATATTAATCTGGCCTGCCGTTATGCCGACCATATCGTCGCAATCCGCCAAGGCAGCATTGCCGCACAAGGCCAACCCGAGGAAATCATCGATGCGAAGCTAATGTCCACCGTGTTCCAGCTCGATTGCGAGATTATTGCTGATCCGCTGTTCGGTACTCCGCTATGCGTTCCCCGCGGCAAAGGCCGCGTGCACTCATTAAGATAAAAAATACTATATAGAGAAGATACAACAAAGAAGCCCGGTCCAGTGACATGGCTTCTTTGTTGTTAGTCCCTCAACTAAACAGGAAGTGAATAGTGATACTGCGATACGCTATTTAGCTTAGCCGCCTTGTTTAATGAGAAGGACATGCCATGCTGGATGTAGGGCCAATCTATACCTCTGTTACATAACGGTAGGCGATAAGGGCGTATGCTTGGGCAGCTACTAACACTTCATCCAGTGGCACGAACTCATTAGGAGCATGAGCTACATCAAGCGTGCCAGGGCCGTACAGCACCGAAGGTATTCCAGCTGCCGCAAGCATTTCGACTTCTGCATACCCATTAAAACCCATAAACTCTGCTTCCTGTCCTGTTAGATCGGCAAGCGACTTGACCAAAGCTTGTACTACCTCCTCTGATTCATTAACGGCCCAGTTACTGAATTTCTGCCGTAGAACGAGCTCCACGGCTATGCCCTCTTCCCGAGTGAACGATTCGGTCAGCTCACGAATTTCCCGCTCGGCCTCCTCCAATATCTCATTAGGCAGTACCTGACGATCAAATTCCAGCTCACACCGATCAGGAACAAGGGTCACACCAACGCCGCCTTGCACCTTACCTACGTTAACGGTAGGGTACCTTAATCCCCGTACATCCATTCGAACCTTGAGAGAATCGTTATATTGTCGGAGCACCTCCAAATAACGTCCCATCTTATAAATGGCGTTATCACCGGCAAATGCGTTACCGGTATGCGCACTGCGGCCGAACGTCTTCGCTGTATACTCCAGTGCCCCTTTTAACTGACTTCCAATTCGAAGTCCAGTCGGCTCAGAGACATATGCCATTGTGCAATGCTTAAGCTTATTCGTCTTCAACAGTGCAGTCGTCCCCTTAAAGTCTACCTCTTCGTCAATTACTGCAGTAAACAGAAGCCCTCTCTCGAATGACACACCGCTGCGACAGAGCGCCTTTACAGCCATAATCATAGCTGTCAGACCTGCTTTCATGTCCGCCGACCCAAGGCCGTATAATCGCCCGTCACGGATTATTGCCCCCCAAGGATCATCGATCCACAAATCTAGATTCCCTGCCGGCACCGTATCCATGTGCCCATTGAACAAGAGCTTATCAGGCCTTGTTCCTTCCAGTGTTGCTATGACATTATAGCGCTTCCCCTCAACGAACTGAAGCTCTACCCGACAGCCCTCGGCTTGCAGCGTTTCGGCAATCATTTCTCCGACTGCATGCTCTCTTCCCGGTGGATTCTCGGTGTTTACCTGTACGAGCCGTTGCAATAATGCTGTCAGTTCTTCTTTATCTATACCATTAAGCAGCAATCGTTCATACTCAGTCAGCACCTTCAGATTCAGTCCCTTCCATCACATTGTGGCCCTACTCGTAACCGCTGCGCATCCTTTAGATAAGCTTGGAGAACCTCTCGAACAAGGAATCCACTCGTCCGCCAATTTCACGTTCGGATACCGTTAGTAATCCGGTAGTGTCATAGACTTGACGCCCGTTCACAACAACCCGTTTGACTGCCGAAGGCTGCATCGCGTAAACCATATTTGCAAACAGTTCGTTCTTGGGAGCAAGTGATAAATCATTAATGTCGATAGCCGCAAAATCAGCATATTGACCCGCCTCAAGAGTGCCGATCGGCAGCCGCAGCGCCTTGCCGCCGTTTGTCGTTCCCATGCGATAGGCCTCGCCTGCCGTTACACATGTCCCGTCCAGTCGTGTGACCTTCTGCAGCATGGCGACCATACGGATTTCCTCATAAACACTAATTCTATTGTTGCTGCAAGCACCGTCTGTACCTAATGAAATGTTAACACCAGCCTGGGCTAGATCAGGAATACGAGTCACTCCATCTGCAAGGAACATGTTGCTGGACGGGCAATAAGCAAGTGAACCGCCCCGCTTGCCAACAAGCTCGACCTCGGAATCGTCCAGCCATACGAGATGAATCGCAATGATGCGCTCATCTAGCACACCTAAAGAATCTAAATAATGAATCGGTCTCAAGCCATAATCTCGTAGTGTTTCCTCAACCTCGAACATCTCTTCTGCTACATGGATATGGAATGGTGTGTTAAGCTCGACCGCGAGCTTATGTCCGGCACGAATCATCTCCGGTGATGCTGCATGCGGACTGTGAGGTGCGGGATGTACAGTAACCATCGAGTTTCCTTGATATTTTTTGGCTAGTGCTCGTGTGCGTTCCACAGCCTCAGGGATCGTCTCTCGGTAAGCCAGCGGAGCACCGGACCAATCATACATTGTTCTGGCAAACACGAGGCGGATTCCGAGGTCGTTAGCAGCCCGGATAACAGCTTCGTCGTAGGTGGTTCCACCATTATGGACGTAAAAGAAGTCACAAACCGTCGTCACCCCATAACGGAGCATCTCTCCGAAGGCAAGTAATGCTCCGGTGTAGATCGCTTCTTCATCCAGCAATGGTGTATATTTGTAGAGGGCTTGATCGCGCCATTCGAGAAAAGGTTTATCGATAGCAATGCCGCGTAACAAGCTTTGAAAAGAGTGATTATGTGCATTAACCGTTCCCGGAACGATTGCCTGACCGTCCCATGCAATAACCTCTGCATCTGGATATTGTATAGACAACTCGGTCCATTTTCCAGTAGCGATAATCAAGCCTTGTTCCACAAGGAGTGCACTTTGTTTCTGGAATTCTCCGTTCAAATAGACCAAATCTGCTGTATACAACTTACGCATTCGAATCCTCCTATCGATTTAATTGCTCATCCATAGCTATCAGCGATTGTAATAGAACATTCCCAATCTTCTCGATGTCCTCGATTCGGCTCTCCTCTTCCGGACAATGGCTCTTGCCCTGCAAGCTCGGTACGAACAGCATACATGAACGCGTGAGGGATGCCATGTGCGCCGCATCATGACCAGCCATGCTTCCCAGCAGATAAGTAGCATACCCAAGCCTCTCGGCTTCGCTTTTGCAGATAAAAGCGACGAGTGGGTCCATGTCGGATGGATGCTGATCAAGAAGCAGCTTACGTTCCAGACGTACGCCTCTATTTGTAGCGATTGCTTCAGAGCGATGCGTCCATTTGTGGAGCGCTTCCTGAATTTCTCCCCTCGTCGTACCCCGGATTTCCAGTTGGAATTGAACCTTCCCGGGGATGATGTTAGCCGCATTGGGATAATTAGTGATTCTTCCAATCGTGCCCACTGTTTCGTCCGCAGGATGCTCTAGACAAACGGCTTCTAAGGAGAGCATTATTTCTGAGGCTGCCATAAGGGCATCCTTGCGGTTATTCATTAGAGTCGTCCCCGCATGGTTCGCTTCTCCCAACACCGTAACCTCCTCGCGGTAAATGCCCGTAATTGCAGTCACGATTCCAACCGGGATGTCCCTCTCCAGCAAGCGCAAGCCTTGTTCTATGTGTACCTCAAGAAACGCAGCCAACTCTTCGGGTCTGCGACGAGCCTGTTCGAAGTAATCAGGCTCACCTCCCGCTGCTCGAAGAGCATCTACGATCAACGTGCCCTTATCATCTTGAACACCGTCAAGATTGCTTCGGAGAAGCTTGCCCGCCACCGTTCGGCTGCCAAAGGTAGATAAGCCGAAGGGGTTAGGTTCTTCCGCGCTAAATGATACGAGTTCGAATGGATGACGCGTAGTAGCCCCGTTCTCCTTCAGCACCCGCATAACTTCTAGTGCGAGAATGACACCTAGCGCTCCGTCGTATTGACCACCGTTAGGAACGGTATCAATATGGGAGCCGAATGCGATAACAGGTAGGCTCGTTTCTCGTCCTTCCCTGCGAGCCCAGATGTTAGCAGCTTCATCAACTCGTACCGATAGGCCTATCTCACATAACCGTTCTTTCAACCAGTCACGCGCCTTCAGCTCGTCTGGGGTGAACGTTGTGCGATCCATCCCACCTTCTGCATTTCGCCCGATTTCACCCAATACTCGAATGGTTTCCGCTATTCGTTCAGCATTAACCCTCAGCTCCTTCATGGGTTCATCCTCTTTTTCTGTAATATAACGGGTACGCCTTTCTTAATGACGGATTCAACCAGATTAACTGCAAAATGGTATTGTAAATAGAGATAGTTCGGAGCGTCGAATAGGACCAGATCAGCTTGTTTACCGACCTCAATACTGCCGATACGGTCGGCGCGACCAATGGCATGAGCAGCATTAATCGTGCACGCCGTCAACACTTCGGCCGGAGTCATTCTCATCGTCAGACAGGCCAGATTCATAATGAAAGGAAGTGATTCCGTCGGACATGAACCGGGATTGCGATCTGTGGATAATGCTATAGGAACACCGGCTTCGATCATTTTCCGAGCATTAGCTGGATTAGTCATGAGAAAGAACGCGGTTCCTGGCAATAAAACACCGATTACACCCTTCTCCGCCATGGCTCGAATCCCTTCGTCGGATACTTGAAGTAAATGCTCAGCCGATATCGCTCCAATCTCTGCAGCCAATTCCCCTCCACTGTAAGGAACGATCTCGTCAGCATGAATTTTGGGCTTCAAGCCCCACTTCATGCCAGCTTCCAGAATCGTCCGCGACTGAGCTGGGGTGAAGACGCCTTCCTCACAGAACACGTCGCAATACTCGGCCAATTGCTCGGCTGCTACCGCAGGAATCATCTCCTCCGTCACAAGCTGAACATAGGCATCAGGATCGCTCTTGTACTCAAGCGGCACTGCGTGTGCCCCCATGAAAGTCGAGACAAGGTCCACTGGATGGCGCTCGTTCAGTGTACGTGCGACCCTCAATTGCTTCAACTCGTCTTCAACACTTAGACCGTAACCGCTTTTCGCTTCAATCGTTGTTACGCCATGCTCCAGAAATCGGTCCAACCGCTTTTCCGTTTCCTTAACCAACTGTAACTCGCTCGCTTCACGGGTTCTTTCCGTAGAATACAGAATACCGCCACCGGCGTGCAATATTTCCATATAAGACGCACCCTGAAGCCTCATGTTTAATTCGTTCTCACGGGACCCAGCGAACACAACATGCGTATGCGGATCGACGAGGCCCGGCGTAACGATTCTTCCCCCCGCCTCAATGACAGTTATGTCGTTGTCTTTGGCATGAAGCTCAACATAATGGTACGCTTCCTCATCACTTCCGACGAAGACGATAAGATCGTCTTCCAAGACGATGCCACCATTCTCGATAATATGCAGCTCTTCCATTTCCTTGCCGATTCTTGGCTTGTCATCCGTACCTCTGATCGTAATCACCTGAGAAGCGTTCCGGATATAGATCATACCGTTATCCCCTTCCGATTAATCGAGCATCGGCATGTGGATGCCTTTGTTCTTCGCGGTATCCACGGCCAATTCATAGCCGGCATCCGCATGACGGACGACACCCATGCCAGGATCGGTCGTCAATACACGATCCAATCTCTCTTCCGCATCCTTCGATCCATCAGCAACGACAACCATCCCCGCATGGAGAGAATACCCCATACCAACGCCGCCACCGTGATGAAAGGACACCCAGCTGGCTCCAGCCGCCGTGTTCACGAGCGCATTCAGAATCGGCCAGTCGGCAATCGCATCGCTTCCATCGAGCATCGCTTCAGTTTCCCGATTAGGGGAAGCTACCGAGCCGGCATCTAGATGATCCCGACCGATAACAATCGGCGCTGACAGCTCTCCCGATGCGACCATATCATTGATGATTTTACCGAACTGTGCCCGCTCCCCATACCCCAGCCAGCAGATCCGGGAAGGCAGGCCCTGGAAGGCGATTTTTTCCTGCGCTAGTCTAATCCATCGGCATAGATTCTCATTGTGAGCGAACGTCTTCATAATGGCTTCGTCCGTTTTATAAATATCTTCCGGATCACCGGACAAGGCGACCCAACGGAACGGCCCCTTGCCTTCGCAAAATTGCGGACGGATATAAGCGGGCACGAAGCCCGGGAAGGAGAATGCTTCAGTTACGCCCTCATCATAGGCGACCTGACGGATATTATTACCATAATCAAATGCAATAGCACCCAACTTCTTCATGCCAAGCATTGCCTCGACATGTTGGGCCATGCTGGCTTTGGCCAGCTTAACGTACTCACCCGGGTTCTCCTCACGCAGTTTCTTGCCTTCATCCAATGTATAACCAACAGGTAAATAACCATTCAAAGGATCATGAGCGGAGGTCTGGTCGGTAATAATGTCCGGAATAAATCCTAGCTCGATCATCTGTGGGAGCACCTCAGCCGCGTTGCCTAGCAACCCGATTGACAGCGGCCGTCCTTCTTCCTTTGCATCCAAAGCCAGTGATATCGCATCGTCGAGACTGTGCACCAGCATATCGCAGTAACGCGAATAAATCCGTTTCTCAATTCGGCTCTGATCCACTTCGATACCGATAACCACCCCTTCATTCATCGTTACTGCCAGCGTTTGGGCACCGCCCATACCTCCAAGACCGGCAGTTACGGTAATCGTTCCTTTTAGGCTGCCATCGAAATGTTGTCTTGCACATTCCGCGAATGTCTCATAGGTGCCTTGGACGATACCCTGACTACCGATATAAATCCAGCTGCCCGCAGTCATCTGTCCGTACATGATAAGCCCTTTCTTGTCGAGCTCTTGGAACTTTTCCCAATTCGCCCATGCCGGAACTAGATTGGAGTTGGCAAGCAGCACGCGTGGAGCGTCTTTGTGGGTACGGAATACGGCGACCGGCTTACCAGATTGAATGAGCAGCGTCTCATTCTCCTCAAGTTTCTGTAGTGAGGTGACGATCGTATCATAGCTTTCCCAATTGCGGGCTGCTTTGCCGATCCCTCCGTATACGACCAATGTCTCAGGATGCTCGGCAACCTCAGGATCGAGATTGTTCATCAGCATCCGCAGCGCAGCCTCTTGAACCCATCCCTTTGATTGCAACTCAGTTCCTCTTGGTGCACGGACTATTCTTCCCTCTGTATCCAAACTCATTGGCTATTCCCTCCTTGAGAATGTTAGGTTCATACGACTCATTGAATTTTCAGAAGATGTGACAATCCATCCAACGAATCCAAACGTTTCATCCAGTCGACTATTATTCGAAAATCATTCGAAAGAACACGATCTTGATCAACGAACGACATTCGTTCCCGGCAGCGCTTGTACAGCCAGCTTGTTCCAGCTCCAAGAAGAGCAGGATCACGAAAGTCAGCAGCCTGAGCGCCGCACAGCAGCTCGATAGCCAAGACGGAATATGCATTGTTCACAATCTGCCGCGCTTTTCTTGCTCCAATCGTCCCCATACTTACATGGTCCTCTTGATTTCCCGAGGATGGGATGGAATCAACGCTTGCCGGATGGGCAAGTGATTTGTTCTCCGAGACGACTGATGCAGCGGCATACTGCGCGATCATGAAACCCGACTGTATTCCCCCGTTATTAGTTAGAAAAGGAGGCAGATTCTCATTGAGATGCGGATTAACCATCCGCTCAATACGGCGCTCGGAGATGTTCGCCAGCTCCGCGGCGCTGATGGAGAGGTGATCCATTGACAGTGCAATGGGTTGCCCGTGAAAATTGCCTCCCGAAATTACGCGTTCTTCATCCACAAAGATTAGCGGATTATCTGTAGCTGAATTGATCTCGATTACCAGCTTCTCTTCTATATAGGCGATGGCATCTCGACTTGCTCCATGTACTTGCGGCGCGCATCGCAGTGAATAGGCATCTTGTACCCGGCGTTCTCCCTGATCAGTCATTAATTTGCTGCCTGAGGTCAGACTTCGAATATGTTGAGCAGAATGACTCTGTCCAAGATGTGGACGGATTGCATGAGTCTCCTTGTCGAATGCATCCCTAACACCGAACAGCACCTCGCACGTTAAGGCAGCCGTACAGTCGGCCCAATCTGCCAATCGCTTGGCGTCCCAGCATGCCAGAACACCGACTGCCGTCATTACTTGTGTGCCATTGATAAGTGCAAGCCCTTCTTTCGCCTCCAGAGAGATCGTCTTAAGCCCCGCTCGTTCCATCGCAACGCCGCCAGGGAGCTGTTCCTCTTTATAATACGCTTCGCCTTCACCGACCAGGACGAGCGCCAGATGTGATAGTGGCGCCAAATCCCCGCTTGCACCAAGTGAGCCTTGTTCGGGAATAACAGGCGTTACACCGCAATTCAACATATCTGCCATCAATTGAACGACTTTCGGGCGAATGCCCGAATACCCAAGTGCAAGAGCGTTGATCCGAAGGAGGAGAATGGCCCGAACCACTTCTTCCGAGAACGGATTGCCAATGCCACATGCATGACTCCGAATGAGATTGAGCTGAAGTACTTTGGCATCCTCTGCAGAAATATAAGTGTCGCTAAATTTACCGAAACCCGTCGTCAGGCCATAAACCACTTTTTTCTCGCTAAGAAGCTTCTCCACATAATCACGTGAGCGTTTCATCTTAATTATGCTAGTATCGTCGATCTCTACTTTCAACTGATGACGGGCCACGCGTACAACTTCTTCCATCGTAAGGGAACGTCCATCAATATGAACCGATAACTCAGTCGTGCCTACCACCCTATCACCTGCTCTACGAGTAATAAAAAAAGCCCATACCAAATTCGTGGTACTGGCTTCTAAATCACTATTCACTAAATTGCCACTGTTTACTAAATTACTACTATTCCTGTCTTACCGTCCTTGAAGCGGTCTTTCCTAAACTTACAATTATTATTATGTTTGTGTAGCCATTTTCTTGAGTGTTTTTTGTCTCTCCAGCTCAGACACGATCTCTCGCTTGTACTGAACGAATTGATCGGACAGCATGTCATTCCAATTGCGCGGCTTGCTCATCTCGATAGAGATTTCTTTCGCTACCCTACCCGGATGGGCACTCATTACATAGACCCGATCCGACAAATATATAGCTTCCTCCACGTCATGTGTGACAAACAGAACGCCGCATTTCTCTTCCTCCCAAATTCTCATAAGCAAATCCTGCATATCTCTTCGGGTCTGTGCATCAAGCGCCCCGAACGGCTCATCCATAAGTAGAAGCTTAGGTCGGTATACGAGAGCACGTGCAATTGCCACACGCTGCTGCATCCCACCCGACATTTCCGCTGGATAAGAATTCTCAAACCCTTTTAGACCAACTAGATCAAGAAAATGATAGGCCATCTCTTTTTTCTCCGACTTACTCATTCCCTTCGCCTTTTTCAAAGCGAAAGCGACATTCTCCCACGCATGCATCCAGGGCAAAAGGCTATACTGCTGAAAAATAACACCCCTATCCCTTCCGGCACCCATGATCGGAGCGTCATGCAACGTCAATGTCCCTTCAGATTTGGAGTCTAGTCCAGCTACCAGTCGCAGGAACGTGGACTTGCCACAACCAGAAGGACCAAGTAAAGATACGAATTCTTCTTGGTGAATCGTTAGATGAACATGCTCGAGTGCGACAACTTCTTTCTTGTCGCTTATAAATTTTTTGCTCACATCGTCAGCATAGAGCATAATTTCTTTATGTGCTGGTTTATCGTTAAGCAAATGTATACCCATCATCACTCACCCTTTCGATTTCTCCAGCATTTTCCACGGGAACATTTTGCGATAGAGCAATGCAAATAGCTGGTCAGTAATTAATCCGAATAATCCAATAACAATAATGCCAAGGACAATACGATCGGTACTTAAATATCGTTGGGCTTGCATGATTCGGAAGCCCAATCCCTCTGATGCGGCAACCAACTCAGCAACGACCAGATACGTCCATGCCCATCCCCATGTTGTCCGGAATGTATCTACCATACCAGGAAGAGCGGCACGAAATACGATACTACGAGTGATTTCCCCTTTATTAAAGCCGAGAGTGTGACCGACCTCTAGAAGAGATTTATTTACGGTTTTACAATTATCAGCGATCATAAGAACTTCCTGGAAAAATACACCGAGGAAAAGGATGAAAAACTTCTGCATGTCGGAAATTCCGAACCATAGAATGGACAACGGAATGAATGCGACGGCAGGCATATAACGTATTAAACCGACTAGTGGCTCGAAGATTGCTTGCCATAGTCTTGAAGTAGCCATCAACATTCCGATCGGGACTGCAAATATAGTAGATATGATAAAACCCATCGTAATGCGATAGAAGCTGACTCCCACATCATTAAAAAAGATGCCTTCATTAATTTCCTCTACCAGTGCTTTTATCGTATCTCCGGGGGTCGGCAGGAATAGAGGATCGATTAAATTCGAATAAGTTACGATAGACCATACAGCCAATACTAAAAGGATACTTGTGATTGAAATAATCGTATATTTACTCAACTGCATCCCCATCCTAAATATGATTAAAACCAAAACCAATGGTTTCATGCTCAAAACCTTTTTTAGGAGCTCCGATCGTGCCGTAGATGGCTATCCCTACCCAATCTCCTTCATGCTGGGTCGTATTATTCAGCTTGCCTCGTACGATAGAGAAAGTTAAACCCACGGTTCGCAGTATGTTACCGAATTGAACCTCTCCTCTTCCAACTCCCTGTAGAGCTTCAATTGTAGCATGATAAACCGCATGTATTTCCCGATATGAATCACTGTCAATAATCTTGTTATTCTTCGCTGCTGTCTCTATAGCAGCTATGACCTTCATCATGTCCATGGCACCAACTCTGCCGATTGTGTAACGAAATCCGCCGGCGCTTAATTCATGTTCTATCGTTTTTCTCCATTCATGTTCCTGAAGTATAGCTAACATAATTGCCAGCTTGCCTATGGGAAAGTTAGAATCTGAGCTATTGTTCATATGACTTATCCCCTCTCGACTATGGTTGTAAGTCACCGCCTCTCAACTCAAGAAGAGAGGCGGCTTTGCAGTTATTTCAGTTGGAACATTTTTTCGAGATCCACTTGCTTGTCGAGTACTTTTTGATTGGTTAGTATGTCTTGAATATCAGAAGCCATCTTCAGGAACTCTCCGGACTCTGCAAGATTCGCTTGATCCTCTGAATTAAAGTACTTCAAGCCTTCCAGAATAACAGGCATATCAGCGAGAGCGATTCCGCTCTTCTCAGCAAGAATCTTATTGCCCTCCTCTTTGTTGTCGTTCCAGTAAGCTAAAGTCTCGTCCCATACCTTTTTGAGTTTTTCTTTGATGTCGGGATGTTCAGAGAGAAATTCCGATTTTATGACGGCTATGTCACTGATTAGTCCTGGCGCATCTTCTCCGGAGTAAATGATTTGAATATCACCCTTGGCTTTAACTGTGGATATGTATGGCTCATATGTTACGGCTGCGTCCACATTTTTGGATAAGAGGGCAAGACCCGCATCAGAAGCTGGCATTAACACCACTGTGATATCATCAATGGTCATATTATTTTCCTTAAGCGCGTTTCTCAGCAGCAGGTCCGAAGTAGTTCCTTCCTCAAAGGCGACTTTCTTGCCTTTCAAGTCAGCTATGCTCTTAATATCGCTAGATGCTAGAATTGCATCCGCTCTGTGTGATTCATCCAGTAGAACAATTCCGTTCAGTGCCAGCCCGTTATTGCCAACCATCTTAATTGCAGAGTGAGTGGCGATATTCGCTACCTTAATGCTGTCTGCTGCAAAGGCGGCATTAATATCGGAATCTAGATTAAAGTTAACAACCGTAACATCCAGCCCGTATTTATCGAAAATGCCTTTCTCCGCCGCAACCCACCAAGGCCCATAGCCGACCCAAGGTTCAACACCCATTGTAAAACTCAGAGGCTCCTCCGTGCTAGAGTTTGAACCGGAAGTGGGCGTATTCTCTTCATTCGAGCTTCCACAAGCAGACAACATAACCATAGTCAAACATAGAAAAGTTAATAATATCCATTTTCTCTTCTCCAGCATCAGTAATCCACTCCCATTATATAATCAAAAATATTTCTATAATGTTATACATTAGGTGTTAATTCCGGTAATCCTCCAACGTCAAATTGACATTGAAATAGCCCCCTCCCCCCAGAATAATAAAAATGTGCCCTAAAGACAGGGCAAAAACAGTCCTGTTCATAAAAGGCACATTCTTTAGACTAATAACTATACAGCGCATGTTAATAATTGTAATCTCAAACTTAGATCATGTCAATTGGTTGTGTCACTAAAAATAACATGTCCAAAGATGATTAAATCGCTTACAATTCCAAAAACGAAAGATAAGATAAATAAGTGACGCTTACATTCGCATATGCCTAATTTCAATGTTACCTTTAATCACACAACAGCTTTACGGAAACGACTCTTCCACTAGCATACCCTATGAGTAATCTCGTACATTCTCAATCGATTGTGTACATAGTTCCCCCTTGAGGGGGGATATACCGAGCAATGAGCACTGGTATTTTATCGTTTATCATATACCAACATTCGTATATTCAAACTCATTCAAACAACCTAATATCAGCGGCTTTCACGTGACCTGGCAATTGTTCGTAGGTCCCCATTTCTTTGATTATTGGATATATTTCTTGCAATGCCTCTTTACTCAACTTCCCTATTGTTGAGTATTTCACCATATCTTTCGAGGTTATTCCAGAGAATGCTTTTGCAAAATGGTTAGTTGGTAAGACCGCTGTAATCCCTATCCCATAATTCGCTGCTGAGAATGGCGTGTTCTCTCCAACAAGTATTTCACCTGCATTTTTAATCATTGACATCATTTCGTTTTCAATTTCTTTACCACATACAACCATCAAATGCTCTGGTGCAAACCAATTTATAAATTCACATGCCTGACTAATGTCAGGTGCAACAACAATGGCTCCCTTGCCATTCGGGCCGAACACGTTGTGTAAATACTGTCTTCTTTTATCATCAAATTCATCCATGCACTTCCATAGAAGGAGTTCCACCTTTTCGGCAAGGCTCGAGGAAGTGGTGACAAGTATAGAAGAAGAATCAGGACCATGCTCCCCTTCATTGATTAAATCATAAGCAACCTTCAAGGGATCAGCGGTTTCATCAGCAAAAATTACACACTCCGTTGGGCCAATACCCAGCACACTCTTCTTCCCATAGGTCATTGCTATACTCATTGCGGCAGCAATGCCCCCTGGTCCTGGTCCGAAGATTCCGTCAACTTCAGGAATGGAATCCGTTCCTTGAGCAAATCCAGCTATTACGGAGACACCATTTCCTATAACGAATTGATCGGCTCCTGCAAGTTTTGCTGCTGCTACAGTCCCCTGGTCTCCATATCCATCCCCTAGTGGAGGCATTCCAACAACAATTTTTTTAACTCCTGCTACTTTTGCTGCTACAACCAACATGACGGCAGTTGATATTAATGGGCCTTTTCTTGCGGGTATCCATATTCCGACAGAATCTAACGGGTTTATATTCTCACCAATGACGGTTCCAGGTCTAATTTCCTTTTCCCATGATTTGTGCAGCATGGCCTCGTTAGCCTCTTGCACATTTTTTATTGCATGACCAATAGCTTCCTTTAGAGATGTTGAAAGTGAAGCAATGCTACGTTCAACATATTCGCTTGAAAGAACAAGCCCCTCCAATTCAACATTGTCATATTGCTTGGTTATTCTTCTGATCCCTTCGTCACCATTATTAGCAACCTCATCGAAAATAGATAAAACCCCGTTCAGTACATCCCTATTGAATAGAGTTTTATGTGTCTTGAAACGACTTGTTAGAGCTTCATTTTGTTCTGGAATTGTATACATAATACTTTGACTTTGCATATAGCTTCCTCCATTTTTTCAAATCATGATAGTCATGAGAAATAATGTATCCATGCTTTTTAGTTTCGAATCGACTTCGTAAATTAATTTATAAACGTTGCCCATTAATTCCAAATAAAGTATATGACTTACCTTTGGAATTGTAAAGTTCTTATTGGCCATAGCAAGTTGGATCACATATTGCTTTTATTTGACCTTGCACGCTGCTTTAAATTGTTCTAGATCAAGGTTAAAAGGACTATCAACTCCCTCTTCAATCGAAATAACATCATTGGGATCATATTTTGGAAATAGAATAGACAGTATTTCTACCTTCTCATTCGTAAAGTTAATAAATCCATGTGGAACACCACGTGAAACTTTGAAGATATCACCTTTTCCATATATATACTTTACTCCAGCGATATAATAAGCTATATTTCCCTGTGCTACTACATATACCTCATCTGTTTCTTGGTGAATAACTGGTTTGTAATAAGCAGCCGGTTCTATCTCAACATGATCAATCACACCAGTCGAAAACCCAAATACAGTTTGATAGGATAGTAAATCTGGTATTATTGTCTTCATCTAATCAAGTCCTTTCCATAAGGAAGTCCAGATGCCTACATGCGGATAAAGCTTACCCATTAATAGTCTGTGATGCAAACAGGTCTAGCACATGATTGGCTGCTGTGTCAGGTCCATCATTTCCAAGGGCATGTACATAAGCCTGTCGTTTGTGAAGCAATTTATCCTCAAAGCCTGTTTTCAACAATTGTTCAAACCCATTTCTCACCGACCTTTGAAACGAATTTGTATGTAATTCCTCTCCCAGTATTCTTACAAGCTCTTCTGTTCCTTCTATTTCACCAAGTACTGTAGTATTACGAAAAATCTCATCAAACATCTCCTGTATAACTAGATTCCCTCCTAAGCCGGAATTAATGACAGCTTCTGTCTGCAAGACTTGACTATAGTTAGTTGGTGGTAGCAGTAATGTGGGAATACCCAGAGCAAAGGTTTCAAAAATAGATGTTAAGCCAGGCACAATGGCGAGGTATTGACTATTCTGCATCTCTTCAACGAATTCGGAATGCGGTAAACGGGTTATAATTAAGGATGTACTCTCATCTTTAGGGGTAATATATTGTTGCAATTTTTCTGGACCGCATACCATTACCTCATCTAGGTTCATTGACCGAGCAACTTCCCAGCCAATAGTAGTCACCATACCAGCATATTGAATTAATGTATCGTCTTTTGTATCGGGGTTAAGCAATCCCCCCGTACTAATTAGCAGCCTTTTTTTTCTTTTCATATTTGGATTCGATTTATTGTGTATATACCGATCTAATAGTGGAGCTATTCGTATAGGATTCTTAATCATTGGATCAATCGGAAATTCGTCTAGATAGGACTGCATCAAATAACTCTCTACATTAGCTAGTAAATAGTGCGGATTGGGTATGCTCTTAAGTTTGTTCTCATTGTCATATAAACTGGATATAGAACGTACTATTGCTTCAATAGAAGTATTCATCCAAGGAAGTATATCTACATATACAACTGGCACATTCAGATGCTTGGTATAAATGGCCAATACCGGATTGGTATTAACAAACACTAATGAAGAAGCAACTATGACATCTTTTATTTGTTCTAATTCCGATAAGCTCTCTGTGTTAATTTCTAATATAAAATCTATGGATGGATGACCTTTGAGAAATTCCAAAGAACTACCCGAGCCAATAAATAATAGATCAAACTCTTTTTTTTCGCCAATGATATCGAGTATCGTTGACATAGAAGATGCAGGACCAAAGCAATAGGAACAAGCATCGATTATAATATATTCTGACGAAATATTTTTCAACACATGACTAGCCGCATTCGTTATATCCTCCATCTGTACTTACCCCTTCTTTCTGTACAATCTCAATACCTTAATACTATTCTCACTCGGCTATTTACTTCGCATTAATGGCAGAGGGTTGTCATAATTCCAAATTCTCGAAAAAGATAAAGATGTACAATCTTTACAGCTTTGATGATTGGTATAACTTTTATTGAACCATGACCTTGAAGCTGATGATAATAGTTGTTCTAAGGATTCTTTACTTAAATCCCCATATACTACATCATCGTCAGAGGACATTACACAGCAAGGTGTCACCTTGCCATCAATTAATACATAGAGTCCATTATTAACCCACGGACATCTTTCCTGTTCGTTAACATCAAATGGAGAATAAATGTTCACCGTATTATATTTTGAACGCAAACGATTGACCTCCTCACCTAATTGCCGCCAATGCTGCCTTGATAGTCCTCCTTCTACACCCTCTAATGGATATAGAGGTATAAACTGGATACCGCTGCACTCCATCTGTTCGGCGTACTTATATAGAGACTCAAGTTCTACAATCGTGTGGCTTGAAACCACTGAGTTAATAATCATTGATAGGCTAGGATTTGCTTGTTTGAATTTGCGTATATTCTCAGTGATTCTATCTAAGTTTCCTCCAATTCTTACTGATGCCCAATAGTTCCGATCTAAGCTGTCTATACTTATATAAAGGACATGAGTCTTGGATAAGATTGTCGGTATGCTAGAATTCATAACCATACCATTGGTAACCAATTGTATAGAAACATGTGACATTGTCTTCTCAATAAGACTCACCATATCCATTAAGTGAGGATATAAGAAAGGTTCCCCAAAACCTTGTATTAATACTTGTTGCAGATTGGGAAGCCTCTCCAAATCATGTACGATCTTCTCCATGAGCGTTTTGTCCATATGAGAAGAACTTGCACCATAGACCAACGTTCTGGCACAATAAGTACATTTTAGATTGCATGCCTTGGTAGGCTCAATTTGCACCCAATTAATTTGCTTCATTACGTTCACTCCTTCATTGCTCATATCACATTATTTCTACTCTTCATTTGGTACTCTTCAATTGCTAATCGAATACCATCTCGAAGTGAAATTACGGGTTCCCAACCAATTAACCTTTTCGCCTTTGTAATATCAGGACACCGTTGCTGCGGATCATCAATGGGAAGAGACTTGTAAATAATTCTACTCTTGCTTCCCGTTAGTTCTTTAATTAACTTCGCCAAATCCATGATAGATATCTCTTCAGGATTACCAATATTGATAACTTGGCCACAAGTACCTGCACTCAGCATGGCTTGCTGCAAACCTCTCACAGTGTCATCAACATAGCAGAAGCTGCGCGTTTGATCTCCTGTTCCGTATACTGTGATGTCAGAGTTTCTTAATGATTGATTAATAAAATTAGAGATTGCTCGTCCATCATTTTCTCGTAATCTGGCAGAATAAGTATTGAATATTCTAACTATTCTTAAATCGACTTGAAATCTATGGAAATATTCATAACAATAGGTTTCTCCCAATCTTTTGGCTTCATCGTAACAGGCTCTAGGTCCCCATGTATTCACACTTCCTATATACTCTTCATTCTGATATTTAACCGTGGGATTGCCATAAACTTCACTGGTGCTTGTAAATAAGAATTTGGCGTTGCATTTAAGTGCCAGTTGAAGCAGCCGTTCTGTTCCAATTGTATTCACATACATAGTCTCTAACGAATAATTCCTATAAGCAACAGGACTAGCCGGACTGGACAAATGATAAATCTCATCAAAATGCTCATCCAGATTGGTATGCAATATATCCTCTTGTCTAAATTCAAAGTTTAACCTATTCTTTAAATGCTCAATATTACCTATCACTCCAGTAAGTAAGTTGTCTATACAAGTAACATGGTCCCCTCTCTCCACCAAGGAGCTACACAGATAGGAACCAATAAACCCAGCTCCACCCGTAACAAGAACTCTCTTCATGTTATACCTCCTAAATCTATTATTATTTAACAAGCTGAGATTCAAGTGATTGAAGAGGCTTGACTTGTGGATCAATTAGTACTTCAATGAGATACGGACCTTGCATTTTTGCTGTTTGGTTAAGAACGTCCACTAACTGATCCTCAGAATATATTCGTTCGGCGGGAATATTCATGGAATGGGCTAGCATGACAAAATCAATTTCTGGCATATCTGTACCAATATATTCTTGATTATATACGTCGCGCTGCCAATGCTTCTGAGTTCCATAGCATTTATTATTTAATATGATCCAAGTACATGGAAGATCATATTGTACTGCACAACTAATCTCCTGTAGATTCATCATAAACCCACCATCACCACAAACAGCGTAAACTCTCCCCTTTCCTTTTAATACGGAAGACATCCCTATCGAGGCACCAATGGAGTAGCCCATTGCTCCCCATCCATAATTTAGAAATAACTGGTTTGGAGCTTTAATTTTTAGAGAAAGCATTCCCCAATAGGCATTCTCACCTGAATCTAATATAACAACAGTCTCGTTATCTAAATATTCAGTCAATATTTGAAATAATCTTGCTGGGTGTACATATTTCATTTCATTCTGAGTTTGTAATATTCGAAAGGTAGGATAATATCCATGAATTCCCTTCTGCATTTCTATTATTTCTGCTACATTATCAGAATCTATACTTACTTCACTATCTAGTATGCTCTGCAGAATGTTAACCAAGGAACAATGCAATGAAAGTTTGGGGGTTAAATTTCTTCCTAGCTCCCTACTATCTATATCAATATGAACTAATTTGTTCGATATTTTTTCATTCCATCCCAAAGTCGTTAAATATTGTAGTGAAATACCAATCCCTATAATTAAATCAGACTGCTCAAGAAGATAATGATTGGCTACATCTTGTCCGTAACAGCCTACCATACCTAATGAGAGTGAATTCGTTTCGTCAACAACACCTCGGCCCCCTAAGCTGGTACACACAGGAATTTTATGTTTTTCTTGAACTTGTTTCAGCAAGTCAGTTGCTCCTGCTGTGTATACCCCTTGTCCAGCCATAATTATTGGATTGTTAGCTTCTTTTATAAGTTCAATAAGCATATTGATTTTATTCCTATCACTATCATTTAATGTAATTGCTATTGGTTCAACCATTTCATTCATATCAATTATTTCATTTCCATTCTTATTGAATTCCATTAGAAAATAATCTGTAGGTATATCCAAATGAACAGGTCCAGGGCGACCCGTTGTAGCTATTCTATATGCTTCTTTTATTACACTTTCAACACAATCATCTTTATTTAATCGATAGCTTGCTTTGCATACATTATGATAAATCCCCATAATATTGGGAGACCTATTAATACCTGAGCCCTCTTGAATTCCACCTTTTCCAATTTCAACTGAAGCTGCTTGTCCTGTTATCACAAGAATAGGTATTGAATCGTAATATGCTCCAGCTATTCCTGTTAGTAAATGACTAGCTCCTGGACCTGAGGTACTGATACAGCATCCACAGTTTCTAGTAATTCTTGCATATCCATCTGCCATATAAGCTGCTCCCTGTTCATTACGAGCAGCAATCAACTGCAGGTTAGACCTCTTATTGATTGCTTGGAATAAGGGAAGTATCCGTCCTCCAGATATTCCAAAAATCTTATTGATACCCAAACTTTCTAAAGTACCCGAAATAACGTCGGCATTTGTATTCAATTCTAAGGTCCTCATCTGACTCTTCCTCTCTGATATCAATTTCCAGCAATGGCGTCATGTTAATAACGATCTAATAATCCTCTTAATTTATTAAGGGTTTCAAAATTCTCAAACAATAGCTCTTCGTCTTTAATCTCAATGTCATACTTTTCTTCTATTTGAACGACCAAATTTATTGCTTTGATGGAGTCCAAACCAAGTGCCTTCAGGTCATCGTCCGGATTAACTTCAATGGTTGACATGTCAGAATTCAATATTTCTCCCAAAATTTCAATAATATCTTTCTGGTCAATAATCACATGAACCATTCCCTTTCATTCTGTCTTACTAATCATTTCCCTCTTCTTTTTTTCTTCACAGCACACTTGTTACCGTATTAATTTTCAGTATGTCATCCTTAGTTAAATCAGGTTCTATCAGACTGAAGAGATCTGAATGATCCAACCGAAATGCAAAATCTATTTTCCACTCTCTTTTTTCACTATCCGTTAATCCATAGAAGTTAAGGCTTTGAACTGCTTGCGGGGTCTCAAACATTTTCATGTGTGCAGCCAAAGCATCATCTTGAAATACCTGATTCGTATAATAAAATAAATAATAGATATATTCATTAAGGTTATATCTCTGGCTATAACTCAATAAATGGTTAATATTATTTTCCATATGTCTTTTATAGAAATAATAAATATCCTGATACATGTAGGTTGAGAATGGATTCTTAAGCTTAAAGCAATAAATAGAGTTCATTTCTTTATAATGATGCAGGCAAACCTCTATAAAGGCATTCATAATGGATAATGCTTTAATAGTAGTGCCGTGCAAATCCATACTTATCGTTTCTGACAATATTTCTAAGAGATCAATGCGTTTCCCGCTATACTCCCCCCAAAAGACATCTACGTTCACATCAATATTCATACTGAAGTCGGTATCGTTCATATGATAAAACGGAGCAACCTGATGAGAGTTCAAGAACATTATTTTCTCTTTCCTCGTAAGCTCCCTGGGGTTCCCTTGTTCATCAAATAGCATATTCTTAAAACCATGTTTATTCATGATGTCCGTTACCTGCTGTATATCGTTTCTTGATACTAAGATATCTATGTCTCCAGAGTCTCTATAACCGATATCACCATACGCCTGAATGGAAAGCACCTCTCCCTTGATAACCGCATAAGGTATATGTGCCAAATCTACAGCTATAGGTTTCAGTAAAGCATACCATTCTGCATTTTTCTTGATAATAGACTCTTCTTGTATTCGTAACATGTGTGGATTTTTAACATTCAGGTTCAGATTCATCATGATTTTGTCCCTTCTATAATAGAATGGAAACTCTCTCCTAGCAGGAATGCAGCACTTTCAGTGCCTCAACCACCATATTCATTTGTTCTCTTGAGCCTAATGAGATTCTAATATGATTCTCATAACCAAAAGCTGAAAGATCACGAATAATAATTTTATAGCTACGGTACATCTCCTTTACAAGCTGATCGCTATTCTTCGATTTTATGGTAACAAAGTTGGTCGAGCTTAGCCTATATTCAATATTGAGCATCTCCAGTTGTGTATAAAACCATTGTTTTGTCATTTCGTTTTCTTTAACCACATACCGCAAATATTCCTGGTCTTTAATAGCTGCCAGAGCCGCTATATAGGCTAGACGATTGAGATTATATGGAAGTACATTTCTTATCTCATATAGAGACTTAATGATATGAGGATTAGCTATTGCATATCCGCATCGGATACCAGCAAGTCCATAAGCTTTGGAAAATGTTCTTAGCACCAGAATATTATTATAATGCTCCATCATTTTCATAGAGATATTCTCTCTTTGCGCAAATTCAATATACGCTTCATCCACAACGAATAGAGCATCGTTATTGTCACAAGCCTTAGCGATTGCAGCTATGTCCGCATAGTCCCAATAGGTACCTAATGGATTATGTGGATTACATAAAAAAACGATCGCTGTATCCCTATCAACGGCATTGCAAATGCTATTCACGGTAGAATCATCAAGCGAACATTCTATTAATGACTTATTTGTAAGGTTAGATGAGAATTTATATCCGCCAAACGTTTTTTCTGTCGTTACCACTTTATTTCGATTCTTATTGATCAGTAATGTTATTATAAAAATCAGTTCATCGGCACCGTTTCCGATAAAAACCATATCGTGATTAAGATTATTTTTATTCGCAATTTCAACTCTTAATTCTTTATAAGCAGAGTCTGGATAATAATTAATTCTATGAATTTCCGAAGAAATGGCTTCCATAGCTCTTGGGGAACAGTTATAAGGGCTTTCACTCAGAGACAATCGAATGTCATCTGTATTTAATATGGAGCCGCTATATATAGTTGGATTAAATTCACAGATTTCATTCGCCATTTGTCATCATTCTCCCCATATTCATTTGAAAACGGAGCATCATTTCAAAAAATCAACAACATCCAGACCTTCCAGCGCTTGTTCATAGCGTTTGAATATTGTGCTTGCATACTGCATTCTTTGCTCTTTATCATAATCATCCGAACCCAAATAGTTTATTTCACGGTAGAAATGACATAGTAATGATCTTCTGAAATCATAGAATAAATCATTGTAGCTGTAATGATGCTCCTCTAATCCGATAAAATCATAGTAATGCTTCAATAAGCTGTCATATTCCATATGATTGGTTTCAATATCTAAATTCCCCACTACAAACAAAGAAACATCGTATGCAATATTCCCGGTTCTCGCCAACTGCCAATCTATTACTCCCATCAGCTCTTTCTGGTCATTAAATATTAGATTATCCAGTCGCAAATCAAAATGAATTAAGGATTGCAGGCTGCAATCAATATCCAACCAAACATCTATATACTTCCGGTTCATCACATCAAATTTATTAGCAAACGAATTGGGCAAGTATTGGCCAAAATGCTGCCAAGCATTATCCCATGAGGTTTTGAATTCCTTTTGGCTGAAATGCAACTGGTCCAAAGTCCATCCTTTCATTGATTTTTTGTAGTCTGTAATTGAATCAAACCAATGCCGATGAAAACAACCTAATTTTTCAAGAAAAGCGCTAGTGCATTCTATATTGCACCCTTTAAATTGATTGCCAACTTCGTATTCACCTAAATCTTGCATGATAATCATAAATTCCCCTGTTGTATCGTCGTAATAATTGTAATAGCAATTCGGATAAGGTAGTTTATTCTGCAATGGCAGAATTTCATTGTATGTATATATCTCTCTTTGATAAAAATTCAAATAATTAAATATATCCTTACATTCATTATTCGCAATTTTTACAATGAGCGTTAATTCTCTGTTATATCCTGCATGAATATAATACAAATAGATTTTATAAACATGACTTGTCAAAGCTATATTCGTAACTAATCGTTCTAATTTATATTCTTTTAATTGCGCCTTATATTCTATCTTGCCTAGTATCTGCTCAAGCAACGAGAATGATAATTTGCTGATCACGTTTAGAGTTTCCATTGGTTAGCTACTCTTTAAAACACTGTTTATTGATTTTTCATACGCTGCCAGCGTGTACTCGATTTCATTAACTCCATGAGCATAACTCAAAAACCATTGTGACATCCAAGATGAGTTAGCTGTATTGCGTAAATCTCCTTTAACAAGGCTAACCCCATTTTTCATCAATTCTTCAATCAATGAACTAAAAAGTTGAAGATTGTTATAGGTTAACGCTTCATAGCTATTGGATATCTTCTCTTTATCTGTAAAGTAGAATTGAAATACCGAAGGAAATCCCTGCCATATATGTGGAACGGACATTCGATTTAATATGTCATCAATACCAGTGATCAACATGCTGCCCATTTCATTAAAATGTTTGTAAATATCCCCTTCTTTTACAATATCAACAACAGTATTGGCCACAGCCACAGATAATGGATTAGCGTCATATGTGGCTGCCTGATATACGGTACCATCTCCTAGTAATTGCATAATTTCTTTGGTTCCAGCACAAATGCCAATGGGGAGTCCTCCGCTGAATGCTTTAGAGTAGGTAACAATGTCTGCGTACACACCATAATACTCCTGTGCTCCTCCAAGTGAGAAACGAAGTCCCGTTATACATTCATCAAATATGAGTACCGAGCCATTCTGGCTTGTTAATTCACGAATAAATTCCAGATATCCTTCATTGGGGGGAATTGGACCTGCATGGCACAAGACGGGTTCGCAGATGACTGCAGCGATTTCATCACCATACTGGTTAAATACAGCTGTTAATTGTTCCCGATTGTTCCACTCTATTGCCACCAGCTTGGTAGAATAATCACCTAGCAGTCCTTTATCATAAGGTAATTCTGGGACGAAGTGAGCTATTTCTTCGGTAAACCACCCATGATAGTGCCCCCAGAACTTGACTATAATTTTTCGATTTGTATATCCTCTTGCCAATCTTATTGCAAGATGCACAGCCTCGGATCCACTATTCACCAAACGTATCGCATCTTTCCTCGAAATTTCTTTTATTTTATCCGCTAATTCATATGCCAATCGATAATGATGATCCCCAACATTCAAGCATTTACTGGATTGCTCTTGTATAGCTTCTACAATCCGGGGATGAGAATGTCCAAGAATATGACAGCAGTTGCCCAGTAGGTAATCAACATATTTCTTGTCATTTTCATCGATGATCCAAGCCCCGCTACTTTCTTTTACATAAATACTAGATTCAGCAAAACGATTAGATAAGCTATCCATATAATCCCTCCATTTTTATTACAGCGTCATATTCATTACTTTGGAGAATTTCAGAAATGTGGTCTTATCCATTGCTAGTTGTCCTGAAGCTACACATCCGTTTGATCCTCCGGTCAAAAGAAGATTCAAATCATCTTCTGATATGATTTCAAGACGAGCAACCGCCTCCTGTGTATAACGGGGATCATATACAACTACCCCATCGATGCCTATCTGTTTCAAATCAATGATCAGCTGCTCAGAATCAGTATGGAACGGACGATAATCCAATACACAGACTCCTCTCATCCCCTTAATCCAGTCGATAAAACGCTCAGCTGTATGGTCTACCGAGTTGGAATGGTCAACAACAGTGGTTCGATAGGCAGGTGGCAAATAGCCAATAATATTCAATTCTTCATTGTTGAATCTACACTTTTTCACAATGCCGATCAGTACTTTAATACGATTGTCGGGGCATGAATCATATTGTTCGAGGAACGAGGCACTTGTTCCATAATCGAATAATATGCCCGCCCAAGAAATCGAGCTTCTCGCATTTAGAATACGCAGCTCCTCAAGAACCTCTTCTTCACTGCCAGATGTTTTAACGTTCAAATCAGCATACTGTCCATATTGCGCCAGGTCGAGCTCAGGAAACAAAAATTTAAAATGCTCATAATATTCATTGCCGCAGTCCGGAGAGTGAATCAGGTTTTTCATAGTTTTGCTCGAAAATCCAAATTTCCCACGAGTACTCTGTTTTATATCAATCAACCTTGCAATTGCACATTGTCCATAGACAAGCATGACAATAACTTCTGCGCTCGTCATATATTCCGCATATTGTTCAATATCAAAGTTGCTCCGTATATGATTAATGACATCCTCATATTTCAAACGTATCGTTTTCGTTTTTACAATTTCCAGGTTGTTCTGTTCAAGCATGGATAACAATAACCCTAGTACTCCTTGTTCTATACCGTCTGGTTTAAGTAGAATTATCCCATATTCACTATCGTCTAGAACTCTAATCATCACAGTTATCTCCTTGGTTATTATAATGCCCTTCAATTGCATACTTCAGATCTCGTAAGAACATACACGCCCTTCTTCCCTCGGTTACCCTATGGTCAAACGTAAGAGATAAAGTAAACCGCTGCAGCTTATCATCAACCGAGGATATTCCTAATGTAGCCGACTGCTTCGAGCTAATAAGTGGTTTAAAATAAGCAACACCTTCATTAGATAAATCACTAATAGTAAACGTACAGCCTTGTACATCTTCTATCCCAAGCTTATTCCGGATATACTTTTTCATTGCTATGAAAATACTGCTCTCTACTTCCTTCAACATCATATTTTCTGAACTAGGCAGCTTTATGACTTTTAAGCCTTTATCCATATCAATGGCTAATCCTATTTCTTTATTTTTATAATAGGCGGTCCCTCCAGCTGAATAGAACGCATTGAATTCCTTATATTTCTCAAGTAATTTGGAGATTTCATAAACGATAATAGATAAAAGATATTTATTTGACTTATTTTCAGGTGAAACGTCATTGAAATCGACGTGCATATAGATGGTGCTGGTTACATTCCCTTCTTTCAGGAAATGATTGACCTCAGCTTTTTTGGCTGCTGTATGTGGTTTGAATTCGAAATCAACAGTATTAGCCACAGGAATGTCGTCTTTTACACCTTCATATCTTGGAATCGCTTTTTCCACATCGTATTTATTCACGAGATCTCGACCGAAGAAAATAGACTTATCCATTTCGAGAGAACTAATTAATTCAGATGCCTCTCGTGAATAAATAGGCTCCAAGCTATTTGTTGCTAGACTATCCGTCTGTTCATAACCGCCAACTGCCCTATTCGCAGCCACATATTTTTCTGTATGTATTCTGGCAGCAATCTCTCCTATCTTTAATACAGCACCCTCCTTACATAAATATTCGATGTAGCCTTCAACCTTAGCATCAATAGAGACATTTGCCTTTGAAGCCTCAAGCTCAAGAAGAATATCTCCTGATTTTATATAATCACCTGTTTTGTAGAATAGCTTAGCAACACTTACATATTCATCGTTTAAATATTCCTTAGGTGTATATATTTCCTGAAACACAGCCATAGTTGTATTCTCCTCTCAACAGAACTGTGGGTTACACATATCTCGGACTATGCTGTCCAATGATTTTCATTATATGATCTCGATTTACCAGTATATTTTCTTCAAGAGTTTTGTTAGATGGAATAGCGCAAGGTAGGGAAGCAATTCTTCTTACTACGATCCTATCTTCCATTTGTTCAGTGACAGAGGCAATAATTTCACTTCCTATTCCATGAAACATACTCCCCTCTTCCACAATATATAAGCACTTAGTCACACTAACGGAACGGATAATTTCGCTATAGTCAATTGGCTTTATGCGTGATAGGACAATGACCTCCGTTTTCACATCGTGTATGTAAAACAAAGGCTCAATACAATCAACAACCATATTACTTACTCCACCGTAGGTTATAATTGTTGCCGTTGGTTGAGAAAGAAGAGGTCTTATTCTTACAACAGGATAATTAGTGATCATCGATAATTCGCACTTGAAATTGTCCAGCTGTTTCGCAGCTATATGCTTCGCATAATCAAGCTTATTCTCTATAACGATTACGGGATTCCTTTCATTATCCATAATTGCTTGATAGACAACCCGTGGGTCTACCAATGCATTCAAAGCAATTACGCTAATACCGTCAATGGCAAGCAGAAGCTTATCCAAAGTTTGCGAATGCGTCGGTCCATATCCTCGCCCTCCACCCATAGGAGTTCGGATAACAACAGGGCACTCGACCTGCTGGTTGTACATTCCCCTGAATTTAGCTGCATGATTTACAATTTGATCCATACACAATGTGATAAAGTCCCCAAACATAATTTCCAGAACAGGTCTGTACCCTGCCAGAGCCAAGCCATTTGAAATCCCCGTTATAGCCGCCTCACTTATAGGTGTCGAAATTACCCTCTCAGGAAACTTTTCACTCAAGTCCTTTGCTATTTTAAATGCGCCTCCATAGGGAGCGAGAACATCTTCGCCAATAAAAAGCAATTTTTCATTTGTTATCATTTCCTCTGCGAAAAATGTATAGATTAAATCAGATTGCCTTTTTGCAATAATAGGGAGCTCCACCCAGTCGTCAATGTCATTCTTTCGAGCGTTATTGACAAAATATTCAGTTAATTTAAGTTCGGGAGAGGCTTCAACTTCTGCTATAATGTCATCTAGTTCTTGATCTATCTCATCTACAATCCGTTGGTACAATTGCGGGTTTCTGTTCCGAAAAATATTTATTGGATCCTGCAAGGAATATTTCTCTATCTCACTGGCATCACGGTAATCATCGCCCTTAGAATGTGGATTCAATCTATACATATCCACCAAATGAAAAGCTGGCATGGAAGTGCTTCTCACATAATCTATGCTAGTACTCGCATTCTCAAAAAGGGTATCTAAATCCCAGATATCACTTGTAAAGGTTTCAATTCCAAAACTTAAAGCTCTATTGGTTATATCGCCTGCAAGATTTGTCACTTGTAATGTGGATTGAGCATAATAATTGTTTTCACATACCAACAACATAGGTAGACGCCACTTGGCTATTATATTCATCGTTTCATACAATACGCCTTCCCCTAGTGTACCGTCACCTATAAATGCAATGATAATATTATTCGTTTTATTCAATTTCTCTGCCATTGCTAATCCAGCAGCCACCGGTACCATACCACCTTGAATGCCATTGGAGAAAAATCTTTTATTATGCAGATGCTGGCTTCCTCCAATTCCGCCACAAGCACCAATCTTCTTGCCCATTAATTCACCAATCAGGCTCTTACAATCCTTCGTGTATGAAATATAATGACCATGACATCGGTGATTGGATATTACATAGTCATTCTCATTGATATGACTGATAGATGCAATGCCTGAGAACTCTTGTCCAACACATGTATGAACGGTTCCATTCAACTTTCCATTAGAAAATAACTCTAATAACTTCTCTTCAACACGCCTAATACAAATCGCTTCTTGCATAAAGGCTATATCTATCATTGTTGTTGTTCTCCTAATCTATAATCTCCAGTTAAATAGATCTGGGCAGCCCGTTCTTCACAATCAAGTGATAGTACACTGTCTATAATCTGGACAAAAGAATCGAGGGAATCAGGCAACATGTTCAGAAATGCATATTCGAATTGTTGGTCAAGAAATGACCGGTAGGATAAGTGGACAAAAGAAAGGGATACATGCGAGGATCTTTTCTAAATTTGCTATAAACTACGAGGCACTTCTCGCTAACCTCGATCTGAATCACACCGGCTAAATTTTTGGAACATACTTTAAAATGTGTGTTCAGGTTAAAATTATTGCAATAATATAGATTTAGTAATAAATCCAATTTCTTCAATAACTGATATTTACGAAGATTATATCCACGTATACAGAGTTCGTCAAGATCATTTCATCTCATCTTTTCAATCTTCCTTTAAATTAAAAGGCCAAGTACGTGAACACTTGGCCTTGTACTTGTATGGGATTCTGTGTTGCAGGACATCCAATGCCCAGGTTCACTTCTTGGTGCTACAGCTCCTTATTTTTGTATAAACAATCCAACATTTTTCCTAGTACTTCTTTCTCGCAAATGGTAATTTCATCTATTAAATTGATCATTTTATTTATTATAATATTAGCTTTAGTAGCATTATATTTAATGAATAAGTTCTGTAATATAAAACTATCATTTCTCACTTTTACACATTCTGTTAGTAATTCGTCACTTTCCAAATAATTATTTTCTAACATATATTTAATTCGCATAACCATCATATTTTTATGATTTAATAAGGTTTGGAAGTTTTTCATATGTATTTGGTTCTTATTTCCTATTACGTTCAGCTTCTCTAAGATTCGTCTACAAGTGTAGGGAGCCATATCAGGCCCCCAATATATTCCTCCAACCTTCGCATACAAAAATAACTTTAATTACACTTGCTATACCCGCAATTACTACATTGCTTGCAGCCCTCAATATTAATCAGCGAAGCTGATCCGCAGGAAGGACACAGGTCCAGGGAGCCTATTTCAACCTGTCCGTGATGAACTCGGCTGCCTTGTTGATTACTCGTTATCCCTGATTCATTTGTTTCTACTGCTGCCGCTTGTTCATTCCCGCTGTCGATGTGAATCTCTAGTGCCTTCGCCACCGCATCGGCAATCGACTCCACGCGATTCACGCCGAAGCCGATAGCGCCGGAGCCACCTATTCCCTTCAAGTGCTTGATGAGCAGCTTCACTTTGTTGCCGTGATCGCCATAGCGTAAGAACAAGGAGCATACACGGCCAAGCGCTTCTGCCATGGCGAATACATCTGAGCCTGCCTTGCCTACATTCAAGAATATTTCACCCGGTATACCATTCAGATCATTGATGGTAATATAAGCCATGCCGAATGGCGTATTGACCTTATAAGTTGCCCCTCGCAGTATTTGTGGACGACTCTTATACGCCTTATCCAGCACTTGAGCTGCTTGAGGAGCAGCAGCCGATGCTAGACTCTCGCCCTTGGCAGGAGGTTTCACTTCCTGCACGTCTGAATCAGCTTGAGCTGCCGCAGCTGCCTGCGATTCCACTCCAACCTTGCTGCCCTCCTTGTCTTCCTTACCGGTCGACAAGACTTGAACATCGCGGCTTCCGTCCCGATAGATGGTAACGCCTTTGCAGCCTAGGTCGAAGGCCAGCTCATACAGCTCCTTCGTCTCCTCCACGGTGAAATCATTCGGTGCATTGGCCGTCTTCGAGATTGAGCTGTCTACCCATCGCTGAATCGCGGCCTGCACACGGATATGATCCTTCGCGGACAGTCCCATCGATGTGACAAAATAATCAGGAAGCTCTTCTCCAGGATGGGCATCCTTCCACTCCTGTGCGATCGGCACAAGCTGCTTATCGAACCCTAGCCGGCTCTGACGGAAATATTCGAAGGCGAAATACGGCTCGATTCCCGTTGATGTACCTACCATCGTACCTGTACTGCCTGTCGGCGCTTGCGTGAGAACAGTTACGTTCCGGATGCCTTGCTCAAGCACAGCATCACCAACTTCAGGGAACGCTTCAACCATATTGCGCATGAAGCCGCTCTGTAGGAACTTATCGGCTTCGAACGCTTCGAACGAGCCTTTCTCCGCAGCAATATCCGCGGATGCCAGATAGGCCTCCCTTGCCATGAAGCCGTACAGCTTATCTAGAAACACAAGCGATTCCGAGCTGCCATAGCGAATGCCCAGCTTGATCATCAGCTCAGCCAGCCCCATCGTCCCAAGCCCAATCCGGCGCTCCCGCTTCTGATTCTTCTCATTCTCTTCGAAGTGATAAGGCGTCGTATCAATGACATTGTCGAGGAATCGTACCGACCAGCGTGTCACTTGCGCCAGCTCCGTCCAATTCACCTCATGATTGACTTCATCATAGAACTTCGACAGATTAATCGCAGACAGAT
Organism: Paenibacillus xinjiangensis; assembly: GCF_059686975.1. Classification (NCBI taxonomy): domain Bacteria; kingdom Bacillati; phylum Bacillota; class Bacilli; order Caryophanales; family Paenibacillaceae; genus Paenibacillus; species Paenibacillus xinjiangensis. Next base: position 61,990 of record NZ_JCAALS010000026.1, on the reverse strand, counting down.
TGCATACGCCCCATGCTGGAAGACCTTGCTCGCCGCACGGATTCGTACTAATGATCGGGTTGAAATACCAGCTGTTCGACATCTGGTTGTAATACTCCATGAACACAACGCCAGGCTCAGCAGATTTCCATGCAGATTCTATGATGGTATGCCAGATTTCGCGTGCACGGACTGTTTTATACGGGATCACTCGCTTGCCGAGCTGCTTCCATGCCTCAAGATCACCCGTCCATAGCTCGTCGTATTCCGAGTCCTTCGTATCCGGGAATACGAGCTCCCAATCGAGATCCTCCTTGACCGCCTTCATGAAGGCATTGCTGACGCATACAGACAGATTCGCATTTGTAACCTGTCCCATCGTCTGCTTAACTGTAATGAAATCCAACACATCCGGATGCCAGTCATTCATCATGAGCATAAGAGCTCCGCGCCGGCTGCCTCCTTGCTCAATAAGTCCAGTCGTATAGCTGAACAAGCCGCCCCAAGACACAGCACCGCTTGAGCTCCCGTTCACACCAGCAACAATAGCTCTCCGCGGACGCAATGAGGATAGATTAATGCCCACGCCGCCACCGCGCGCCATAATTTCCGTCATCTCGGCGAGTGTCGTCATAATGCCACCCCTGCTATCCTTCGGAGAAGGTATAACATAGCAATTAAACAGGGTCAGCTCTTCGCTTGCACCCGCACCTGCTGCTATCCGACCTCCCGGCACAAGCTTCCAGTCATCGAGAATATAGCGAAAGCGCTCCGTCCATACTTCGCGATTCTCTTCACTCTTCTCAGCGTTAGCCAAAGCACCCGCCAAGCGATCCCACATTTCCTCAGGCGTCTGCTCAATCGTCAGCGTCAGCTTCTCTACATCAGCAGTAATCTCATCGCCGCTTCGCAGCTTGACACTCACCCGCTGTCCTTCACGGGCAATGACTTCACCGACCTCTTTGGCCGGAAACTTCGGATCATCCTTCGTGAGCACGAGCACGATGTCCCCTGCCTTCACTTGGCTCGTATCTGCGTTTTTCCATGCGTATCTATCCAAAAATATTTTCTCACTTAACCCTTCAAGCCGATTATTCGTCGTCATCTTCATAAGTATTGACAGCCTCCCATCGCTCTCCCACGATTCCTGGTTTCATTAAACCTCATCTACTATAATATGACCAGGACACAATATATTGTGTATAAATTAATTTACACCATACTACATATTGGGTTCCACCCTCATTTTCGCCTTAATCCATCAATTTCCTCAAGCCATTCGCCTATACGCTTGCGCTAGCTTGTCCTGTCGTTTATTTATTCACTTTCTTATTAATATTCCATGTTAAGGCCATACTATAGACAACTATCCCTTTTTCTCCCGAAAGGAGCTGCTCTAATGTCCTCTACTACTAATAATCAGCCTAATGAGTCCACAGCGGGCACAACGAACGCAGCGCGCAAGCTTCACCCGCTCATCGACCTGCAGCATGATCGTTCCTGGTTCGAGGAGCTGCAGAGCCGTATGGCTAAGAATGGCCCTTGGGACGATTGGACCCTCTATCAGCTCTCTATGGAGGCTGAGCAGGCCAAGCGCATTGAGAGCTTCGAGCAGCTGCAGTGCATGCGATCTCTTCCCGATCTTGAGCCAATGCCCCATCAGATTAGTACAGCACGCAAGGTGCTGCATGAGATGGGAGGCCGAGCTATTCTCGCAGATGAGGTAGGGCTTGGCAAAACAATTGAGGCTGGGCTTGTACTCAAAGAATATATGGTCCGTGGACTAGTGAAGCGCGCCCTTATTCTCGTTCCCGCTTCCCTCGTCCTTCAATGGGTACGGGAGCTGAATCAGAAGTTTGGTATTTCCGCATTCGCCCAGAAGAAGGAGCATACTTGGCAGTACGATGTTGTCGTCGCCTCTATTGATACGGCCAAGCGCGACCCCCACAAGGACATCATTCTCGGCAGCGACTACGACATGGTCATTATCGATGAAGCGCATAAGCTCAAGAACAAGAAGACAACCAACTACCAGTTCGTCATCCAGCTCCGTAAAAAATATTGTCTGCTTCTGACGGCAACGCCCATTCAGAATGACCTTGACGAATTATATAACCTCATCACTCTGCTTAAGCCTGGCCAGCTAGGTGGTCAATCTGAATTTGCCGCCAACTTCGTAGTAGACAAACGACTGCCTAAGAATGAGGATCAGCTTCAGGATGCCCTATCGACTGTAATGATCCGCAACAGACGCGGAGACGGAGGGATTAATTTCACCAAACGGTTCGTCCGGAATATTCGGCTTGAGCTGTCTCCTGATGAGAAAGCACTCTATGATGCTGTAACCGGCTTCGTTCGCGACCGATATGCCGAGAGCGAAGGTGATATGAGCAGCATGCTGTCACTCGTAACGCTTCAACGGGAAGTATGCAGCAGCCGCGACGCCGTCTTCCTGACACTAGTCAATCTGTTCAAGAAGACGGCAGAGGATTCACCACTGCGTCCCAAGATATGGGAGCTGGTTGAATTCATTAAGCATATTCAAGCGAATACGAAGGCGGAGAAAGCACTTGAGCTCGTTCAAGAAATGAACGATAAAGTTATTATTTTCACCGAATATCGGGCTACGCAGGAGTATTTGCTGCAATTCTTCCGCTCGCATAACATGATAGCTGTACCCTATCGGGGCGGGATGAACCGCGGCAAGAAGGATTGGATGATGGACTTGTTCCGTGGACGTGCACAGGTGCTGATCGCTACAGAGGCTGGCGGCGAAGGCATTAATCTGCAGTTCTGCCACCATATGATCAACTTCGATCTGCCATGGAATCCGATGCGGGTCGAGCAGCGGATCGGCCGTGTTCACCGTCTTGGACAGACGGAGGATGTGAAGATCTACAATCTGTGCACGGTTGGAACCATCGAAGAGCATATCGTCAACCTGCTGCATGAGAAAATCAATCTCTTCGAGCTCGTTATTGGCGGATTGGATCATATTCTAGAGAAATTCGAGAAAGGCGAGGGCTCCTTGGAGCAGAAGCTTGCCAAAATGCTAATCGAGTCAGGCGGGAATGAACAGATTCTACAGGAGCAGCTCAGCAGCTTGGGCTCCACCATCGTTAAAATACGTGATGAGGTTGAATCGGAGCCAATGTCCTCTACTGAACCAGCAATTCTTACGCAGATGACGGCATTAGGCCAGAAGGTGGAGATAAGGCCATGAATGAGAAGCAGATACACAAGTTCGTGCATCGGTACTTGGAAGCAACGGAATGTTCCATACTGGAGAAGTCGCCTGCTCACTTCACCGTCAAGCTGTCACCTTCCGCAGATCGCGAGCTGACGAACCGCCCCTATTATTGGAGCTTCGTTGATCGAACTGGCGCAGATCCAGAGACAATGACGTTCCTATTCGTCACAGATAAGCAGAAATACGAGGCGGCCATTGCGAATCCAGAACCGCCTCCTATCTCAAGCCCTCTGGATGGGACGGCAGCTGCAGCGGATGCTGCTATCGGAAGATCAATGGGCTTTGTCCATGGCAATCTGTCAGCCGTGCGTATGCCCCGCGAGGACCTGCATTTTGGCTCACGCAAGCTTGATCAGCTGTTCCATGCAGCCAAGTCTTTAGGCAGCTACGTCAACCTGTTCCAGGAACCGGACAAGCGCGCTTCCAATCCTTTTCAATCAACGCCTTATACGGCATGGCTTGGAGTCAATATGCGAGTCGAATTCGCCTGTGACCGCAAACGCGAGGAAATTCACAGCTATGGCATCTCCCTTGCAACTGGGCAATGCGTGGAGCAGTTCTACGACCGATTGCAAGGCATGAAGCTTTCACCTAGACTGCCAGCTAACGTTCACGTGACGAAGAATGGCTTATCCTTAACCAAAGCGCTTGCCGTTATCGAGCACTCACTTGAGCGTAAGCTGAAGAGCTATGATTACAGCTGGGCTGTCGATGCTACAGCACGATTGGAAGAGGAGCTCGAGCGAATCGACTCTTATTATAAGCCGCAGCTTAACCATGCTGAAGAAGATTTCAAGAAAGCGATTGAGGAGCAATACAGGCAGCGCAGATCTGAGATCAAGTGGCAATATGAGCCAAGAGTGACCTCTTCCGCCATTAACTGCGGTATTTTCCACTTGGAAGGTATCGAATAACAGCAATCAGACGGGAACCGCACCAATACGTCAAAAATAGAATGCATCCGCTAATCAATCGCGCGACACATTCTAACAGTCTTCTTCCAGCTTGTCCGGTTACAATGGTCGTGTTGGACTCAAATCAGGCAGGAGCCGCACGACCTGCTTCTTAGAAAAGGGTGATTTGTATTATGCGCAAATGGTTAAGCAGGCTCTTAACAGCCGTTATCGTCGCCTCTGCCTTGTCCTCCTCGGCTGGCGTTCTTGCCAGTAAGACCGAAATTCCTCTAACAGACACCGCACATGAAGCGCAGCTGAAGTCATATATCCAGAGCTGGATATCCGAGCTCGCCAAACAGCCGACCTTCGAGCAATGGAAATCGGCCGCATTCGAGGTAACCCCTCTCGGTCCAGGTACGCATAACTGGCTGGCAGTCGTGAAGCAGCATGAGAATGCTGTCGGTTATCTGGTTGTACAAGCTCTAGAGCAAGGCGGCTACTCACTAGGGGAATATGGATTGGGAGCCTATCTATATAATGAAGCTGCACTACAGCAGCTTGATGAAGAGTCTGGGAGCTCGACGAGTCAGGTCATGTATATACATCCCTTATTAGCGGTGTGGAGAACGAATGGGGATACTACGCATTATTATGATGCGATGAGCGGAGAAGAGCTGCCTTTATCTGATCAGGTGTGGGAAGAGTCCTTGGTCGAGGAAAATAAGCTATTATCCAATACCGATATTACGCAACCAGTGTCTATTCTTAAGCATATCGCCAATCGCTCTTTCGATCCATACGGCAGGATGCCATGGCTGACGAATGCGCCGCTGCAAGCAAACAACCTCAATAAGACCCCCGTTCTGACCGAACTAGGGTCCAAGAAGAAGCTCTATTACACAGCAGAGCGATATGACGGTCAAATGCTGTACGTATGGTCGGCAACTGGCTACGACAAATGGAGCAACGGAGAGATCTACATCCGTCTTGAAACCGATGAGCTCGGCGAATCTAAGCGTTATATCCCGCTTCAGCTATTGACCGAGCTCGGCCATTTCTATACTTAGCTTGTAATCACATCACTTAGCCTTAACGCTGCGTTCTCCTCTAGCCTTCCACCACAGCATAATGCTCATAGGTCCCCAGCCGAACCATCGCGTCAGCCAATGCTCCCTAACTGCCTTGGCTGATGCCCTCGTCTGCTTCCGTTCATCCTTCGGTGTCTCCATGTAATTCACAATTTGAACCGTCATGTACTTGATCAGATCATTACCTTTAGTCGCCATTAGAATCACCTCGTTTATGTGTTAGTTCAAGTTTGCCCTGTCTAATCCATTCATAAACGTGTATGAGTTTTCCTCCATTAAGGTACGCTAACGGTACATCCATATAACCGCCGGATATAGGAGGAAACCTTTGTGTTCAAAAAGTTGCCATTCGTCATAACCCTGATGCTGATCCTGCCTATATGTACGGCAGCCGTTCCCCTTGAACAAACGCAAGCCCCTGAGGACAGTGTGCTTAGACCGTCAGCCGTCGTGTTAATCGATGCAGGCCATGGAGGAATTGACGGCGGAGCTACAGCAGATCAGATGGTCGAAAAGGATATTAATCTGGCCGTTGCACAGAAGCTGTATTTGCTGCTCAACAGTCAAGGAATTCCGGCTGTACTCAATCGAACAGGTGACTACGCTCTTAGTGACGATAACAGATGGCATATTAGCAAATCACGCCACCGCAGGGACCTGTCTCAGCGAAGGCAGCTGACGGAGGAGATTCAAACCGAGCTGCTCATTAGTCTTCATGTGAATGCAACCAAAAACCGCAGCAAGTTCGGACCTCTGGTACTGCACCAGCAGAGTGGCGAAAGCGCACTGCTCGCTTTTTGCATCCAAGATACGCTGAACCGGCAGCAGGAAACCGCCAATTATCCTAGAGAAGGCAACCCCTTCTATTTGCTGCGTCGTGTCGAGCAGCCTGCGGTCATTGTCGAGATGGGCTTCATCAGTAATGAAGAGGATCGCACGATGTTATCCGACCCTCGCCAGCAGCTGCGAATTGCCTCAGCGATCGCTTCAGGGATTCGGCAATACAAATGGCTCACCCGGTGACAGCATGCCTGACAGCTTGACGAACTGAACATTCGAGCCAGATTCCAGATTCGGTATCGATTGCTTCAGCACAGCTGCTGTCTTCTTGCCAGACGGGCCGACATGCCCAATCGTTACACATTGCTCATTCTGCTCCAGATGCTTACGAATGACATCAATCTGCTTGGAGATATGGGCTTCCGTATACACATCATCCAGGAATACATCATTGGATAGCAGAGGAACGCCCAGTTCCTTTGCTACTTTGGGAACGACTGTGTGATAGCTTGTTCGGCTGTCTAGAAAGAACAGTCCACGCTCCTTGCATACGCTGATAACGATACGCATCATTCGCTCATCAGCAGTAACTTTTGAGCCCATATGGTTATTCATGCCTATAGCGTAGGGAACATTATCAATCGCTTCCTCTACCCGCTTGCGTACTTCCGCATCACTCATATCGGTCGTAAGCGCACCAGGGCCTAACCACTTCCTCAAGCCCTTGTTCGGCTCCATCGGCATATGGACAATGACATCATGACCCAGCTTGTGCGCTTCCTCTGCATCTTTGACGGTACTCGGCATAAAAGGCATGATGGCTACGGTGAACTTAACCGGCAGATGCAGCATCTCATCCGTTCCATCATTGCCGTTCCCGAAGTCATCAATCACAATAGCAACCTGGCGGCTTGGCTCTCCTGTCATCGCTGCTGAAGCTGCCGGCGGAATAACAGAAGCGGAAGCCATTCCCCCTGCTAGACTGATGCTAATGACTATAGCTGCACACAATAGGAGATATTTCAATCTGAATACGGCCATTTCTCTCACAATTTACACTCCTCGTCGTCACTCACCAATCGTTAATATGAGTAATATCTCTTTCATTGTTTGTCCAAACGAGGAAAAATATGCAAAACAAAAGATCCTCCCATCCATTCATCATTAATGGGCGGGGAGGATCTTCGTTCTAATGCTGTAATTTAGATTTTGGTACGCAGATCGTTCGTAATCTGCTCAAGCGTAATATCTCTGAGCTTATGCTCCATAGCAAGCTGAGCATCATTAAATGCGATTTCGAGAGAAGACTGTATGTTACGGCCGACATCACAATTCGGATTAGGCTTCTGGTGAATAGCGAACAGATCATCCTGCTTATCACCTTGCACCGCCCGATAGATGTCCAGCAAGGTAATCTCGCTCACCGGCCTCGTAATCGAGGCGCCTGCTACTCCCGCACTAGTCGTGACAAGTCCAGCCTTACTTAGCAGTCCCATTATTCTTCGTATCACGACTGGATTCGTATTAACACTGCCGGCAATCATATCCGACGTTGTTCTGCCATTCTTATTCACTTCAAGTAAGGACAAAATATGAATGGCTACGGCAAATCGATTACTGGTCATCCCGACCACCTCCGTAGACGAGCCTTTAAATATGGAGCTATTATAGGGACTATGCGAGCAGAAGTCAATGAAGCTGACTATTCAGCGAAAGTTACCTTCTGATCCTTCAGAGAAGCAACTCGCGCAAGTGATTCTACCCGGTAGCCAAGCTCAAGCAGCTTCTGTCTTCCCGGCTGGAACGACTTCTCAATCACGATCCCAATACCGCATACCGAAGCGCCTGCCTGCTCAACGATTCTTGCCATACCGAGGGCAGCGTCGCCATTAGCCAGAAAATCATCGATAATGAGCACCCGATCTCCAGGTCCTACAAACTTTTTGGAGACGGTCACTTCGCTCTCCTCTTGCTTGGTGAACGAGTAGATTTTTTCGGTATACAGGTCGTCACGAAGTGTCAATGATTTTTTCTTTCTTGCGAATACCAACGGCACCTTGAATTGCAGAGCCGCCATAATGGCTGGAGCAATACCCGATGACTCAATCGTCAGCACCTTCGTAACGCCGCTCTCCGCGAATTGAGCTACGAAGGTAGCACCAATCTCCCACATCAGCTGAGGATCAATCTGATGATTAAGGAATGAGTCAACCTTCAATACTTGCTCACTTAGGACGATTCCCTCTTGCAGCACTTTATTCTTCAATAGTTCCAATTCAATTACCCCTTGTCCATCATATTGAATTATTTCGCGTACACCTAATGCCGAGTATTCTAACGTACTGGTTTGTTCTTGACTGCTCCTATTATAACATGATACAATCGTTTTTGTTGACACAACATCAACATTTGCGGTCGTGGCGGAATTGGCAGACGCGCTAGATTCAGGTTCTAGTGGTGTAACAGCCGTGGAGGTTCGAGTCCTCTCGACCGCACCAACCATTCAACTAACAGGTTCGTGGATTTGCTCTTAGAGCGATTCACGGGCCTTTTTTCATAGGCAATAGTCTCTTTCAAAAAAAAAAATACATACACCTCTCGAAATATGTTACTTTTATACTTAGTTTATTGAGATGGTAACCTTTACTAACTTCTTAGGAGTGACAGCAGCTATGACAATCTACGATTTCAACATCGTAAAAACGAACGGTGATCGGTTGCCTTTGTACCAATTCGCAGGCAAGCTCGTACTTATTGTGAATACCGCAAGCAAATGTAAATTCACCCCCCAGTTCGATGATCTGCAGAAGCTGTATGAGCAATACAAAGAACGCGGAGTCGAAGTTATCGGATTTCCTTGCAATCAATTCGACGAGCAGGAGCCAGGCAACAGCCATGATGCCGAATCCTTCTGTCAGATCAACTATGGCGTGAAGTTCCCGATGGTAGGAAAAATTGATGTGAACGGCGATCAAGCCCATCCACTATTCCATTATTTGACGAAGGCCGCTCCATTCCAAGGATTCGACGAGAGCAATATTAGTGCCAAGCTGCTCAAAATGATGGTTGCCGACAAAGCGCCCGAGTGGCTGCTCGGCAATCCAGTCAAATGGAATTTCACGAAGTTCCTTGTTGATCAAGAAGGTAATGTCGTTCGTCGATTCGAACCGACAGATTCGATTAATGACATCAAAGTCAGCTTAGATGAATTGCTGCAATTAGCGTAAAACAACGAACATCCCGAACTACTCTATCAAGAGAGTTCGGGATGTTTTTTTCCATGCTATGTCGGTATACTAGTCGGACTAAGTCTCCATGAATTTGGCAACAATACCGGCAATTCTCCGATCCCTTGTTTCCTGAGTTTTGGCATCAACGACCTGTCTGACGAATTCTTTGCGCTTCGAGGGAGCCAAGGCTTCGAACACCTGGGTAGCGCCCTCCTGAGCAGACAATGCAGCACGAAGATCATCAGGAACTTCAATGGTGCGTGGCTCTAGATCAAGCGCAAGCTTCACCTCTACCTGGTCTCCAGCCTTGAGACTTGAAGCTTCCCTATGCGCGGCGCTAAGTGGAATCATGAACTCACCATTCATTACACCTACAGTAGTCGAATAGCTGTAGCCATTCAGACTTACCGTGACACTCGGCTTCTTGCTCTTGCCAAGCTTGTCTATCATCTCTGCAGGCACCACAATGCCTGTCGCTTTCTTGCCTTCTGCCTGGATGACGCTAGTTAAGAATGTTACTGTCATACTCATACAATAGCCCTCCTTCTGTTCCTATCGTCACCTTATCCCCCACGTGAATACTTCCGCGGCAGCAGCTCAGTAATTGGGGTTGTTGTATAGTGGTCGTGATCCTTGATAATAACGTTCATATCCATTCCGTAGTCACTAATTAACTCGCGACATATCCCACAAGGGGATACGACCTCAATGGGCTCATTCTCGTGGTCTGGATCAGGATGTCTGACAGCAACAATGGTGTCAAATTCATGTTCTCCCTCAGAGATTGCTTTGCCGATGACAATAGCTTCGGCACATACAGCTACTCTTCCAATGTAAGCCTCCAGATGAACCGCCGAGAATATCTTGCCTGATTTTGTTCTCAGCGCCGCCCCTACATGATGCTTCCCATCTTGGTACAGTCTGCTTATTGTATCCTGCGCCACAGCTATAAGCTGCTGGTCTATTTTCTTAATCATTGTGCACACTCTCCATAAGCTCATCGTTCATTACTTGCCTAAGAACCCGCCTTCGGATCGGATGACTTGTCCCGTAATCCACTGCGATTCGTCGCTGGCTAATAAGCTGATTCCCCGAGCTGCATCCTCAGGCAATCCTAGGCGTCCCATCGGGAACATCGGCAAAAAATGCTCCTTCAGCTCATCATTAATCCAGCCTGAATGAGTCGGACCAGGATCAAACCCGTTAACCGTTATATGAAGCGGCGCCAAGCCTACCGATAATGGCTCAATCAATGCTATAAGTGCTCCTTTCGTTGCGATATAAGCCAAGTTATTAGAGTCTGGCCCCTTGGATACTAAGAAGATAATACGCCCTACTGCACCTGCTGGTTGGTTCAGCTCAAATCGCTTCGCAAATTCAGTGCTGAGCAGTATAGTGCCCCGATTGTTCACAGCATAATGCTGATCAAGCGTTGCTGCATCAAGACTTCTGAAATGAGTATGCAGCTCGTAAGTCGCATTATTAATTAGAATTGAAGGCGCTCCTAAAGTCCGTTCTACCTGATCCATTATAAGAGCTGGCATCTCGGGGTCAGCCAGATCCGCCTCCATATGAGCTGCTCTCACACCTAGCTGCTCCAGTTCGTCTTGCAGCTGCATCGGCCAATCAGGTTCTCCGCCATTACCAGCAGTTTCGTCGAAGGCACGCCAATGGGTAAAAAAGATATCTGCCCCTAAGCTTGCTAATGAGCGGCATACGGCTGTCCCAATACCAGAGGCTCTGCTTGCACCTGTTATGATTGCTATTTTATTGTTCAATTTGATCATTGTAATTTCCCCCATTCATAATTAGGAGGACCAACAGTTAGACGTTCATCCGAGATGCAGCTCCCCTGATTATAAAAACAGATACCAATAAGGTATCCGCACAGTGGGCTTGATGATTCATCATCCCTGCGTATCCTGTAAGGTAAAAGATAAGCAAGCAATACCAACTACAACAGTGATCCTTCACTATTGTCCATCCGTATTGTATCTCGTTCATATCCCTACAGTATAATCCACATGTCTGCTTCAAGCTCCTTCACCAGCATCTCTGCATATACCTTAATTGAGAATGACAATAAAATCAATATTTACAACCATTTTCAAAGACATATAAAAAAACAAGCGACCACCCCTCAATTCAACTTCGGGAGTAGTCGCTATAATAGAGAAAGCTTATTCGAACAAATCACCAAATACATCGAGCACCGTTTTTTTCTTCTTATACGGTCTGCCGTATTTATCATACTTCACCTTGGAGTCGTAGCCCCCATTGTAATGCCTGTCATAGCTGCCTTGCTGCGCCGCCCCGTAGCCTGGAGGAGGTGAATAAGGCTGCTGTCCGTAACCATTCGAGTTATTGTACGGCTGCCCAGGGGTCTGACCGTAACCAGCTTGTCCGTTAGCTCCGGATGGCGGGCTGCTTGGCTGCGAATCATATCTTGCTTCCTCAGCCTGATACTCCTTAACCCCTTGCATAAGCTTATCCAGCTCTCCACGATCCAGCCATACTCCCTTGCAATCTGGACATATGTCGATTAGAATACCATCCTTCTCAACTTCCCTCATTCGCACATCTGCACACACTGGACACTTCAACCTTGTCTACCTCCTTTATGTTGAGCTTCCGCTCCCGCGCTCGCTTGATGCAAGCTCAAGTGTATAATCGCGGCTTAGCTTAACGACTCGTCTATTCGCTCTTCGAATGACCACTGACGCATCATCCCAAGCTACTACGATTCCTGTTACATCATTCATTTCCATTTCATCGCGGATCACTCGTACCATATCTCCATTGACACGATAATAATCCAGTTGTTCCTCTGTAATCAATTACTTATACCTCCTGCTAGCAGCAATTTGGAAAAAACCTCAATGAAACTGGTTAAAGTTCATTGAGGTTTTCAGTCATTCATATCCTATTCGTGTTAGACACGTATTAGCCTACATGTTCCTTAGTATCATTCGTTTCATACCATTCATCGAGTACTCGAGAAGACATCACACGCCCCGCTATATACTCCGCTTGACGCTCAGTAAACTGTTCACGCCAGCTCATGTCGAGTTCCTCAGACAGCTTAACAATCGTAAGCAGCTCTGACCAAGCTACATAACGTTTGTACCAGAAAAATTGCGGATGCTCAATCATATAAGGATAAAGATCGTCAAATTCCGTATGCTTACAATCTAGTGCACGTTCAAAATGCACCTTCGCGTCACCTAGTTTTGTATTCATAAACTCAGCAGATAAATGACCCATTTGCTTATGCCTCCCCTCGGTTACATGAATATTATTATAAGCCATATTGTCGAAGCAGAAAAGAGTATAACTCTGGAACTTGTTATTCGAACGTAATCTGACCATTCTCAAGCGATGAGATTTTAACCAGCGATTCCATTCGAACCCCTTGCTCACGCAGCGTTCTTCCGCCTGCTTGGAAGGATTTCTCGACGACGATGCCTAGTCCAACGAGATGCGCTCCAGATCTCTCGATAATCTTCACAAGTCCGCGCGCCGCATCGCCGTTTGCGATAATATCATCAATGAACAGCACTCTATCGTCTTTGGTTAGAAATTGCTTGGATACCATGATATCCGTTACCATGCCTTTTGTAAAGGAGGGTACACGTTCCGAATAAGCCTCTGGATCAGCAATAAGTGTCTTCTTGCGGCGTGCAAATACAAGCGGAACACCCAGCACATAAGCAGCAGCAAAAGCTGACGGAATACCCGATGATTCTATCGTAATGACCTTAGTGATCTGCTCATCAGCGAACCTGCGAGCAAACTCATGTCCCATTTCCATCGTTAGCGCAGGATCGACCTGGTGGTTGATCAAAGAATCCAGCCTCAGTACATCATTTGATAATACAGATCCTTGCTGCAAAATACGCTCTTTTAAAATATTCATGTATTCCATTCCCTCCACCAAAATTCCTTTTCGTTAACGTACCATAGGAAGGGTTCCAAGCGCAACCCGAAGTACTGGCTAAATGTCAGGTTATCTGCACATGGACAAGAATAGACCAGCTCGATTATTTGTTCTACAATGAAAGCATTCCAGAAACTTTTTCCAATTATGGACGTCTATTAGATATAAGCTACTGCGTCATCCATACGATCATATATAGGGGGGGAAATAATGCAGATGAGATCGCCAAGAGCACGATACGCTATGATGAGCAAATGGGCAGCTGCCCTGACCATTACCCTGCTTGCAGCAGGCTGTCAGCTGGGGGGCGAGCCGAAGCCTGAGACTACTAATGAAGCTCAAGGCCAGTCAGCAGAGCGTAATGATACTTATTTAGATAAAGATACACCACAGAAAACCTACTTAGAGGATAACGATTCAAGCGATACTTATGTCGAGAGTGCGCCGCCCGATTATGAAGCCTCCGGAAGCGGCAGTGGAGCAAGTGCGGAATCCAATTCACAGGAACCCCTCTCAACCAGTACGAAGGCTGATGTAAGCACCGAAGGAGAAGAGCCGAAGTGGAACGCAGCCAAGCCGCTGCTGCTCGACATTCCGATTGGAGCAGCCAAAGCCGACATCGTTAAGCAGCTCGGCACAGCCGATGATTCGTACATACTTGAAGATGAGGATGAGAAGATTGAGGTGCTGGAGTATACAGGCTATGCCATTGGCATATCTGCCAATAAAACGGTGCAGTATATCGAGGTCTACTTGAACACAGTATCGACCGGGCTTAGCGGTGTCCGTGTGGGCGATAAGCCCGAGTCGGCTGTGAAAGCACTCGGGAAGCCGAGTACGCAGAACAGCTACATGCTTACTTATGAAGGGGAAGGTACGCTGCTCAAGCTCGATCTTGATCCTGACCGGAACAAGATCGTGTCGATTAAGCTCATCAAACAAACCTAATTAATGCCATCCTTGCAGCCAAAGCACAAGCAGCGCGAACAGCAGAATCGGGAATGTGAATAGTAAGCCATACTTGGTATATTCTCTCCAAGTGATGGTGATCCCGCCTTGGCGTACGAGCTGAATCCAGAGCAGCGTTGCCAGAGAGCCAATTGGAGTCAGCTTCGCACCTACCGCTGTTCCAAGCAGGCTGGCATAAGGCAAATAGTCTGGTCCATTCACTTCTACAATAGCTAATGATGAGATGAGAACAGCTGGCAAGTTATTGATGACTGAGGCGAGTATGGCGAACAGTAGCCCAGAGCCTAATATGCCGATCAGATCATTCTTATCTGCTGCTTGCGCAATAAGCGATGGGAACCACGCGGCTGCGCCATGTACATGCAGACTATATACAATCAGGTTCATCGACAAAGCGAATACGATAATAAGCCATGGGGCGCGCAATACCGTTTGTTTGAACGGGGCGCGTCCTTTTGCTGCCGACAGTATCCACTGAACAGCTGCCCCGCCGAGTGCGATTGCCGACGCCGGGATGCCGAAGTGCTCCGAGATCAGGTAACCGACCAGCATCAGAATGATAATCAGCCACGACAGTCGGAATAACAAGGGATCTCCGATGACCGAACGCGGCTGCGGGAACAATGCCGGAGACTCGCCTCGCTCCTCCTCTGCCAATATTCGCTGCCGGAAGAAGCCCGTCATCACAAACACCGTCGCCGCTATAGCAGCAAGCCCCGGAAGCAGCATATGAGAAGCATATTCTCCGAATGGAATCTCAAAAAAGTCGGACGTTAATATATTCGTCAGATTGCTCATCATCAGAGGAGCGCTTGCTGTGTCCGCCATGAAGCCAATCCCTAGCAGATAAGCGAGCCTTCCGCCTCTCGATAGCCGCAGTAGGGCTGTTACCTCCAGTACAATCGGCACCATGATCAGAATCGTCCCGTCATTGTTGAAGAAAATCGTTATCACAGCTGCTAGTAGAGATAGCAGCGCGAACAGCAGCACCTGCCGGTGGTGATACCGCTGTACAATATGGAGAGCCGCCCAGCGGAAGAAGCCATTATGATCCAATAATGACGTGAAGATCATAATTCCGATCAGCGAAAATGTCGCATTCCACACAAATCCCCATATGTACGAGGCATCCTCCGGCTTCAGCAGTTGGAGCGCGAACAAGATGGCGGCTCCCGCCAGAGCGGTGAATGCCTCATTCAATCCTCGCGGCTTAAAGAGAATAAGCGCAAGCGAGGCAGCAAACACAATAATAGTTACGAGCATAGCCATAATAAGTAGGAACCGCCTTCGTTTTTAACGACTAAAGTGAACTTGCTGTCATGCTCGTCCCCTTCCGATCATACCTTGTAAATAGACAAGTTTTCATAGATTGGAGGACAGGCTTACATGATGAAGCGTACAGGCAGGGTGCTGCAAATCGCCTCGACTTATATAGGTACAATCGTTGGTGCAGGGTTCGCTACCGGTCAAGAAATATTGCAGTTTTTCACCCGTTTCGGTTACTGGGGCACAATGACCATTGCGGTTGCAACTGCTCTATTCATTTGGCTGGGCAGCAAGATGATGCTGATTGCCAGCGAGATAAAGGCCAAGTCCTATGAGGATCTGAACAAGGTGCTGTTCGGCGATAAAATGGGCCGCTGGATCAGCCACTTCATGCTGATCATTCTGCTCGGCGTAACCGCGGTCATGCTCGCGGGAGCCGGCACTATTTTTTATGAGAATTGGAACATCTCTTATCAATCTGGCTTAATCATTACGGTTGTCGCTTGTTATTTCCTGCTTCGCAAAGGCATGAATGCCATCTTGACGGTTAACGCGATTGTCGTTCCGCTCATGCTCATATTCACCGTGTTCGTCATGATCGATACCTTCAGCACCCCGGAAGCAGGCCGTTTCCTGACGCTCTCTAGCGATCATACGGTATGGGCAGCATGGGCTTCCCCATTCCTGTATACCGCCTTTAATCTATCGATGTCACAGGCGGTGCTTGTCCCGCTCGGAGCAGATACGCCTGACCGTAAAGTGATCATTGCAGGCTCATGGGTCGGAGGCATTGGCATTGGCTTCATGCTGCTCGCAGGCCATATCGCGCTATCCGTTCATATGCCTGGCATTCAGCAGTATGCAATCCCGATGGGAGGCATCGCCAAGCAGCTTGGACATACAATTCAGTTCATTTATGTATTTTTGATTTTTGCCGAAATCTTCACCACACTAATCGCCGATATTTATGGTCTAACCCTCCAGCTTCAGCAACGGCTGAAATGGCCGCGCTCCATCCTCACTTTGCTCGTCCTTGGGTTCTGCCTGCTGACAAGCCAGATCGGCTTCGGTACGCTGCTGTCTACGCTGTATCCGATCTTCGGCGTCATTAGCTTCGGCTGGCTGATCCTGATTATCCGTAAAAAAATGACGCAGAGCCATGTGTGAGTAAGGCTAGTGAGGCTGGTCAAACTATGAAGGAGTTAGCTCATTGAGCCGAGCTTCTGGAAGCTTCTCCATGAGCATATTGCGAATATGCTCATGGCAGGTGAATAGAACAAGCTGTCTGTGCTGGGATAACGGGATCAGGAGCTCAGCTGCCGCTTGCAGCCGTTTCTTGTCGAAGTTGACGAACAGATCATCGAGCAGCAACGGCAGATTGGCCGTTTGTGCAGACTCAACTGCAAGTGCGAGGCGCATCGCCAGATACACCTGCTCAGCTGTGCCGCGACTCAGCATGACACTATCGACAATTCTGAGATCAGCCGTCTCGAGTCGAATCGTCGAATCGCCAGGTGTCGTCAGCACCCTTCGATAACGCCCTTCGGTCAATTGCTGTACGAACCCGCTTGCCAGCCGCAGAACGACCGGCTGCCGTTCCTCCTCGTAAATGCGTCTGGTCGACCGAATCAGACTGCTGCTGACAGAGAGCACCGCATACCTCTCCGCATCTCTCTCCAGCTGAGCTATTATCATCTCCTTGTCTGCAAGAAGCACCCTCTGCTCATCCTCCTGCAGAAGATTATCCAACTGCTGCCTCAGCCTACCTCTTGTATCCAGCCTATCCGTCCGCTTTCGTTCCGCTTCCAGTGCAGCCTCTTGAGACATGCCTCGCATAGTGTGAAGCTCGGCTTCATCATGGAGGGCAAGCAGCTGCTTGAGCTCAGCTAGCCGCTGCTCTGTCATACCTGCCGTCAGCTCGATCGTCAGCTTATTCAGCTCAGCATCAATCGCAGCGAGTCTGCTGCGATGCTGAAGGTTAGCTGCGAACGCTGCCTCCGACGGCATATCCGCCTGCTGCACGAGCTCAGCCGCAGCCGCGATGTTCTGCATCAGACGGGATTCCACCGTCGTGATGGATAGGTGTTGCTCTTGGAGCCGCTCAGTCATACCAGCGGCTTGGAGCTGCGCCGCAGCTTGCCGGCGCTGCTCTGCTTGCAGCAGCCGGAGCGCCAGCGCCGGGTCTGCTGCTTGCTTGTGCGCCGCCTCGGGATAGGCGGCGCATAGCTCTGCCGCCTGCGCCTCGAAGGCGGCGAGTCTTGCTTCTGCGGCGGCTTTCTTCGCCGCGTGGCGTTCCCGCTGCTCGAGCCGGAGCAAAGCTTGCTCGGCGAGGTCGAATACTTCGAGCGCTGCATCCGGCGACATGCCCGGCTGCAGCGCGAGCGCTTCCAGCCAGCCGCGCCACTGGCGGGCGGCTGCTGTACGCTCTTGCGCCGCAGCGGCAGCGGCCTCGCGGCGCTCCAGCGCAGCTGCGCGCAGACGCGCATGCCTGCGGGCGAGCTCGATGCGCGCGCCGCTCATGCGCTCGCTGGCGTGCAGCGCCTCCAGGCGCGCATCCACGGCAGCGCACAGCTGTTCGCGTGCCTGCGCAGCGGCATGCGCGTGCTCTTGCGCCGCCGCAGTGCCAGCGGCAGCGGCGCCTTGCCCTTGCAGCGCAGCCGCGGCAAGGGCGGGCTCGCGCACCAGCGCTGCCAGCGCAGCTGTGGCGCGCTGGTGCGCGGCGAGTGCGCTGCCGCCGCGCGCACCGCGCCCGCGCTGCCGCGGCTGGCGCCGCCGGCTGCGCACCAGCGCCAGCGCCGCCAGCGCTAGCGCAAGCGCGCCCAGCGCCGCTGCGCCCGCGGCGCTCGCCGTGCCGGCGTCGCCTCCGCCAGCTATCGCGGCTGCGCCAAGTGCAACGGCGGCACCGCCCGCAGCCGCGGCGCCCGCCCATAACGGGCCGGCTCCGCCGCGGCCCGCTTCCGGCGCGGCAGCTAGCCGCAGCCGCTCTAATTCCCACTCGCGAAGCGCAGCATCGCAAGCGTTCCAAGCCGCGCGAAGCGCTTCGCGCGTGCGCGGCACAAACTCCACGCCGCCGCTGCTTCCATGCGCGGCCTCCAGCCTCGCCTGCTCTGCATCCGCCTCGGCAAGCTGCTGCGCCGCTTCGCGTTCCTGCTCCACGGACGTGTACAGCTCCGCATTCAGCCGCTCCTCCAGGCGGCCCGCTTCCGCTTCAAGTCCCTTGACCCCGCGCACATATTCGCGGTCAGCGACTGTGATCCGCAGGCTTCGCAGCTGCTCCTCCGTCCAATCCACGGCGATCCGGCTTAAGTATCGGCCGATCACCTCGTCATCCGCTCGCAGCTCCGCCTGCAGCTCTATTCGCTCTTGCCGCCAATGCTGAATTCGCTCGCTTTCCTGCAGAGCAGCCTCCACTTCCTCTGCTGTCACTAGCAGTTGATCATTGATGACGATCGCGCTGCGCTGCAGTTCTAACAGCTGACTGCTGCGCTGAAGCTCGTCAAGCTGCTCATTTAATTGGACTCTCTCCCTTTGCAGCTCTGTCCAGCGCAGCTCTGCTTCTGCTGTAATACGTCCAGCTTCAACGAATCCTTCTCGTTCCTGCAGCAGCTCAAGTCTTCTCACCCAATCCGGTCGAACTGCGTTCGCCTTGTCCACTAATTGCAGATAGGACTGCTTCCGCGGCAGCTCTTCATCTAACAGCAGCAGCTCCTGATCGAGAAGCTCCAGCTGTCGCTTCAATTGGTTATAAGCCGTAATGCCATCCGCCTGCTTGCGAAGCGCTGCCTCCGTCTGATCAAGCGCCTTCAGCTGTTTATTCATCTGCTGATTAACACCGCGCGGCTTGAACAACGACTCCATCTCCTGCTGCAAGCGCTTCTCCGCAGCAGCGATCGCTTTACCGCCTTCCCAGCCTGCATGGTACAAATATCGTCCAAGCTCATCGCCAGATAGCGCCCCAACGTCCTGCAGCTCTGACAAGGTAATCGCGTACAGCTGTCGGAACAGCCGCTCATTCGTACCGCCAAGGAACTGCCGCTCCCATTCCTCTTGAGAGAGCCAGCTCTCCTCACCTTCTGCACCCTCGGCATCTAACCGGCGCAGCTTCAGCTTGCCGCCTCCCCGATCCGCATACCGCTCAATCACATATGAAGCGCCACTGGCATTCTCGAACAGCAGCTGGCCCCCGTGCGCTCCGCCATTAACCGGCTCTTGACGCTCTGCCAGATTGCTTCGTTTGGCGAAGCCGTACAGCATCGTTCTAATGAAGCTGAACAGCGTGCTCTTGCCTGCCTCATTCAGCCCATACCAGACTACGGCTGAAGCGTCCAACCGGAAGCGAGCTCCTGTGAGCTGGCCGAAGCCATCTATCCGTGCCTCAAGAAGCTTCATTCCTCTTTCCTCCCCTCAGCTCCGCCATCCTCCAGCAGACCAAGAGTAAGCTCTCTTGCCTGCTCCAGCCAGCTCGTAGGCAGCTCCTCCCACTTATTCTTCAACACCCTGCCAAGCTTTGCGTGTCCTGCAATAGCTGCCACGGCAGCTGCTGCCTCAGAGCGCCAAGCCTCCTGATTCTCCTCAAGCCGTTCTGCCAGCCTATACAATTCACCTGTGAAGCTGTCCTCCTCCTTCAGCTCAGCCAGCTGAAGCTCCGCTTGCGTGTAGATCTCAATTGCATAGACCCACGTCCATATCCCGCCTGTTGGCAGCTGCCTGCTCTCTTGCAGCTGCTCCAGAAGCGTTCTTGCCATAACCGGATCGGACAGCCTGCGGTGAAGCGCACCGCGTCCGGCCAAGATTAGCCTTACCATAACGGATCGGCCCTCTCCATCAAGCGTGATTCGATCCAGCATATCTTCGAGCCGCAGTAGAAGCTCCTGCTCAGAGCCAATTCCCGTAATTGGCAGCTCCGCTTCCAGAAAGCGCACCTCATCGAGCGGGATAAAAGTCAGATTAACCAGGCGCTGTGCAGATACCTCTACCAGATAGCAGCCCTTCTCACCTTTTTCCCGAGGATTTCGCCCTTGGATGTTGCCTGGATAGACGACATAGGGATATTCATGCATAACCTTTCTTGTATGTATATGTCCAAGCGCCCAGTAATCAAAGCCTTTGCTGCCGGTCAACTCCTCCAGTGAGCATGGCGCATAGGGATCATGGGAGCTGTCGCCGCCTACATTGCCATGAAGCATGGCAATGTGGAATGGAGCATCTGGCTGAGGCAAGTAGCTTGCAGCTAAATTTTGTGTGACATGCCGAGTTCCGTAGGACATCCCATAAACAAAAGCAGCCAGCTCACCATTCTTGCTGGTAGCCGGCTTATATTCCATATGCTCAGCACCGAACACTGTAACGTTAGCCGGCAGCTTCAGCTCAGCCCGCTCACCATTCAGTGGATCGTGATTGCCATGGATGACGAATACAGCAATGCCGTGCTCCGACAGCCTCTCCCATTCCTTGACGAGCAGCAATTGCGCCCGCAAGGAACGATCAGCAGCATCGTACAAATCACCTGACAGGACAATGAAGTCCACCTGCTCGCGAATCGCCGTGTCCGTCAACGTCCTTAGAGCGGTGAATGTGGAGGACAGCAGCTTGTCCCTGAGCGGCTCCGGCACTTTGTTCATGCCGCGGAACGGACTGTCCAAATGCAGATCCGCCGCATGAATGAATCGAAATGGCACCGTCATCGGCTTATTCCTCCGGTTTTACTGACAAATATACTTTTTTGAGCTGTAGAATAACTCTTTGCAGGGAATATACTTTCTTAGCTTTGTCCCAGCCTGCACGCGCCAGATTATAACGGTATGACGGGTCTGTCACCAGCTTCTCGAGTGCATCAGACAAGGCGATTGGGTCCTCAGGTGGCACCAGCAGGCCGTTCACGCCGTCATCGATTTGCTCCGAAATCCCGCCCACATTCGTGCCGACTAATGCCAGCCAGCATAGCGCGGCCTCTGCGAACACAGAACCGAACGCTTCCGCACGTGAGGGAAGTACGAATACATCGAAGAATGGCATGAACTCTTCCGGATGAAGCATATACCCATAAAAAATAATATCATCATATAAGCCCAGCGATACTGCGAGCTCCTCCAGCTCTTCCCGAATCGGTCCATCTCCAATAATATGGAGCACGAACGGATGGCCACGCTTCTTCAGATCCGCACAGGCATGCAGCAGAATATCTAAACCCTTGGCAGGCACAAGCCTGCATACGGTGATCAATTGAGGAACCGCATTCTCATGGGCGATCGGCTTGAATCTCTTCTCATCGAAGCCGTTCGGTATAACCTTGATCTGACTTGCATCCTTCATGTAGGGCGATACATAGGAACGGAAAGATTCAGACACTGTTAACAGCCGATCCAGCTTAGCCTCCAGCTCCCCATATATAGATGTAAGGAAACGATGCTCAGGACCATCAGGGATGATCTTCCCATTCAGAATAAGCTCACGCTCGTAGCTGGAGTGCATCGTCATAATGACCGGCGTATCCGGTAAAAGCTGCTTCATCACGAGTGCAGCAATCGGATGATGGGCATGGATAATGTCATAGGACCGATTGATTCTAAGCCGTGTCCACCAGACATAATCACGATAGGTCTGTATGTATTTGTCGATGGTCGGATTGCCTTCGAATTGCTTAATATCAAACGTATCGAACGTTATCTCCTCTTGTCCTTTTCCTCTTACCCGCTTAGGCAACGAGAACAGCTCCATCTGCCAACCAAGCTTCAGGAATCGATCCTGAATGTACGGAACCATGGAGGACACGCCGCCTGGTTGCTCAGGTGGGAAAAACAATGCTTGTAAAATATTCAACGACATCCTGCCTCCTTTAATCTATTATTAGGTTTTGCGACAGCAAAACCGATATATGTGTAATAGTGCTGTTTGCACGACGACGAAATCTTTCTCAAACGAAGCTTTGCGCCTTTCATAAAACATGTTATATTAGAACATATGTTTCTGTAAAGCTACACATTCTAACTGGATAATGGTGGTACATACATGTCGATTATACAATGGGTCTCTGGCCCGAACGGTCAGCTAATTTCTTCCACATCAGTGATGGTTATATTAGTCCTGATGCTCTTTATGTCAACCCGATTATATGCCAGCTATCGCAACAAACGTGTTTACCGGCTGCTTATTGCAACCATTCCGCTGTTCATCATCCAGCATGCTCTACTGTCTGTACTCGCTTATCCTAACACGGCGATTACGCCTCTGCTGAATATGGCTGCGACCATCTTGCAGATCGTCTCCTTCATTATTATAAACTTTGTTTTCATGAAATTATATACTCAGCGAAGTGTCCAGCTAAAAGTTCTTCCCTTCATCATCATGGTCATCATGACCTTCGTCATTGCTGGAGGGCAGTATGCATTCCTGCCTCCTCTTAACGAGGCCGCAGCAGTTGGTCAGCAATATCGTTTTCTAGCACTAGATTTCTATTCCTTAATTGTGACATTTCTCATTCTGCTCGACACAAGAGGCGCGGATATGAATACCAAATATTCCGCCAGTCTCATTACATACTTTATTACAGAGCTAGCCAGATTCGCTGATGGATACGTCTTCCATGGCGCTGTCTCCTGGCTGCTGCTAATCATCCATATTCTTCCGATCATATACTTTATGCAGCTCTTTTTGCTTTTATTTGAATGGGTTATCGAGCGATTGCTGTCGACCTATCAATCCTCCATTACAGACGGGTTAACCGGACTGTACAATCGGCGCCACTTCCATATGAAGGCCGAGCAGCTGATGAAGAAGCAGAAAGGCATGGCCGTCATTTTTTGCGATATCGACAATTTCAAGAAGCTCAATGATACGCATGGCCATCATAAGGCAGACGGTGTACTTAAGCAGGTATCCGAGATTATTAAGGAAGAATCTGCCGGTATAGGCGCAGCTGGCCGATATGGCGGTGAAGAGCTGCTTGCATGCGTCAGCACAGATCAGGTTAAGCCCGACCGCGTCGCAGAATCCATCCGCAAGCGGGTCGAGCTCGAGACGATGGTCACGATTAGCGTAGGGGTCAGCACAACGAAGGATGTTCAGGACGTGCAGGAGCTAGTTAAGCTTGCGGATGAAGCCATGTATCATTCGAAGACAACCGGCAAGAACAAAGTAACGCTATTCCAATCCATGCCCGCCTCCAAGAAGAAATCACTTTCCTCTTAATACAAAAAAAAGATGCTGCAAGAGTGTTTCGTCCACTCTAGCAGCTGATATAATTGTTTGATTCGAATCATAAGTTTGTCGAAAATCAAGCTTAATATAAACTTCGCATTGGTTTAATAAAATAAAAGAGTCAGTATACTGGCTCTAGAATAGTGTTTAATTCACCCTTTGGGAAATACCAAGCTCTCTAAGTTTTTGCAAATATGCTTCTTTAAACCTGTTGTTTATTGACATATTAATCCCAGTAGTACTGACAACTCTTCTATAACTAGGATATATTCCTTTCATGTGTAATTCCTCTGTTACCATCTGAATTTCGTGAATTATCCATCCATTCTTTTTCTTGATTGTATTTTATTATGGGTTACTAAGTTACGAACTTTACCACTTAGGGTTCTTTTCAGGGTCAGATAAGATTTTATTTCGTTTCCACTTTCGCATTCGGGCTCATGGGTAACATGTGCAATTGATACACAAACAGTCGGAATTGACATAGAGGAAATTAAGCCGATTCCTTTGGATGTTGCAAGTCGTTTTCTTCCGAATTCGGGGTTAAATCAATGATGAAATAGTATTTTGTTGTTTGCCTTATTAGTCATATCAACTTAAACTGCGATAAACGCTGGCATTTTAAGGCTTGAGATTTCCCAATGGCTCTAAGCCAAGGCAGCGTCAAGAAGTTTGTATAGAAAGGTTTTCTATCGAGACGATGAAACGGAGATTTTGTTTCTGATTTGCGAGAGAGACAAAGTTCAAAGAAAAGACACGGGAGTTCACTGATCTTTGGCAGAATCCTTTTCATAACGTTGTACATCTTTATTAGACGCAGTTTATGTGTCGGGTTCGATGAATCCGATGATTGTCTTTCCACACTACTTTTCGTTGTAGTCGAGCGCTAATTGAAGGGAATGGAATATCAGTTTCTGGAGTGGTAGCAGACCGTTCGCAAATCATCAATCCTATACGTTTATTAGCAAGCTATGGACAAAAATTCGGTTTAGATGCTATTATCAAGTCCCAAAATACAATTAGCAATATCCTCTTCTAGAATAGCATTTTCATAAATTATAGATGCTAATTTATTTCGTTTACTATTCGTATTTCCTGATAGATATGATTTATATAATATTGATTTGAAATTTTCCCAATTCTCAACAGGTTTTTTGAATTTGTTAGACAATTCAATATATTTATCCTCTCCAAATTTATTACCTATAAATTTAATTGAATTAGAAAAGTTAATTCGATCTCTTATAATATTCCTAATACCCCTAATTAAAATCCCATTTCCCCCATCAAAATCTTCTAAATCGATGAACTCTATTGAGTTATGTTCTATATGTTTACCAAACTCCTTCATAGAGTTAATCGCACTTGTAGGATAATCAAATCTATCAGTCATTTTTATGGCTGCCTGTTCTAATAAACTAGTGCAGTCTCTTAAAGTATAACCTTCAGTATTAACGATATTAAATATTGAATAAGTATTCATGTATCCTTGTGTGAAATATTCTTTCATTAGTGTTTCACCAAATACTGGCGGTTGAAAATATGGTCGTGTGTCATTACATATTAAATTCCCACTTTCATCACTTCCTATAACAAGTATTGCATGCCCAGAATGAATTTTATTGTAGAAATCAGATAACCAAGGAAGATAATATGTATCCATTGTAATAATTATTGGCATGTTACTTCCAAGTTGTTCATTAATAATAGTGTATGTATCTTTAATTCCACTATTATGTACACTCTTAATCTCCAATCCATGTAATTTTTCTAGAAGACAATAAGGTTCCGCCAAACTTCCATAAAATAATCTTGGACCTAAATCCCCTCTCTCCCAAATACCAGAGTGTTTCGTACCTTTGGGAGCAAAACTAAATCCCCATGCATCGGCATACATTAATTCAAATCCACAGTTAAGCCAATTTGCTACTGAGGCAATTAAAAAATGAGAGCAATTATTTAATCCGTCATCCATAAGTGGTTTAATATTTAACATATTATCAATCCAACTCCCTATTATATTCAAATTCTCTAATAAACCCTACTTAAACCTGAGAATTTAGATACTCAATGAGATACAATTGTGTACATATTTTTACACATAGTTTTATGATTTGTCAAACTTCACAGCAAGCGATTAATTTAAATAAATATTTACTAGTAAAGGACTTATTCCCAATACATTTGCAAAATAAACTACTGCATTTCTATCTTAATGGAGTACTATGTAATATCGGTAACCAGCTTTTTCTGGGGCCCTACGGCATGGAATTCACGTTTCAAACGGTTAAGATATACGATAGATGCTGCATAACTGGAACGTTTCCTTTTCTTTCGAATGACCGACTGGATGGATAACTCTTTCATGATGCGCCACACCTTTTATGATTGACACGATATCCAGCTTCCCGCAAGGCAATGATCATTCGAGGATAGCCAAAATAGGGATGTGCAAAATGAATGTCCATCATATGTTCCTTAATCTCTCAAGGTATCCCTGCAATAGCTAACAGAAGGGTAATGCCATGTAAGTCGCGTAGATCATCAATTACTTCGTAGTTGTCTTGCCCTATCTGCCACCACTTTGTAGCTGCCTGATCCCTCAAGATAATCCTTCACCGCTGCATCTTGAAATCTTCCGTGTATTGTTGAAAAACCTGCCCTTTTTTAGCCATAAAAAATCCCCTCCAAGTTCACTCTTTTTCCTCATGATAGCATAAGGCTTTTTACGAGTGTCTACTTGTAGGGGATAATACCAAAGTAGCCGGTCTCAATAATACTATTAATCTCGATCTTTAATTGTAAGTATAGGCCTGCAAGCTAATCCGAATTTAACGAATGCATATCGGCTCTGATACACCTGAGTATCAGGCGCTAGATCCCGATCCGTCCACCCAGCATGATTGGTGAAGCTGTCCGGTCCTATTTTAAGCGGCTCTCCTTTAATATGGTGATGCGGACCAAGCAAGTTGCGACAGCTTCCCGCGAACTCAAGCTCGATGACGTTCCGTCCATGCTTCAGCAATGAACCAATATCTATCTCATACGGCTCCCACAGGAAGGTACGAGCCTCAACCCCGTTTATGCGAAGCTTAGTTACGATAGCATCTGGCGGCAGACCGAAAGACCATGCCACTTCTGATGACACTAGCTGCTCTTCACTCCAGTCAATAACCTGCTCAAGCCGCAATCTCCCAGCAAAGAAAGGGAAGCCTTGCTGCACGAAATCGCCAACTTTGAGCGTCAATGGGCGCTCCGTCAATTCGAAATCCCCAATCGTCTGAAGCGTCAGCCCCTCCTCGCCTTCGACGAACGGCGTCATCGATCGCACTCCGAAATCCCCCAATAGATAGACACTTTCCAGTTCCGTATCATAGGTCAGCTTATTGCCCTCCGACTCGAACGTTTTCGCCCGCTCAATCGCCTCATACGTTTCCGGAGCATTATAGTAATCGTATTCAATAACAAGGTTGTTCTCACCGAGAACAACCTTGCCGCTAATAGCGATCTTGCGGAAGGCTGTATCCAGCCACCAGCCGCAATTCTCGTTTGAAATCACTATACCGTTCAATGTGATGCTCGTCTTATCCGGCTGCTCCATAACGAGATACAGCTCCCTCTCGCACGTACAATCGAAATCGACATGAAGTCGGAACTCGCACGCAATCTGAACATTACGGCCCAGCTCCAGAAGCTTCTCCTGTAGGACAATAACCGGCTGTGGCTCGCTCCACTCTCCTCCTTCGACGCTTAAACGGCAGGTATCCAGCGTCAAGCTATTCAAGTTGGCGTGCTTGACCTGCCAAGTACCGTCAATAGAGATCACCTTTTGCGGCGACGAGGATGTACCGCTCTTCTTCAAGGAAGGCTGTAAGTCACTCGTTGCACAATCTACCATCTGTTTCAGCATGTAGGATTGAGCTGCAAGCAGAGGCAGCCGAGTCCTGACAACGCCACTAGCACGCTCCTGAACAAGAGGCAATTCCTCACCTGATACCAGATCCAATAGAGTAACTTCACCTTCACGGCATAGCTCAATCTCCACTTCTCCCAAAGATGACTCTCCCGAATGAACGATATAATAGAGCCATGCATCTCCAAGCTTAAGTGTCTGCGCGTTCACTATATCAGAATCAATCGGATTACCAGCAGCGTCCTTTATGCGCACGAACGGCATAGATGAGCATGCAACTACTTCATTAGCTGTCGTTTTCCATGCTAGCTCCAGCAAACGATCGAGAAGCGCATCTCGCTTGCCATCAAGCAAGGTCGGATATGGCTCAACGACTATAACTTCGCCGCCTTGCTCTAGCATGGCAATTAGCAGCTCTACCGTCGCCCTGCTCCAAGTCACGCTTGGCGGCATGATAACCGACGAATAGACGGCTTGGCCTACAATTAGTTGTCCGCTATCCACCCTGCCATGCCGTTCCAGAACGCTCTCGCTGCCGTAATCATGCTCTAGGAAGGAACGGCACAGCTGCCTTGATAAGGCTGCGAAGCTCTCATGATAAGGACGAATGGCCGAGCTGTCTAAGCCTTGCTGCTCTACCCAAGCGGACCGAATCGGATGCAGCAGCAGAATATTCGCTTGTCTCTCACCCTCTGAGAGCAGCATAGACAGCCGAGCGAAATAATCATTAAATAACCGATAATCGTCCCACCATGGCTGCTGATAGAACAAGGACGGCGGATAATCCCGTTTCCGCAGCCCTCTTAAGCTATAGCTTTGCAAGTGCTGACACATCATCGTAATGCCGTGCACGAACTGCCATTCGCCGATTCGCTTCAAGTCTTGGAGACTCACATTCCATCCTGAGCAGCCATAGCTCTCTGTAATCGTCCGCTTCTTGCCGAGCTGGTGTGCGACCGATCCTACCTGCTTAGGTACGAGGGGCTCCTCCCCGGTGAATCTTCCTAACCAATCACAGCCAGGAATTTGCATATATTCATAGAAGGACATTAAGTCGCCAACAGACGTCACCTGTCCCATCAGCGTCTGCTCGTCAACGACATGACCCGTTAGCGACCATCCTTTCTCTTCGCACCAATCACCGATCTGTTTCGCATAACTGGTTGTGAATAGCTCAGTCACGCAGGCCCAGAATTGGTAGCGATGTTCCTTGGCATATTCCCCATCTAAGAACAAAGAGGGAAGAATTTCGAGCACACTGCTGCCGTTCTGCTGTCGATACGCCTCATCTAGATCAAGCGACCAAGGGATCTGTCCTCTACCAAATTGGGGCTCATCGGTGAACACACCCTTCAATACATGCTTGAACGGCTCGCCGAAGGCGTCCCAATAAACTTCGTATGTGCTGTCAATGAAGGCGCGTACCGCTGCCTTGCTAAGCGTATCTATGTAATAGGGATTGATCTCCCAGAAGATACGAAGCTCAGCTTCTGTCACCCTTTCCCCCGATACCCTAAGCCAGCCCTGTTCCGTATGGATGTAATAGCCTAGAAGACGCGATTGATCAATCACTGTGTGGAAGGGAGCTTTCTCCATAGCCAGATTCTTCTGCTGGTAAGTGAGACCAAGTGCGGGCACTTGCCCTCCACCGAAGCCGCTTGGCCAACCATTCTCGTCATAGAACCAAGGCTCCATATCAAGCGATTCCGCTTTTTCAATACAGGCGCGGACAGCATTCATCCACTCCTCGCCCATATACGGTGTCTGAAGTCCGCCCCTTGCATGCATGAAGAAACCGCCAATGCCGGCGCGATGCATCTCCTCGATCTGACGTTCCAATTGCTCCTGCTCCAGCTTGTCGTTCCATGACCAGAGCGGAACAGACCTATACTCGCTATCTGGATCACGCAGCTTGCCCCAATTCCAATCTCTATTCCTACCACTCTCGAGTTGCCGTGTCTCCATTTCCCATATCCCCCATACGACTGATTTCCGCCCTGCGGACGGGCAGTACTATCCCTTCAAAGATCCTGCTGTCATTTGTATAAACGACTTGTTGGCAAACAGATACACAACGAGTATCGGTACGATGGACAGGCATGCACCCGCCATCATGTAATGCGTCTGCGCTGCCGCTGAGACACCATACTTCAGATTCGCTAGTCCAACAGTAAGCGTCTGAAGCTCGGGCTTGCTCAGCGTGAAGACAAGGGGAAGCAAATATTCGTTCCATGCGCCGCGGAACGCGAACAGCCCGGCAACGCCAAGACCTGGCGTAAGTAGAGGAAGTATGATTCGGGTATAGACAGCTGCAGGCGAACAGCCGTCGATAGTCGCAGCCTCGTCAAGCTCGCGCGAAATCCCGCTCATGAAGCTCAGCAATATAAAAAAAGCCGATGCATGCGCACTTACCAGTATGACTATGACACTCCACAACGAACGATGGAGCTGTAGATTGATCATCAGCTCGAATTGTGGACGCAGGACAACCGCACCAATCGAGACGAACATGGTGAATGCTTGAATGCTTATATATATTTTTTTGCCAACAAAGTTCATTCGATTAACGACGTAAGCTGCCATGGATGCAACGATTAGCGTTCCCACCGTCGCCATTACCGCTACGAACAGACTATTGAACGCATAGGTCTGAAACCCTGCAGCAGTCCAAGCTTCCGCGTAATTGCCGAAATGCCAGCTGGAGGGCAGCAGCGTCGCGCCGGCTGTCAGCTCCGCATTCGTCTTGAACGATCCGAGCAGCGTAATCACAATTGGAAATAGCGTGAAGAAAAGTACAGCAAGCAGAAAAGCCCATGTGAGAATGGTCCATCGGTATCTCATGATGCCCTCCCTCCTTCTTAATCGTACCGGCTCATGCGCCGCGATCCATAGAAATAAATGATGGTAATGACTCCTACAATAAGCGCAGTCACGAACGCTACCGCACTGCCATAGCCCATCTCCTGTACTTGCGTAGCCGCTGATCCGCCTGCCGTAGGGAAGAACAGCTTATAGACATATAAGAACATCACATTCGTTCGGCCGATCGGCCCGCCGTCCGTCATGACCATAATACTCTCATAGCCCTTAAGGGCATTGATAATGGCCAACATAATGATCATCTGCATGACAGGACCTAGCATAGGGATCGTTATATACCTGAATTGCTGCCACCTGCCTGCTCCGTCCAGCGACGAGCTCTCGTATACATCCTGCGGAATGTTTTGCAGACCAGCCAGGAACAACAGCATATAGTTACCTAGAGCTCCCCATACGGCGACCAGAATCACGCTAAGCATAGCGAAATCGACACCCAGCCAATCGATCGGCGCTCCGACGAGCTTGTATTTCATCAGAAACTGATTAAGAATGCCATTATAAGAATTGAAAATCGTAAAAAACACGACAGCCATAACAGCTGTGCTTATGATTGTTGGCATGAATAGCAGCGCGCGTATAACTCCGCGTCCTCGAAGTCCACGGTTCAGAATGACGGCTAACAGCAGTGCAAGCGGCAATGAAAGCGCCAGCTTGCCTCCCGCATAGATGAACGTGTTCAGAACAGAGCTCCAATATTCATGATCTCTCCCTATTCTGGCGAAGTTCTGTAGGCCTATGAACCTCTCCGCGCCATAGCCTTTGTAGTCGTAGAACATATACCTCATTGCCCACAGAATCGGGTAGATGCCGAGTACGACAGTCAGAATGAAGCTTGGCAGCATGAAGCTGTACGAGAAGGCAGCGTATTTCATTTTCTTCATACCTGTGTCACTCCTTATCAGGTCAAGAAAGGGAGAGGGAAGCAGCTCCCCCTCCCTCTGTCAGGCTCTATGTTCATTGGGCGAATTTGCCAGCTAGCGTGCTCGGATCGAAGTCTGGATCGGGCACTGTTTCAACTTCGTTGTTCTTAATCGCTTGGGCGAGCGCAGCATTGTAGCGCTCATTCAAATCTATGATTATTGCGTCAAGATCTCCCCCGCTGATCATGTATTTGAAGAAAGCGTCGTCCGACTTCGTGCCTTGCACCGCTACAACCGGATAGACTGGCCACACGCCGTCGTACTTGTTCGGTAAGAACCCTTCGATCCCCTTCACCTGTGGCGTTGCTGCAGCTTCACTAACCGATGGCACCATAGAGATTCCGAAGCCCTTTTCCTGATACTGCTGAAGCAGCGGCTCAGAATACATGTATGACATGAACTTCCACGCGGCTTCCTTGTTCTTCGTCTTAGAGCTCATTGCCAGCCACTGTCCTCCTAAGAAACCCGATGCCCCATTATACTGCCCGTCTATAGAAGGTGCAGGTGCTGCAGCCCAGTCGATCTTCGCAGGGAATTGTGAAGAATAGACACCCGCTTCTGCGGAGAAGGACAGATACATGCCGATCTTGCCTTCAGCGAATTGCGCGCGAAGCGGATCGATGTCGAGTGATTCGACCCCCGGCAGCATGCTGCCGTCATCCTTGATCTGCTTGAAAGCTTCAATAATTGGCTTAAAGTGGCTGAAGTCGTATTGCGCCGTATTGAAATTATAGCCAAAACCACCGAACCCGCTCATCTCAGCGATGACGCGTGACGAACGACCGAATGCGCTTCCTGGATTTTTGAAGTTTTGCGCGAATCCGTAAGCGCCGCTCTCCTTGCCGGCAACCGTTAGCTTTTTAGCAATATCGACTAACTCGGCAACAGTCGTTGGCGGCTCTGTAACGCCTGCCTTCGCGAACAGCTCTTTATTGTAGATTAGCCTCATCGTCGTCCCATAGTTTGGAAGACTGTAGCGCTGTCCTTCAAAGCTGTTCAGCTCAGGCATCTCCGGGAAAACCGCCTTAAGCTCCTCCGTCATAAACTCATCAATAGGTGCAAGATAGCCTTTTTTATAAAAGGTTTGAATCGTATTCTCTTTCACGCGGATAATATCTGGCGGCTCGGATGTCTGGAACGACATGTCGAGCGCCTGATCGAAATCATCCCCTTTGATAACAAGATCAACCTCGATATTGTCCGTGTTGGTAGCATTGTACGTATCAATCTGCTCTCTAATGAACTCCGAGTCATGGCGGTCGCCTGTCCAATAGCTTATGACCGTTTTGTCTCCCGATCCACCGTCTCCTGCCCCGCCGTTCTCATCTGTATCCTTACTGCCGCAGGCTGACAGGCTTCCAGCCATCATGATAGCAGCCAACATCATTAGCCATCTCTTTTTCATGCTTATAGCCTCCCTTGTATCGAATACTCCGTGTGACACTCCTCATTATAGAGGTGCCAGCCCAGCTGCATAAGGCGGAAATCGCACATAAAGGGCAGATTTCTTCATCTCCTTTGTTCTATTACAGATAGGAGACAGCTGCCTGCCAAAAAAGCCTCTTGCCAGCTGATGCCGGAAGAAGCTGCATAGAGTTCATTCCTACTCATTGCTGCCCTTTACCTTGCTCAAGGTCAATCGGTGAGTCGGTATTGCCTGTACTGTATATTTTGAATTCAGATGGTGTCATGTTCGTATGCTTCTTGAATGCGTCACTGAAGTAACGTCGATTCTCGTAACCAACCCGTTGGGCAATTTCCTGTACTTGATAGCCGCTGATCAGCAGATCCTTTGCCCGTTCCATCCGCTCGTGGATTACGAATGTCTGGAAGGAAATACCTAGTACCTTCTTGAACAAATTCGAGAAGTAACCTTGACTGATGCTGAAGCGCTTAGCGCAATGCTCAAGTGACAGATTCAGATGAAGGTTGTCACAGATGTAATTTTTAGCCTCGTAGATGAGTTTGCTAGATTCGTCGGATCGCTCTTGGCGTGTCCAGCTGCATGCTTCCTCGCATAAGCCGCGGACCCTCTCTCTCATTTCCATGAAGGTCGAGCTTGCCCCTGTCCACCCGGACAGCCAGCGCTTCTCAAGCTCATGCACCCTTTGCCTAGGGAAGATCTCCTGTAACGTGCGATATATTTTGGCAGATAGCTCGAGACAGAGGCTCTCCACATACCGGGGGGCCGGCAGCGGTTCATTTTGCAGCATATCATTGAATATTTGCTCCAATAGCAGCCTGCATTTGCCGTTGTTGCCTGACTTCAGCGCGAATAGGAACTGCTGCTCCACCGCAAACGAATAATTCGGCAGCATGCTGGGTCTTGCTTCTACGTCCGTGACGACGGTATAGCTTGTTACGCCGTTTCCATCGGTATAGAAGTGATAGGATAGAGCGCTGACGGCTTGTCGGTAAGCTTCTGGCAGCTCCTGAATCGTCTCAACGCACAATCCGACTCCAATAGATATCGTGGAATGAGTATACTGCTGCGTATTGCGCCTGCAATCCTCGGAGATGCTCTCCGCTTCCTTATTATCTTGACAGTTCATAATACAGACGAATCGGTTAGATGCTTCGCGGAATACGACGCCTTGCGTCCGCTGTGATACCGTTTCCTCCAGCACATTCTTCAAGCTGAAGCGCATGAGCTCGATCTCGCGGGCAGGCCTTGTCTTGTACTTCTCCATGAAATGATCGAATTCTACGACGAAGATATTAAAGTGTGCAGGCTCTAGACCGATGCCGAGCTTCTTCCATTGCTGCTCTGCTTTCTCTACGGTGATCGGATGATGGATCAGCAGCGATAGATGCTCCTGCTGCAGCATCGGCAAGCCTAATCGACGCTCCATCTCGATTTCACGGCGTTTATCTCGTTCCTTCCGCTCTTCAAGCAAAGCTTTCTTGGCATGCAATACGGTCTTTACGATCTCGTCGATCGAGAAAGGCTTCTTCAGAAAGTCGAATGCGCCTAGCCTGATCGCCTGCTGAGCATAAGCAAAATCGGTGTAAGCGCTCAGTATGATGACTTTGGTAGAAGGGGCAATCGATAGTATGGCTTCTGTCATGGCAAGTCCGTCCAGCCTAGGCATGCGGATATCGGTCAGCACGATGTCGGGCTGCGTATCCCTAATGAGACCAATACCCTCTTCACCATCGAGCGCCGTACCCATCACCTTGATGCCATGCTCTTGCCAAGGGGGCTTGCTTGATACCATGTCGACTACACTGCGAATATCGTCAATAACGACGAGTCTAATCTCGGTTACAGCTTCATTAGGCATACCACTGAATCTCCCCTCTTCGCATTGGAATCCACAATTCCGTTCTGGTTCCGCCTTCTGCGGGACAACTCATCTCCATCCAAGCCTCATCCCCGTAAAATAAGCTTAGCCGATTGGTGATATTGTACAGTGCGAACCCTTTGCCTGATGGCGAATGGCCAAGCCGCTTCATGCGCTCGCTTATGAGGCGAAGATCTAAGCCTGATCCGTTATCCTGGATGACTATATTCAGCTTGCCGCCCTCTTGGTTCACCTCCAGCCGTATTTCCCCTCCGTCCCTGCGGTCACGCAAGCCATGCTGGATGCTGTTCTCCACAATTGGCTGCAGCAGAATCTTAGGTACGTAATAGCTGAGCAGCTCGGGGTCTAAGACTTGAGCCTCATAACGGAATAACCCCTCGTAGCACATGCCTTGAATGGCACAATATTGTTCGACATGGGTCAGCTCATCCTCCAGCGTATTCCAATCCTTGCCGCCACTAAGACCAAGCTGGAACATCGTTGACAGTGCAAGAATCATCTTATTAACATCCTCGTTCTCGCCCATCTCGGATTTGCAATAAATCGTATTGAGTGTGTTATATAGAAAATGCGGCTCCATCTGCGCGGTCAGCGCACGTATCTCCGCTTCCCGCTTGCCCGCCTCGCTCGTGCGCACATCCTGAATCAGATGGTTAATTTCATCCAGCATTCGATTGAATTGAAAACCTACCTGTGCAACCTCATCCCTCGACTTACTCTCGAATCGCACCGTTAGTCTGTTGTCCTCGACCTCGCGCATCAGCCGCTGCAGTCTATAGAGCGGGCGAACAAGTACACCGGTAAGCTTGCTCGATACGAACCATGCGGCCAGAAGGAACACCAGCATTAAGCAGATCGTCGCTTGTTGTACGTTCTTCATCTGTTCAAGCAGCTTGTCCTTCGATTGAATGCCGAATAATAACCAATAATCTACCACCGAGGAATGCGAATAATTAACCAGATACTCCGTCTCTTCGAACGTGTGGAAGAAAGAGGCAGACCTACCGTCCTCACTCACATTGCCAAGGAACGATTCATCCTTGCGCATATTATGCTGCGCAGACCATGTGGTTCGCATGACCTCGTTGCCAGTAGTGTCTACAATGAAGTAGCTGCCTTCTTTTTGTGAGGAGCCCTGGTTCATGATGTCGATCAGCCCACGTTCACTTATATTAACGATGAAATATACATTCGTATTGGAGAAGTAATCCTGCGTGCCTTTCGTGACGAAGCTGAGCACTCGGCTCTCGCCTGTGAAGAACACGTCATTATGGCCTCTTAGCCATAAGCCTTCATTGTTGTCTTTCGCCAAGTAGTATAGATTGGATTCATAGAAAGAACGATTAGGAGATCGTCTCTGAGATAGATGATAGAAATCGCCGATCGGCGTTGCGATTAGAATGCTCTCGATGAGCGGCTCATTGAACATAGCCTGTGAGAATTGATACTGCATTTCGGAGAGATGAACGTAGTAGTTGGAAATCGTATTGCTCTGTACATCCTGCATCATTAGATTGAATGAGTCGCTTAGCATAATGGAGCGAACCGATTTCGATACGCTGTACAGCTTGTCATCCAGCAGCTGGGCCGTCTTGCTGACTGATTCCCGGCTGGAGGAGAACGCGTTGCGCTCGAGCTCCTTCGATGCGATTAAATAAGAGGCCGTTCCTACCACTGCAATCGCCAGTGCAATTAACAATAGGAACACGATCCCGATCTGCTGTTTGAATGACATACCGTAATACACATTCGATATCGATGCCTTCATCCGTTTAACCCACGAAATCGTCAAGCTCAATGCACCTCCCGCTTGCGAACCATTGTACATGATTGAATACGGTTTCGTAAATTGTTTCCTGTAAGTCTATTATTCATGCGGTATCGCGGATATACAGCATAAAAACCCCTTCCGGACGATAGTGCGAAGATACCGTGGAATCATCGCACAAATCTACCGAAAGGGAATTCTTTTCTCTTATGGCTCTTGTCTGAAAATTTGCTGGGAAAAATAATACGAGTGGAAACAGAATTTCATACCCAAATTTCGATTTTGACTTTCCCCCTCTTATATTCCATGACTGTTTTCGAACGTTATTCGATATTCTTGTGGCGTGATTCCGGTCCATTTCTTAAACAAGCGAGTAAAGGATTGTGGCGAATCATATCCGATACGTGCACCGACCTCGGCTACCTTCATTTCTTCCATACCGAGCAATTCTTTGGCCTTGCGGATACGTGTCTCCTCAATATACTCTGACAGATTGACACCCTGTTCCTGTTTGAACAACCGTGATAGGTACGAAGGATTAAAGCTTATGACATCTGCCAATCGAACAAGTGAAAGATCCTCGGCTATATGCTCTTCTATATAAGAAGAAATTTTCCGGATGACATGGGCTGCCCGATTACGCTCTCCGCTTCTCCTGGCAGAGAACAGCATTTCTGCTGAATCACGCAATAATACAAAGGCCTCAATCCAAGAACGGTATACTTTCGATTGTAAAAGGCTGAAAATACCAACTTTCCCCTGCATGTCCCATCGATTAATATAGGAGATAATAGGAAGAGATATTGCATAATAGAGCTCGGTCAGGTAAGCCTCTCCCTTACGTTCTTCAACGTCTACCTGCTCAGTCAGCTCATCAAATAGCCGAAGAAACTCCTCCCGTCTGCCAGCTTCCAAATGAATAGCCAGCACTTCGGATTTGGTATGCAGCGAACGGTCACGAGGCGAGGATGTGGATGAGTAATCTGCTGACTGGTTCAACTGCACTTTATGAACCATTAGATTGCCGTCTCCAACCCGAAAGTGTTGCTGCCGTCTCATCCTATCATACGAAACAGGAAGCCACTCCCAAGAGATCGCTTCACTGCATAGCGTGACAGCCATCGTAACATCCAACGACTCCAGGCAAGCTTGCTGGATCAGCTCGAATGTCCCTTCCAAGAACATGACCGTTTGCTCATATTCCCATCCTCCCTCTTCACTCGGCTGATCAGGCTGAATAAGCCATATCATATCACCATACCGATCGATTATGCCCATGCTGGTCGTCCTCTCCGCCAGGAACGTTTCCGCCAGAAACTTCACACCAAGCGCAGACTCCTGCTGATCGGAATAAGAATGGGAGGACTGACTGAAATACGTCAAATTTCCAAGCACAATCAGAACAGGAAGATCAGGATTTAACGGTATATGCAAGCGCTCGAAGTCATCCTCGAGATCATGCATTGTTCCATTTTGAAATAAATATCGAAAGTAATCCCCTTGCGCGAGCGTCTCCAATATGTTGAGCTTTTCTCGGGACTGGTGAATCAAATCCTTGACATGCATCGCATCCTCCAGATCCTTTAGCGCTCGCTTTACAGCCTCGATCAATTTAGGATAGCCCTCATTTTTGAGCACATATTGAACGCCTGGAGCTTGGATAGCCTGGTAAACGTAGTCAAAATCATTATGACCTGTCAGGAATATGATCTTGCACTGCGGCCAGCTCTGACGAATATGGCCCATCAGCTTAAGCCCGTCTATGCCAGGCATGCAAATGTCCGATAAAACGATATCCACTCTCGTACGGTTCAGCAGACTAAGCGCCTCTTGACCGGAATACGCTTTGTATAGATCCAAATGAAGATCAAGTCTGCTAAATATATCCATTAAGCCATCCGTAATGATTTGTTCATCGTCAACGATCAGCATCCTGTACATCCTTTATGCCACCTCCAACGGAAAGTACAATAGTTACTTTCAAGCCTCCAAGTTCACTAGGCTCAGTCTTCAGTCCGCAGCTATCACCTGATGTAATCCGGATTCGACGATGGATGTTCACCATTCCCGTCGTTTCCGACCGATCATCCTCATGATGCAGAGAATTCGCTATTCGTTTCATTGCCTCATCGGTCAATCTGCCTCCGTTGTCCTCTACAATGACGCCAACCATGCTCTCATCCACTAGAAAGCGAACAACAATTAATCCATCCATCATTTTTTTCTCGAGGCTATGCTCGAACGCGTTCTCAATGATCGGCTGGATAATTAGGCGCGGCACCGTCAGTTTTTTGAGTTCCTCCGGCAGTGCATCGAATTGAACACTCACTCGTCTTGAAAAGCGCATTTCCTGAATTTCCGTATACATTCTCGCGTGATGAATCTCCTGCTCCAGTGACACCATGTCCGAGGCATTCCTTGTTACAAATTGAAAATATTCGCCAAGTAACGTTGTGAACTGCTCGATTCGCTCCACGTCCGCAGTCCTTGCCATCGTATTCAGGATAAAAAAGCTGTTGTATAAGAAATGGGGATTAATTTGCGCCTGTAGCTGCTTCAATTCCGCTCTTTGCGCAAGAATTTTCTGTTTGTAGGCTTGATCGATGGATGATCGCAAATTCTCTACCATCTGATTAAACCTTCCATACAGATAACGGAATTCGTCTTTAGATTCATGTGCAATCAGGAAATCCAAATCGCCATTTTCCATTCTTCTAAAGCTCTTCACCAGCGTCAGCATTGGTTTATGAATAAAACGATAGGTAGCCATCGCAAAAGCTGCTGTAATTGCCAATGCAGCGGCAGCGAACACCCATGCTAGATTATAAAACTTGCGAAGCGGCTGCTGGACAACCTCCTCAGGAATAAATCGGTAAATCGACAATTCCAGTTTTGCTGAATGAGCCATCAAGGAATAGTACTCGTGTCCCTCTATCGTCACGGGCTGCGCTTCACGAGGACCCGCTAATTGCATACCCATTTGCAGGAAGTACTGCGGCATATCAGCCTCGGCGAGCTCTCCCGTCCCGCTTGCCAGTGCCACCTTAGCGTTCTCTGACAGCAGCACTGTACCGCTTCCTGAATACGTGTTGAATTGGGCGAGCGCCTCCCGCAGCCTTTGACCATCCAGTTCAATCTCAACAGTGAAAAAAGGCTCCGCCCCTTTTATTCCTCTTAGCTTGGCAAACCCAAGAAACAATCTGCCATTCCACTCCATAATTTGCGAGTCTTTCCCGCCATATACCGAACGGATTTCCTTGAACCGCTGAACATCCAAGTCACGCACATCGTCCTCAGCCGACATCGTCCTGCCGATCAACGAAATGTGTACGCTTACATCTTTAATGTACATGCTGCTGTTTTGGACAGTAAACAGACGCTTCATAATTAAATTCATGCTGTCCGTCCGCTCAATTGTATTCATTCGTTCCCAAGTTAAAGCTAGTTCATTAAGATTTTCATCCTCCAGCAGACTATATTGGAGTAATTTGATACGCTCAATCTCGTTCTCTAGGTCGCTGAGATAAAAGGCAATTTGTGAGGTCGCTGATTTGGTAATGTCACTACTTGCACTCTGCATAATCCAATGGTACTGATAAACCCCAAACAATATAATAGGCAGCAAAATGAGCAAAAAGGTGATGATCAATCTAAGAAAAATCGTATTCCGCAGCGAAAACTCCGGTCGATACAAGTCATGATACCCCCAACAATTTTTACTCATTATAACCTGATTTCCAGTAATCTGCTATATGAGACAAATCTATGAAGCGGTAGAATTATCCTTTCACACTGCCTAACACGATCCCTTTCACAAAGTACTTCTGCAGAAATGGATAAGCTAGAATGATAGGCAGCGAACCAAGAAAGATCTGGGACGATTTCAAGGTCCGGTCTGAAATAAGAGCTAGATTGAGCATCGCATCGCGTGACATATTCGATAGGTTCTGCTGGATGACAATCGTTTGAATATAGCTTTGAAGCGGATAATTGGACGGATTGCCCATAAGCAGTAGCCCATCGAACCAACTGTTCCAATGCTCGACGAGCGAGAATAATGCCAGTGTCGCCAGTGCGGGCTTGGATATTGGTACAAAAATGGTCCACATGATCCTCCAATGGCTTGCTCCATCCATTACAGCCGCTTCCTCAAGCTCCTTCGGAATTTCTCGAAAGAAATTAAGCAGCAGTACGATGCTGAATACAGGAACTGCTCCCGGCAGAACCAACGCCCAGATCGAATCAAGCAGGCCATATTCTTTAATCGTAATATACCAAGGGATTAATCCACCGTTGAAAAGCATTGTTATAAAGAAGAGCCAAGCATAAATGGATCGGAATCGAAAGGCATTTGTCTCTTTTGACAGCGGATAGGCTACCAATATGGTTAACAGTAAGCTTAGCGGCGTTCCTATTCCTATTCTTTTCAAGGAGACAAGCATTGATTCCCAAAATTCACTGCGGCTTGCCGTATATTTATAAGAAGCAAGCGTAAAGTCAACAGGCAACAACTTTACATATCCTGCAGAAGCCGCCGCGCTTGAGCTGAATGAAACCGCAATAATATGAATTAATGGAAGCACGCAAAGGAGTGATAGTGCGATTAGAAAAATAGTATTCAACAACGGAAACCATTCGTAACGTTTGCTTTTGACTGCAAGTGATTCTGTCCATACTCGATCCACTTTTCACCCTCCTTTAGAAAATCCGATATTTCGCAAACCGGTAGGCTAGCAAATAGGATGTAGAAATTAATGTGAGCGATATAACCGACTTGAAAAAGCCTACTGCAGTAGCTACTCCATATTGTGCGTCTAGTAGACCGATTCTGTAGACAAACGTATCTAGAATATCGCCACTTTCATAAACTTGCGGACTATATAAATTAAATACCTGGTCAAATCCGGCATTCAATAATTGGCCGAGGCTCAGTACAGTCAGAAGTACAATTACCATCCGCATACCAGGAATCGTAATATGCCATATTTTGTGCCAACGATTAGCGCCATCCATCGTTGCGGCCTCATATAATCCTGGATCGATGCTGGTTATTGCAGCTAGATAAACGATTGTTCCATACCCGAAGTTTTTCCACACATCCGATGTGATGAGCGAAAAAGGAAACCAGCTGTTATCTCCAAGGAAGAAAATTTTCGGTATGCCAAACATTCCGAGAAATGAGTTGACGATGCCGTTGGATGGAGAGAGAATATCGACTAATATACCGCCGAGCACAACCCAGGATAAAAAGTAGGGTAAATAAATGGCGGTTTGGACTGAACGTTTAATGACCCTGTTTTTGAGCTCGTTTAATAAAATAGCGACAATGATCGGAACGATCAAGCCTAACAAAAGCTTTAAACTGGCAATAAACAGCGTATTCCAAAGAACCGTTGAAAAATTCGGCAGGCTCATGACATATTCGAAGTTCCCCCATCCAACCCATTTCTGATCTCCGAACAAGCCTTTCGCCGGGATAAACTTTTGGAATGCAATTACAATACCAGCCATCGGTATATAGGAAAACAAAACAATCAGGAGTAATCCTGGTAAAATCATCATATGCAGCGGCATTTCTCTCATAAATTTCAGTCTCATCCTAATCCTCCACATTTGTGAGCAAAATGAGGCAGAGGAAGAAAAAGTCTTTCTTCCTCTAGCCTAAGCAATTATTTCGTCGATTCATACCACTCATTAACTTCTTGCGTAATTTGGTCTCCGCCAAGCTTCTTCCAGTTCTCAACGAACTGATCGAACGTATCAATCGACTCGCCTAAAATGATTTTGACGAACACTTCCGTTTGCAGCTTATCGAGTGTTGCTTTACGTTCTACCATTGTCGGCGTTGGTGCCCCAACGAATTTCTCCATCAAAAATTGATTGTTTTTCTCGTATTGATCGGCAATACCCATAGAGCCTTGTTCGCCGTATATCCGTTCCCAGCCCCACAACGCGAAGCCTTCTTTTGTTCCCGACGCAAAGGATTCCAATTTCTCTTGAATCGTCTTTGCTTCACCCTTCAAGGTCGATGTATCGCCGGCTTTCCGGGCGGCGTCTATGGCTCTGAACGCATCAACATTTTTCATAGCTGGATACGGTGTAACTGGAGACAGCTGCCACACGCTTTCCGCCTCCGGCGGCGCATAGTATTTGTCGAACTCAGCACTCTCTCCCCAGTTTTTCTCCAGATGCAGATTGAACATTTTGATAACTGCTTCCGGATTCGCTGCCCCTTTCTTGACTGCAAAAAACCGGGTCGTGCTGAATTTGAGAGGCACCTTAGGCGAATCTCCCGATTCTGATACGATCTGGAAAGCTTGCCACTGCGCATTCG
The DNA here is from genome assembly GCF_059686975.1 of Paenibacillus xinjiangensis. Taxonomy (NCBI): domain Bacteria; kingdom Bacillati; phylum Bacillota; class Bacilli; order Caryophanales; family Paenibacillaceae; genus Paenibacillus; species Paenibacillus xinjiangensis. Next base: position 19,279 of record NZ_JCAALS010000026.1, on the reverse strand, counting down.
GATCATTATTGCGGTTGAGCTGCAGAGGCCAGATGGAGTTCCATTGCTCGCCGTACTCCATCCCGATTTTCCCTGCAGAAATTTGCTCCGACACCTTACCCCCGTCTTTAATGCCGAACTCATTGTCAATCTGACCGTTTTTGGACATATCCTGAAGAACTTGAAGCGCTTTTTTCACTTCCGTTTGAATGCTGCCGAATACAAGCTTGCCGGAAGCATCCTCAACCCACATATTCGGAAAAGCGTTATATGCAGCCATGAATCCTTCCAGCCCCATCGCGCCTCCCCATAAGTCTTTTGTCAGCCCTAGACCAAATGTATCGTTTTGGCCATTTTGGTCTGGATCATTTTCTGTAAACGCTTTCGAAATTGCGAGAACATCAGCGATCGTTTTTGGTGGCTGCAATTTTAATGTTTCCAACCAGTCCGTACGGATCCAAATATACATTGAACGTTCAATCGATGATTCGAGCTGCGGAATAGCCATCAGCTTGCCGTCGTAAGTAACCGCATCAAATGGGCTAGTTCCTTCCTGGGAGAGCACTTTTTTGGTTAGAGGGGAAGCATACTGATCATATAGCTTCGTTAAATCTTCAATTTGGTCGGAATCGGCCAATTGCTTGAGCTGTGTTGCGTTTACAGGAATGACATCGGGAAGATCTCCGGAAGCAAGCGTGACATTAATTTTTTGCAAGTATTGATCGGAAGTGGACGCGCCTTTGACAATCCAATCATACTTAATCTTAATGCCCAGCTGCTCTTCATACAGCCGTGACCAGCGGTTATCCTCGATCGTTTCGCCCTGCAATACGCTGAGCACATTATTTTCCACGACATCGTTCAAGTCTCTAACAAATGAAACTTCGATAGGCGGATCGTATTTGGTTAGCGGACCGTTATTGTCAGTTGTAGTCTCACCTTGCTGCTGTTCATTGGTTGGAGCCGTATTCGTTTCCTTATTGCTCGTGCTATTATCCCCTGAACAGGCAGAGAGGAATAACGAGGCAAGTAACAATAAAGACACCCCTTTGACCCCTATTAATGATTTTTTATTGCTCATTTGCATCCCCCAATTTCGATAATTTGGCTGTTGGTTCATTACAACTTAATTATGCGATGGTGGATGTGCTAAAACAACATTCAACTCTTTACTTCACTTCTCATCCGTTTACCAAAATGTAAACGCTGTTATTCTCGAAATCGTCATGATCTCTGCACCTCCCGCTTGCGAATCATGTACATGATCGGTTGCCATTCCGTAAGTTACATTTCTGCAAGTCTATGACATAACGAAGACAGGAAGGCAATTGCCTCCCTGCCTGACATTCGACTATAGTTCAGCGACTGATTTAATTCGTTTTTGTAAGCATGAAGGCATCATGAGCCAGCGTATAGGAAATGCTCCCCGGATCTTTGCCGGTAATCTGGAATCGGAAGACCTTACTGCCAGCCGAGCTGAAGGTTACCGTTCCAAGTCCAACCGTCTCGTAGCCTTGCGGACTGCCGTAATGGTCGAGCGGATATCCTGTGGCTACGCCATCGATATACAATTGAGCCGTTCCGCGTTCGGGATGCTTCTTGATTCGCGCGCTAACCGCGTACGTTCCTGCCTCGGATACTGGAACCGTATATTCGATCCACTGCCCTACCCCGCCGAAGCCGCTATAGCTTAGTGATCCACCGCCTGCACTCGAATCTGCACCATTCGTCACCGTGGCACCTGCCGACAGGTTCGTGACTAAGCTCTCACTCTCATAGACCAACGGTTTCTTCGTCAGAGCGATGTAATCTGTCGCCAGTGTATAGACACTGCTGGAAGCGTTCTTCCCGGTTACTTGGAAGCGGAAGGCCTTCGTACCGGCCGCACCGAACGTTACATCTCCGAGATCGACAGAGACATAGCCTTGTGTGCTGGAATATTGTTCAATTGGAGCGCCTTGTGCTGCTCCATCAATATAAAGCTGCGCCGTTCCGCGGTCAGGGTGCTTCTTCACCTGCACCTTCACGTTGTAGGTCCCCGCTGCTGGAACGTTCAGCGCATATTGAATCCAACCGCCTACACCGTTCGCGTTGGCGTAATTCAAGGCGCCGCCGCTTGCAGATGTATCGTTGCTATCCGTATTCGTCCCTCCTGACGACATCGTGGTCGTTGCGCTTTCCGCTTCATATTTAACCGGCTCATAGATTTGCGGAGGCAGATACTTGTCAGGTGATCGGTAAGTCAGACGTATCGTATCTGTCGCCAACGTATATTGTGAGCTGGCCGAATTCTTGCCCATAATCTGGAAGCGGAAGGTTTTGTCTCCTGCTGAGTTGAATGCGTAATTGCCCAGGTTCACTTCGACATAACCTTGCGTGCTCGCATATTGGTCGATTGGCGATCCCACCGCTGCACTGTCAATATACAGCTGTGCAATTCCGCGATCCGGATGCTTTTTCACTCTAACTTTCACGTTGTACGTGCCGGCGCTTGGAACATTAACCGTGTAGTCGGCATAGCCGCCGACCGCATTGCCGTTCGTGTAGCTGAGCACCCCTCCGCTTGCAGCCGCATCGCTGCCGTTCGATGAAGTGCCACCGCTCGATAAGGTAACAGGCAGGCTCTCTGCTTCATGCTTGTAGCCGGACTCTATCGTTACGCTGCCTGTACCGCCAGCGCCAATGACGACATCCGCAACAATCGTTTTGTTGGCAGTTCTATCGTAGATAACCGCTTTGCCGGTCTTGTTCGCAGGACCAGTCGCATTGATCGTCAAGCTTGATGTACCCACGCTTTGAGTGAATGAGGTAATATTCTCATCCGCATAGAGCACCTGCATCTCAGAGCCGTTGTCCTCTTGAATCCAGAACGCTTTGCCCCTTGATGTGTTCTCTGCAAAGTTAACGGTAAGGCCCGGCGACTTGAGCTCTGCTCCCGTGAATCTTCCTTTGTACTTGTATCCGATCACGCCGCTGTCGTTCATCGTGACATCTTCTACCAAATACGTCTTACTGTCATCAAGCCAGCGCAGGTCGAGCGTGAACTCGTTCGGTGCAGCTGCCTCGTTGCCGGCGGTAGCGATGATGAGCGCTCTACTCTTGTCATCCGGCGCATACATCCAAGCATAAGGCCCTGACGTATCGTAGTTCGGGCCGGCATATAGAGGCCGGATGATGCCGTCAGTAAGCGCCTTGATACGCGGATTTTTCCTCCAATCGTTGAACTTCTTAAGCGTGCTTATGCCTGCCGCGCTCCATGTTCCCGGGTCCTTGGCGAACTTGATCACGCGGGCTGGCATATACGAATAATAATCTTCTACCTTGCCAGTCGTAAGTCCGCCGTAATAGACCGAGTTAAGCGGCAAATACCCGAAGCTGTTCGTCGCGATGAGCATGCTCTTGTCCACGTTGCCTTTCGATGATACGAAGCCGTTATCGCCAATATGGAGCAGGCCGACGTTGCGGTCTCCCTGCGTTGGATATATATCGACCTCGCTCGTCAGCTTCGTCAAGAAGTCCGGATGACGCGAGACGATATCGTTATTGTAATCGCGGACGAGCACGTTCTTCCGGTATACGCTGTCACTCGGATGTGATGTCGACGTAGCTGCTGTGTTCGGCCAAAACTCCGTCAGGTCGATCATCTGATGGGATAGATGATAATTCGGAATCATGTAATCCTCCACTTGGCTGCGTTTGAACTCGATATTGGCTGGATCAGCCAGATCGCGACCAAGGTTATGGTTGTCCCCAGTCATGCTGAACCAAATGCCAAAACGCATGCCTGCTGCAATAATCGTATCTGTCAGTCCCGCTAGATTCGAGGTGAAGGAGCTGGCTGCCGTCGTCGTATCTCTTGTCGTATTCCAGAAATCGTCAACCATGACCATATCCATGCCTGCTTGTGTCGCTTTCGGAATTACGGTGCTGCGGTAATAAGCCTCGCTCCTTTTACCGAGCCACTCCCAATCATTCGTTGTGAACACCGATGTTGTATGATGATACTTAAATCTTTTGCGAAAATGCTCCTCCACTGCCATCTTGCCATCCATGCTATCGCCTGTGAAAGCGGTCATATTTACAGAAATATACTCGAATTGCTCATTGGGGAATAACACGAGCTGTAGGGACCCGGGGTTCGTCGAAACCTTGACACCGGATATGCCGCTCCATGCGTTAATACCTGCGAACGGGAGGTTGTCCGGCGCTCCCTGCGTCTTCCAGTTCATCTCCGGCTGGAGCGTCCAGCCATCACCTGTATTGTATCTGTTAATCGCGTTTTTGCCAGCATTCATAGGCAGTGCGCCCGTCGTGCTGCTCCATGTCATATTCGGCACATAATGCAGCGTATGGGCATCGCTTGGGAAGTTAAGCGCAATGATATCTGAGGCTGTTATCGTCTTATTTGCTGCGCTGTTGTTCTTGATCAGATTAGAATATTTAAGCCCTGCTCGATCGTTATACATCTCGAATCGGAGCGTAATGGTCACATTATCCGGAGATGTTCTGGTAATCGGAATTTCGAGCCTTTTGCCCCAATTCGTGCTGAATAGGGAGATGTTGTTGATCGTGTCCGTTCCGAGCGTCCAGCCGCCATCATTAGCATACAGATCGCTGCCGCCATAATTGTAGTAGAACAAATAATTGCTGCCGCTGCCGGTTAAGTACTCTTTGCCAGCCTCCTTATTGTAGAAGCTCGTCATCTGGATACTTCCACTTGCGAAGGAGATCACGACCTTAAGCACATCGTTTTCTAGAGTCCACGTATTGCCACTTTTCGTAATCGTTGAACCGGCTGCTTCTACCGTCTGGACCGACCCATTCGGAACAAACGGAATACTCGACATGCTTAGCACAACTGCTAGAATCAGACAGAACATACTGCGTAACCCGATCTTTAGCACAATTGCAACCCCTTTCAATAGTTGATTTCATAATGGGATAAAAATACCCGCTAACCATAACGCCGATCATTCCCATTCGTGAGAGACCTATGCTCGATTTGCGGGTATAGGCTGCGGCAATGAAGCCATTACTTGATGTTATTTGCTCAAAGAAGACATGAAGGCCACATATTCAGCTTCTGCATCCGCCGTAGCCGGGTACCATTCCTTCTCTAAGAAATCCTTGAATTGCTGCTCATTGATAGCACCTGTAATATATTTGATCTCGTTATCGTCCTTCTTCTTCACCAGATCCGGAATGGTGCTGTTCAAGCTCGCGATCTTCGGCGCTCTGACGGCAGGCACATTCACTGTAGTCATTTGTCCGAGCGCTGTGTCCAGCTGTGATTTATACAACTCTAGCCGCTCAGGAGTGTTTGCGTTAGCAATGGAAGCACCATCTCCATTAACCGCATTGGCAGGTGTCATGTAAGGGCTCGTTATTGTAGACAACAAAGTCGTCTGCTCGTCGGTACGCGAGAAGGCTTTCGTAGCCGGATCATAGCTGTCATAAGTAACGCCCTTCACTCCCAGTTGGAATAATGCGTTTGCTTCTGCTGTATTGCCCCAATCGAGGAAGGCCAGTACGTCATCCACGTTTTTCGAACCTTTCGGGATCATCCAGCCGCCCCACATGGCAGGCGTAACCCAGTCTGCTGCGACACCGTTCGCATCCTTCAATACACCATGATACGTATACTTTTTGTCAGAATCCGGGTCTTTGCTAATGTTGCCCAGCACCGTATATTGATGCGCATAGATGATACCTACACGGTTCTGATTCAGCTTCTCTTGATCGACGTAAATTTTGTTAATTAGGAATTCTGGATCGATCAGCTTCTCATCGTTCAATTTCTTCAAGTACGTCAAGTAAGGCAGATAGCCGGACATTTTCTCTCTGATCTTGTACGTTCCGTCTGCATCCTTCACCCCGTCTACAACTGGAAGGCCGAAGGCAGCAGTCAGGAAGTTCGAAGCATTCCATATCGTATTGCGTCCCAGATCTGGTCCAGAGAAGCTTAAGCAATAGCTGTCCTTCTGGCCATTACTGTCAGGGTCTTGCTCAGTGAACGCCTTGCACACATTGGTCAACTCATCTAGCGTCGTTGGCGCTTGCAGCTTCAATTTATCCAGCCATTGCTGGTTAATCATATAGCCCCAGTGGTTAACGACATTCGTTCTTGGAATAATGTACGTCTTGCCATCGTTGACTGATTTGACCGCATTCCACATGTCCGGCGTAATATTTTTCATTAGATTGGGATAATTGCTGATTTTATCATCGAGAGGCTCAAGCAGGCCATTCTGTGCCCACTTCTCCATATTCGCATCGGCGCCATTGCCTGCAGTACCCCAGTTGTAGATCACGTCAGGAAGATCGCCGGATGCCATAAGCACTTGCAGCTTGTCGACGTAGTTATTGATTGGCGGCGCCTCGATTTCCAGCTTCACATTCGCGAGCTTCTCGACCTCTGCAATAACTGGATTATCTTTGAGAACAATCTCTGCATTGACCCTGTTGAACATTTTGATCGTGACCGGTTGTTTGACCTCTGGCTCATCCGTAGCTTTATTCGTCGATTGCGGTGTGCTCGTGCCGCTGTCATTTATGTTGCTGCCGTTGTTACCCGAGCTGCACGCCGTAAGCGCCATTGCCAGAATTAGCAAGGAAATGAGCGTTTTTACGTTACGATACCTTTTTGTAACCATGTCCTTCTCCCCTTTGATCATCGTATTATATTAAACCGCGGACAACCGCAGATTTAATCGATAGAAACGCCAAGCGTATACCCTTATCCTTTGATCGAGCCTACGAGAATACCCTTCATAAAATATTTCTGCATGAACGGATAGACCGTGATGATCGGCAGCGTGGAGAATATGATTATGGCCATCTTAATCGTGAACTCGGTCACCCCGGAGGCTCCCGTATCCATCAAGTCCTTCGTGACACCACCACTGTCGACGACCATATCCCTGACGATCAGCATTAGCGGCCACAGCTCTCTCTTGGACGTGTAGATGATGGCGCTAAAGAACGTATTCCATTGCGTCACCGCGTGGAAAATGACGAACGTGGCAATCGCAGGCTTCGATAAAGGAACGATAATCCGGAACAGAATTCTTAGCTCGTTCGCACCGTCAATGGATGCTGACTCTTCCAGGCTCGGGGGAATGTTCCCGATAAAGTTTTTCATCAGCAGCAGGTTGTAAGCGCCAAGCGCATTAGGCAGTACAAGGCTCCACAGCGTGTTATACAGATCGAGCGATTTGATCAAATAAAAATTCGGAATCAGTCCGCCATTGAAAAACATCGTGAACGTAATGAGCACTAGAGCGATGCCTCTGCCCTTCAAATCCCGCTTCGAGAGCGGGTACGCGGTTATGATCATGAGGAAAATGTTGATGCACACGCCGAGCACGGTAATGATGATCGTATTCCGGTACCCGGTCCACAACTGATCCATCTTGAATATTTGGGTGTATGCACTGAACTCTAGTCGACTTGGAATCAGCTTAAGCGGATTCGCCAAATATTCGCTGTAAGGTGTAACCGAGAAAGCGGCTACATAAAAGAATGGAAAAAGGCAGGCGAGCGCGAACAACGTAATACATGTGTAATTAATAATGTCGAATAGCTTATCTCCCCTGGATCTGATATTCACAGGTAAACTCCCCCCTTGTCGAGATGCTGCAGGCTGCGCAGGTCCGCATCACCATATCCCGTCTTCCTTCATCAGCTTCGCGATTCGGTTGCTTGCGAGCAAGAAGATCAGTCCAATAACGGAGGTGAACAGGCCTACAGTTGCACCGAAGGAGAACCTTCCGCCGAGTATGCCTACTCGGTAGGCGTACGTTTCAAACACCTCGGAGACGCCTAGATTCATCGGATTCTGAAGCACGAAGATTTGCTCGAAGCCGTTATTCATGATGTGACCAAGTCGTAAAATGAGCAATATGATAATGGTCGATTTGATGCTAGGTATCGTAATATACCATAGTCTCTGCAGACGGCTGGCGCCGTCGATGCTTGCTGCTTCGTACAGCTCTGAATTAATAGCAACGATCGCGGCCAAGTAGATAATACTCTCCCAGCCAGAGTCCTTCCAAATACTGCTTAGCACCACTAGCGGACGGAAATAATCGTTGTCGGCCAGGAAGAAGATCGGCTCGATGCCGAGCTGCTTCAGAAACAGATTGAGTACACCCCAGGATGGAGACAAGAAGTTAACCAGTATGCCTCCGATAACGACCCAAGAGATGAAATGCGGAAGATAAATGATGGTTTGCGTAATCTTCTGGTAGGTCCGGTTCCTCATTTCATTCAGGAATAAAGCCAGAATAATAGGAAACGGAAATCCGATAATAAGCTTCAGGAAGCTTAAATAGAGGGAGTTCCAGAATACGGTGTAGAAGTCGCTCAGCCCGAACATGTATCTGAAGTTCTCGAAGCCGATCCATGAGCTGTTCCAAATGCCCTTGGCGAAGTTAAAATCCTTGAAAGCAATTATTACACCGTACATCGGCACGTAATTGAATACGAGAAAATAAATAATGCCGGGAAGGAGCAGCAGATACAAATATTTCTTTTTGTTCAGATAGCGAAATGACTTTTTCATGTTTGTAGCTAACAAGGTGCACACCTCCATCCTTTGAACGAACAGACTATTTCAGAACTAGGGCGAGCAGATCGTCCAGATGCGCGCTAGCCAAGCATTCATAGGTGTCGCCTGCTCCGTAATAGATTTTCACCTCACCCGTATCTTCCAAGATCATGCCTCCCGGAAACACGACATGGTTTCTGAATCCACCTTCCTTCTCGTAAGGGGCATTCGGCGCAAGCAGTGGTTCCTCATATAGGCCGATAATTTTGTGAGGATTATCGGAATCAAGCAGCATCAGTCCTGCGGAATACCTTTTCTTCCAGGTATCCTCCCAGCCGTTCTTGCCGCGGGACGGATCAATATCGACGGCATGAAATGTCGTCAGCCAGCCCTTCTTCGTCTTAATTGGCGGTGCTGCCGGACCCAGCTTCGCATTCGCGAACGGTACGCGTTCCACCGGGAGGAGCAGCTCAGAGTTGCCCCAGTCCTTCAGATCGGGAGAATCCGATATCCAAATGTCGAACCGTTCCTGACCTTCACGGCTGTAGATCGTGAACGGTCTCTCCAGCCGGACGTACCGTCCACCAACCTTCTCAGGGAACAACACCATATTCCGGTTATCGGGCGAGCTCATGCTAATGACTTCAAAATGCTCAAAGTCATCGGTTACAGCGATTCCACCGCGAATGCCATGCAGCGTGTCGACTGCGAAGCACATGTAGCAGCGACTGTCGATAACGGTTAACCGCGGATCATAGCTACGGATGATCTCATTCGACTTCAGATCGAAGATCGGCTCCGGCCTTACATCCCATTTAATGCCGTCCCGGCTGAATGCGAGGCCCAGGTTCGTCGTGCCGAACGAAGAGAGCACCTGCTTATCTGGCTGACCATAGTCATTGCGGAACACCATGACGTATTGGCCTTGGAATTTGGTTACACCTGCATTGAATACCAGTGCCGGCTTGTAGGGAACGTCCTCCCTAGTAAGAATCGGATTGTTGGGATGACGAAGCATGATCGGGCTTGAAGACAGTTCACCGATCAGGCCGATTGGCGGTAATAGCATATAGAAATCCTCCTTGATTGACTGTGGAATTTGTAGCGCTTACAAACACATTTTATGGTATAATCTGACCGTGAATAGTGCAAAAATTTATATCAACACACTAGTTTTTCACTGAATTTTGGGAGGGTTCATCATGACGATTTATCCGATGAACAAAGACTTGTCCGACTACGAGATGATTTCGGCCGACTTTCCTTTCTATGTTTCTATTAATGAAGTCCGCAGTACCTTTCCTGCACATCGCCATGATTTCCTGGAGTGCTCGCTTGTCATCGAGGGTGAAGGGCATGAGACGATCAACGGTATACGTCATCCGATGAGACGAGGCACATTCACGATGCTGCTGCCCTATCAGATTCATGATATCGTGACGTATTCTTCTACTCCGATCCGGCTGTTCAACTGCATGTTCGCTATGGAGCTGCTCGTATCGTCGACCAAATCCGGCTCCCCTTACTTGCAATCGCTGCTCACAGACAATCAGCAGCCTTTCCTTCACCTAGAGAACGAAGAGCTGCTGCAGTTCGAGAAGCTGCTGACCAGCCTTTATAACGAATACAACCAAGCCTATGCCTTCCGCAACGAGCTGCTCATCTTGAAGCTCCACGAAATATTGATGCTGTTCCAACGCACTCGGGTGACTCAACAGGGCATGATTACCGTTGAACGAGCCTATCTTGCAGGCAGCGGCTCGATCTGGCCAGTCATCGAGTACATCCATTACCACTACCGCGACGATCTGTCGCTGACTGGCTTGTCAGAGCATTTCCGCATCCCACCTTCAAGGCTGAGCGTCGAGATCAAAAAACATGCCGGCATCAACTTCCTCCATCTACTCCATACCATCCGAATTCGCCACGCATGCGGCCTGCTCAGTGCAACTGACATGAGCATTCTTGAGATTGCACTCGAGGTTGGCTTCAGCTCATACAACGTATTCGGTCGACTCTTCCGAGAATATAAAGGGATTACTCCGACCGAATATCGTGAGTCCAAGCTTAATGCCTAATTCATGGCAGTAGTACAGGCAACGAGATAGAACATGCGAATAGATGCTGCAAGAGTGTTCGGCCACTCTAGCAGCATCTTTTTATTTGTACTATTTTCTGCTGATTCATAAATTGTGACAAAAATGTGAGAACCTCTCTTATTTTCGCTAAAATATCTTATGAGGATGATTATATATGCTACAATTAAAGCTAGGTGTTTTATGGAAAATATGAATAAATATAGGCGTGTTTACTATGATTCTCTTACTTCAGAAAATAGGTGATAGCCGTGAATGATCGTCCGCAGAACAACCCAATCGTCAATCAGAAACAATTCTTTTTTAGAATGAACGTCTTTTTCTTCGTTGTGTTTGCCCTATTCAGCCTATTAATATTGCGATTAGCTATTTTGCAATTCGTAGAAGGCCCTGCGTTAAGCTCGAAGAGCAGTGATAAGCAGACACGCCAAGTCAAGATTGCCCCGATTCGCGGCAATATTTATGATTCTACCAATCAAGTCATCGCTTATTCTTCTTCCACACAATCCTTGTATTTCACCATATCCAGAAAAACGACTGAGGACGAGCATGTTGCACTCGCATTTGCCCTTGCCGATATATTCCGTGAATATGGCGATCCAGACAAAATAATGACGGAAGAAGACATTATTAGACAGATGGATCTTCTCTTTAGAATGAATAATATATCGACTCCTAGGCGTCTTAAGTCTGGTCTGACGCAAGCGGAGATAGCCGTTATTATGCAAAATAAAGCTTCGTTCCCTGGCATCGAAATTATGGAGGAAAGCATCAGGCACTACAGTGAGGACACCATCGCTGTTCAGCTTGTCGGCTATTTGAAGAAATACAAAGGCGTTAGGGAAACGATGCCCTTTTATAAAAAGATCAGTGAGGAAAAAGATGCTAGTCTACAATATTTGGAAGATGAAGAAGTAGGAACTGACGGTCTGGAATATATGTATCAGGACGTTCTCCGTGGAATGAATGGAATCAAGAAATTCCCTATTAATAGCGGAGAAGAAATTATCGGACCGATGGAGATCACGAATCCTACGAAGGGTGCGGACATTTATTTAACGATTAATAAGAACGTGCAGCTCAGAACCGAAGACGCTATCATGAGCCATTTGACCAAGATTAGGAACTCCACACTCAAAGCGGAACGAGCTCCTGATGCAAAGATTGGTTACGCTGTTGCCATGGAAATCGATACGGGCAAGATCATTGCGATGGCGAGCATGCCAGATTATGACCCAAATATTTGGCTGGGAGGCAGCATCTCTCAGAAAGAGCTGGACAGCATTAAGTTCGTCATGAATAACGGGACGATTCGGCAGGTGTATCCCCAGTATGCAACTCAGGAGGAGCTGGACAGACATCCTTCCTCCCTCGTGCCTCTGGGCTCTACGCTTAAGCCACTGACCGTATTAGTTGGTCTCAATGAGGGGCTGATTACAACCTCTACCCGTTATACAGACTCCGGTGTGTTTTACTTTGGCGCGAAGGGTCATGAACGAGCTATTAGCAATGCATCGCAGCATGTATATGGCAGTCTTACTCCTGCTACCGCTATAACGAATTCCTCTAATCCTTTTATGGCGGCCATGATTGGCAACAAATTGTATATGCGTGATGGTAAAAAAGGTGTTGATATCTGGGATGATTATATGAAACAATTCGGGCTTGGTGTTCTTACCGGCAGCGGACTGCCGAGGGAGCAGGAGGGCATTATTGAATATTTTAACGAGAGTAAGAATGCTAGCGCGCAATCTGCGCTCGTCTTTGCCTCCTTCGGGCAGCAAGGCCGCTACACGACGCTCCAGCTAGCCCAATATACGGCTATGCTGGCTAATCGCGGGACGAGACTGAAGCCTCAATTCGTGGAGAAGATTGTACAAAGCGGAAGTATACTGCAGCACTATGAGCCAGAAGTTCTGAATACGATCGATATTCCGGAGGCTTATTGGAGGGAAATTGAGAAAGGCATGTCCAAGGTTGGGTCGCAGGGCTTCGATGGCTTCAAATACAGCTATATGCGTAAGACCGGTACCTCCGAGCAGCAGGTCGCTACGCGGACTGCCGAGAATGCGGTCTTCATCGCCTACGCACCAGCAGACAAGCCTAAGCTAGCCGTAGCCGTAGTCGTTCCCGATGGCGGCTTCGGCGGCTGGGGCGCAGCGCCGATCGCCCGCCAGATTTTCGATGCTTACGATGATGAGATCGGCCTAAGCGGTGTCCCTGCCAAGGCAGAGCAGACGGCACTTAATGCTCAAAGATAATAAAGAAGTAGACTGACTTGGTAAAAATACAATCGGCAGCCTTGGACTAGAAAATCAAGTCCTAGACTGCCTATTTTTTATTACAATCCGTTATTAGATAATAATATTAAATGAAGAGCCGCAAGGACTCCCATTGAATAAATAATGATTCTTGAGTAAGTATTTTTAAATCCATTACGGGGATGCTTCTCAAAAAACAAGTGTAGAATGGCATGGATGATTAAAAATAGATCGAGTACCCAGAATGTAATTGTCTGATATTTACTGAAAAGTAGAGAGAGTATTAATGTATACAGAGGAAGGTGAATAAATGTGAATACTTTATACGCTTTAGAATCTTCCATATCTTTAAGCACGATAAACAATCTCCACTCTGAATGTCTTATCGCATCCATTTCGTGCAACAGAAATAAAGATAAGTTAATCAAAAACAACACAAGCAAGAAATCAGGCAGTCAAAAAACCTCCTACAATTTTATTACTATATGTTACCACACTCTATGTCACAGTCTAGGGCATGCGAATGACCCGTAAGATGGCCGCTTCACTCATGAGCAGCTGTTCTTACAGGTCATTCTTTCATTTATCGGCAGAGTTGGCTACCTTTTCGAACGTTTCTTGGAAGTTGCTTTAACATGTTTTCTGCGATTTACGCTCGAAACCATCACATTTTTCTCCGTAAACGTATAATGCTGCTTATAGACAGGGCAGCAATGATGCTGCTTGATCGTTTCAATATTTTGAACAACATTCACAAGCTGCGGATGGTAGTAATTCTCGTATTGTACAACTGGAGGATCATAGATGGTCTGAGTTGGACAATCGGGACAGAATCCAGCCTCATTCACACCGCCTACATTACCCATGTTATTACTAACGTTATTACCCCAGTTGTAGTAATTATTACGGTTCACTGTATAAATCCCCTTCCTATTTTGAAATACAGCTTATTGTATTCCGAGAAAGGAGATGCTGCCTGTACGCTTGACATGGAAGGCGATGGCCTCCCATATTCCGAGGGTATTGGGGGCGAGAGATATACCTCCTTGGCAAATGCCTACCGGGGATATTAATACATAAATCGTTGAATAAACTACTTCTCTTCTATCGATTTCTGTATGCTCTTCTCTCCGCATACGGAACACAGCTGCTGCAAATTTTGATCGGCTGTCATTTATCATTCAGATAACTCCGCGCTTCCTTCGCTTTCTTCCCACATACCGCACATTTTGCTCCAAATAACCATGCAAACACTAGTGAGGCTCCTTTCTATACTAGAATAATCAGACTTTTTGTCACTCTGCAACCAAATTTATGTCCTTGAACTGTAACGAGCCTATTCCACTCATGTCATCAGGTGGCATGAGTGGAATAGGCTCGCTCTAACACTGTTTTTCCGCTTATCGCCTATGTTAGAGCCATCCTTCGAGCTCCTTAGGTTGTTTTCCGGCTTATTGCAACTGCCTACTTCAACTAAACAAAAAGACCTCCCCATATTGGAAAGGTCTTTACTAAGATCTGAGCTCAAGCTGTAGCTCTAACGTTCACATGCAATCAAATCTTTGTCTCGGTCGCTTTTTTTGTTGGCATCATAAAGAGCTTGGGAAACATAAGGCTTATATTTCGTTTTTCCACCTTTGTTCTTGACGGAAGAGGAACGAGCAACGCCGCCCTTATACACCTTGTTAAGCTCCGTACAATTTTTATATGTAACGACTTTTGCTTTGGTTGCTGCTACCTCTGTTGAATAGCCGAATACCAGACTTAGTGATAGAACGATTACAATAATCTTATTCATACGAACACACCCTATTCTAACTTTTGCGATAAGCTGTCGAACTTCATTATATTCTACCCACTATTCAATAGGAAGGGTTTTTCAACCTCTGCTTCTATAACTACGGCTTATAGTCCTCACCTGAATTTGGTTGTAAAGGTAATTTCATAACTTCTTCATGATTAGCTGCTTTCTTAATTTGATTAACATAATACTTCATTTTCTCAGACTTCACTTCGGACAACGAATGTAAAGGTATGGATGTTAGATCCATCGATGGGTCGTTCCTGTCAACGTCTACTCGTGTACGAGCTATCCATTGACGCTCTCCATCCTCAATGAGAATATCATTAAGTTTAGCTTGTTCGTAGAAGTCCTTCACATAAAAATGATACTCTCCATTAAATTGCTCCATTTTAGATAGCTGAATTCCAATGATACTTAACATATTTAGAAGATCAAAGGTTTTGGAATCTGAACCTTCATATAATGGTTTTTCTATCCTATTGTTTTGAATAATGACTATCTCAAAGCGCTTATAACCATCCCTTACAAGATCTTGTCTATTATCACCAACTGTAATATCAGGTAAGTCTGATCCATGCTGGGACAACGCAGTTCCAAATTCTACAGAAATAAATTTCTCTTGATTGTCGATGGTTACTTTATCCTTCGTAATCAATGTGAAATCAGATCCATTAGAGTTCTTATAAATCTCATAATCGACCTTCTCCTCTATTATAGAATAGAGCTCCGAGTATGGACCATAATACCAGAGATGATTCTCCATCAGCCCCTTAGCCTGATCTATCAAGCTTTTATCCACAGTAGCTGTTGAGGGCTGGCATGCCGCTAAGAGTATAGCCATTAGTATAATGGTCTGCATGAATCGCATGGCATCATCCCTTCCTTCTTCCAGCAACCAAGTTGAAATCAGCCATGATGAAGTTCAAGCTCTATAGGAAACCGGTTCCCTTTAATAATATATAAAATTATGAAATTGAGTAAATGCTTTTTTTACTATATTGAAAAAAATCTCCTTCCGCCAGGCTGTAATAGCCTAGTGAAAGGAGATTTTTAATCACCATTGGTGAAAAATAAGACTTGCCCTCTTCTTCAATCAATACTGAGATGTTAACCCTAACCAACCATCTCCACCAATAACCGCTCCAACTCCCTCACAGTCCCAACCACATAACTCGGTGCCGCCAACCGCAGCTCCTCATCACTCCCATAGCCATAACCAACGCCGACGGAAGCGATGCTGTTCTTCTGGGCGCCGATGATATCATGCTTCCGGTCACCAATCATGATGGTGCTAGTCTTGTCAATTGCTCTCGAAGCCAGAACATGGGCAATGATCTCGGCTTTATCGGAACGAGTACCATCGAGATTACTGCCGCATACGAAGTCGAAATAGGTATCCAGCTGGAAATGCTTCAGTATCTTTTCCGCAAAAACTGACGGCTTGGAGGTGGCGACATGCAAGGCTACCCCACTCCTCTGTAACTGCTCCAGCATTTGTGGAATCCTCACATACACCTCATTCTCGTACATGCCTCGATCCGTGAAATACTCTCGATAGTAGTCGATCGCCTTCTTCGCCTCCAGCTCAGAGAACGAATAGATTTCCTGAAAGGACACGATAAGCGGCGGCCCAATAAAAGGCTCCAACGTATCCAGATTATCAACTGGAATGCCAAGCTTAGCTAACGCATACTGTATCGATTTCGTAATGCCAAGCTTGGGATCGGTCAACGTACCGTCTAGATCAAATAGGATATGAGATAATGACATTCGTGCGTTCCTCCAATTCTATGACAGCTGTCTATCATAATCGGATAGCCCGCTTCTTTTGTCAACATTTTCCTGTATATAAAATTTTGGCAGGGGAGAAGCAGCTGATGCTGAATGGACTCTCCCCCTCCTCATCCCGCCACAGCCGGCCCCATACATAGATGAACTGCCCATCTGCAAGCTCCGCCCAACGTTCCTCTAGATTCATCTCATACCGGTAATCGGCCCCCTTGCGGAAGCCCTGTCTCGAATATGTCCGGTACACCGGCAGTCGCCTAGGATGAGAACCAATGAATCGATTGGCAACTGTCTCAAGAATGGACTCTGTACTACCGGTTATTGCTTCCTCTTCTGCAAAATAAGGCAGCTTGCTCATTCGCATCTCCCCGCATCTCTATATTTCGCCTCCTGGATATAAGGTTGAGCTGTACATGCGCTTCGTCTGCTTAAGCGGTTGACCAGATGGCTTGTCCGCTAGATTAGCTTGCCCGCTTGCATACAAGGCCGCCGTCTCGTCGTTATAAATAATAACCTGCTCCGTTCCGCTTCCCAGCAGATCGGCATGAACCGCATAGCCATGGGAAGGAAATTCCGCAACTGTGTTCATCTCTCCATCATACAAAGCAGGAAATACGCCTCCGCCTCTGCGATAGGCTAAAATATAGTCCTGCTCACTCGCATCCCACCCTCTTACGGTTTCAACAATGGTTAGCCAGCCATCTGTTATGCGATCCTCTTTCCACAGCTCTTGACCTTCCGAGTTAAGCAGAAACATCGCGTCTTTCCCTTTCAGCCCTTTGCCATCATCCTCGCGGACAAGACGATCCAGACCTGCAATCTCTAGACCCGGCAGCTCGGGACGGAATTTGCCCAGTGCAATATGCTGAGATTCAATCGACCCCTCGTAGCGCCACAGCTCCGCGCCATGTCGGTCATACATAACCGTGACGCTGCCGCCTATGACAAGCTCAGGCTCCCCGTCACCGTTCACATCACCAACCCAGATGCAGTCGGCATGATCCTCCAGCTCCTTGCAGCTCCACTGCAGCTGTCCATCACTGCTTAGCAGGTCATAGCCAGCCATCACCTCATCCTTGCCGTCACCATTCAGATCATACACCCAAGGAAAATGTCCGGGATTGCCTTCATGTGTCCACAGCAGATTGAAGTTTCGATCGAGCGCCCACATGCGATGATAACGGTCCTTCAGGATAATATCGGAGGCATAATCTCCACCAGTCAGATTAGCGATTATGATGCAATCGTGAGCATGAGGATCAGGAAGCTCATAGGACTTTTTCGTAAGCCCAGTCTCTCCATCAATAATATGAAAACGATCCTCCATTACGCACAATACTTCCAGCTTCCCGTCACCATCGATATCGTAGATTTGAGCAGGATAATCTGAGCCTTGACTTCCCGCTTCCGGGTCAGGCGTTCCAGTCTGCCACAGCCGATTGCCCTCCAGATCAAAAGCTGTCAAACACTGCACTTGATGTGGAATATATCTTACATCCTGCCGATTATCCGGTTGTACGAGCAGCAGCTCGATCCGTCCATCACTATTCAAGTCACCTAGCAGCATTTTGCAGCGTGGACCTGCCAGTCGAATATCGATCTCCCCAAGCTGTATGGCTGAAGCCGTTCCTTGTTTCATTGTTAATCCTCCCCATAGTTAGGCATAACTGATAGGTGAATCACACAAGCGTGATCTGGCGTCCACCTTCAACTTCGACAATACGACCATCCACATTCAGCCAAATGCTGATTGCCGTAGGGTTGTATACAAAGTCCAGCGCTGCAGAAAATTTAAGCTGACGGTAGGCGTTCATATAGTCGTTTATTGCAAGGTTAGTCGCATACCAAATATCGTCGCGGCCTCCTGTATATTCGCAAAATTGCTCGATCAGCTCCCAGTTATTATCATGATCGAACTCATAGCTGTGGCCCCATACGTACATGAGATACAAATATTGCGTTTTATGAAGGCTGACAAAAGCTTCCGCATGGTTCATTAATTGCTTATTATGATGGCAGGTCGGCTTCCATTCATGGAAGTCATCCGGCATTCCGAAGCTGCCCGTACTCTCAACAACTCTTGCATATTCAATACCTAGCATCGGCAGCATTTGTTTGATTTCCCTATTGAAGGAGCCATTCGGATAGGACATGCCCCTGACCGTGCAGCCGAACAGCTGCTCCAGCCTCTTGCGATCCTCCATCACTTCATAGACAAGCTGCTCCTTCGGGATTCTTGCAATCGTTGGATGAGTTAGTGTATGAGCCGACACCTCATGACCTGTGTAGAGCGAAACCGCCTCCTCTTCAGTCAAGCGATTGCCCGTTCCGAATAGACCAGAATTGATGTGAAAGGTCCCCTTAATACCGTGTCGATTAAAAATATCAACTAGCCTCTTATCCGCAGTCGTTCCATCGTCATAGCTCATCGTTAACGCTTTATGCTTGCCTTCCGGAAAACAAACGACTATTCTCGGCATGCTATTATCCTCCTCCAAGGTATTGTGCAGCAAAACCTGCTTCGTAAGGGTGTACTTTGGGCTTATATAGTAAAATTAGCTATGGATGAAAAGTGAGCTTTTAGTAAAAAGGAGTGACGAGCTCAGGTAGAAGCATGCCACAACAAAATAGACTGTAGACTGTACAGTCTTATACACGATTTAGAAGCTGTTAACGGAGTTAGACTGCATTCCTGCAGCTAGAATAAAAAGTGGACACTCGTTAAGTGTATGAGGATAATGACAATAACGAGAAGGGGTGTCCTGTATGGAGAAACAACCACGTAATCAATATACAGAAGAGT
>NZ_JCAALS010000025.1:0-96835 GCF_059686975.1 Paenibacillus xinjiangensis | reverse complement strand
TCTCCATTTAGGTGTTTGACTTGCTCATTACTTGTTTATTGCTTCTCCATAAATTCCGTGGAATCTATGGGGCAGTTTCGCTCGTTGTTCAGTTTTCAAAGAACAATTCTTTTCGGTGTCAACCAATGTGTTTCTCATCGGCGACTTTTATAATATACCACAGCTGCCCAGATGATTGCAAGCACTTTTTTTATTTCTTTTTTTGAAGCTTTAATCACTTGCTCTTGGCGCGAGATCTAATTTACCACACAAAGAGGAATTAAGTCAACCCAATTGTTAAAATAACTTTGCAGGCATTTCCTACACTCATACAATGAAGTATTGAACGCCGGCAATTAGAGCTATTCCCGGCACTCCTAATACAACTACAGTTCCTATAGTAACCGGATTTAGCGGAATATACACATCAGGAATGAGTCCAGAGAAATTCAATAGGTACAGTACAGCTGCAGCTAAGACCAAATGAATAGAGAAGCTCCGCAACCATGACCAAGATAAACGATTCTTCACTAAGACAGCCAATAACAATAATGAGGACACAATCAATATCGTTAACCATACGCTTTTCATTGGGGTACCCTCCTCCACTCTGGCCAATCTTTCCCCGTTCGCTTAGCTACTCTTAACAGCATTTCATATCTCTTCTCTGCTGTAATTATTGCGTAAATCGCATAATCAACCTGATCCTTGCCAATCGCTGTATCAAAGAACCGGTTAGCATTAACCCAGTCCCTATGCGCCTCAATGATCTCTTGGTGCAAATGCTCCGTCCACTCGTTAGAATCCATATCAATCGGTGGCTTGGTATGCTCCAAGATCTCCAGCTTATTCGATTCCAGCCTATACATTGGTTTGCTGCTGCCCATCTACTCATCTCCCCCTCGCTTGTCCATCCATTGAACGTATCTTGTATTAGATATGTATAATCGTTCAAACAAAAATAGAACTAAGCTCCAGCTAATGTCGCGCGAGTAGACAAACTAGTTACTTCATCACATGCGGGAGGGGAGGGAAGAGTATTAACGTTCTCCATAGTGAGTTTATTTCGCTGCTGCGGGCGGTAATCATTATGCATAGCAGAATCTCTAATAAAAAGGAGCTGCCCCTAGTCATCGTAAGATGACCCCTGGACAACCCCTCTATGGATTACCTCAATTCTCTACGTCCTTCAAGTGCCTTGGACAGCGTTACTTCATCCGCATACTCGAGATCTCCACCTACAGGCAGACCATGAGCAATACGTGTGACGCTAATTCCGAACGGCTTCACTAACCGCGAGATATACATCGCTGTAGCTTCACCTTCAATATTCGGATTCGTAGCAAGTATCAGCTCTTTCACTCGCTCATCACTTAAGCGGCGCAACAGCTCAGCTATCCGAATCTGATCAGGTCCAATTCCCTCCATAGGAGAGATGGAGCCTTGAAGAACATGATAATGACCTTGGAATTCCTTCGTTCGCTCCAGAGCCACAAGATCCTTGGACTCCTGAACGACACATATGACGGAATTATCCCGTGTCTTGTCTTGGCATATACGGCACGGATCAACATCCGTGATATTGCAGCACACTGAACAGTACGTTAAGTTCCGTTTCACGCTAACCAGCGCTTTAGCGAAATCAATAACATCATCTTCCTTCATACGCAGAACGTGAAAGGCCAGCCTTGCGGCGGTCTTAGGACCAATCCCGGGCAAACGTGTGAAAGCATCTATTAGTTTCGCTATCGGTTCGGGGTAATACAACTGATGTAGCTCCTTTCATGCTGAAGCCACGCTCTAACGATTCCTCGTCTAAGATCATGCACATGCAAGAATCCTGTTGACGATACGTTATTTGCGTTCTAGAACAAGCCCGGGATTTTCATACCACCGGTGAATTTGCCCATATCATTGTTAGCTATTTCGTCAACCTTCGCTAGTGCATCATTAACTGCTGTAAGAACGAGGTCTTGCAGCATTTCTACATCTTCTGGATCGACTGCTTCAGGTTTAATTGTAATATTCGTAATCTTCTTATGTCCATTAGCTGTAACTGTTACTACGCCACCGCCAGCGGTACCCTCTACTGATTTGTTAACCAGTTCCTCTTGAGCCTTCATCATTTGTTCCTGCATCTTCTTCACTTGCTTCATCATTTGATTCATATTGTTCATCTTAATCACCTCTTATTTATAGTTAACTTTCCTCTTTCACTACAACTAAATCTTCGCCAAACAGCTTGACAGCTTCTTCGACCCACTTCGGACGTTCAGGCTCACCAGTGTCGATGGCATCAGGATTCAGCTCAAGCGTCTCGCCTGCCGGAGCATCTCCTGCACGGTTAGCTGCCGCTTGCCATTCCTTCAGCATAACGGTAGCGAATCTAACCGGCTTATCGAACACATCTTGAAGAACTCGCTCAATAATTTCTCGATGCGTAGGCTTCTCCGTCGTCTCACGATGCATAGTGTTCTTGAATGCAATGAGTACCGTATCATCAGCTATAGATACCGGCTCCCCATCCACGAACCAAGCATGCACCGTAATCTTGGCTTCCTTCACGCGCTGGAGCACTTCACTCCATTTCATCCGAATTTGGCCAGACCCAGGACTTCCTGCAGCGGCAACATAAGGATCAAGCTTGACGGTGCCTCGGCTAATTGCGCCACTTGCTGCGCTCCGATTGCCGAATGCTTGCCGTTGGCCGCTTGGTGCTCGAGAGCCGCCGCCCTCCGCTCCGCCAGCTGGAGCGCCAGCAGTACCAGCTCCGCCACTTCGCATCACCTGCTCCAGCTTACGCTCCAATGCCTCAACTTGCTGTCTGAGTCTTCCAACCTCTCCCGAAGGAGTGCTGGAGACGGAACTTGCTTCAGAAGCCGCACTGCCCTGATTGCCGGCTTGACCATCGCCCAATGTGCATATTTTCATTAATGCTACTTCGAACAGGGTCTGAGGCTGAGCAGCATGCTTCATATCCGATTGATAACCATTCAGCGTATCAATCATCTTGAACAGCCGCTCTGAGCTGAACGCATCCGCCATTGTACGGAAACGTTCGGCATCAACAACCCTCTCGGTCACAGCTCCACCCTGAGGCGCCAGCTTCAGTACAAGCAAATCTCTGAAGTAGTAGATTAAATTCTCCATGCACTTATCAGCGCTTTTGCCTGCTTGCGTCAGACTCTCAACAAGAGGCATGACTGCAGCGACGTTGCGATCCTTAACTGCTTCTGCCAATTCATAGAACTGGTCAGCGGCCATTCCGCCTGTTACATCCACTGCAGCTTCAAGCGTTATCTTCCCCCCGCTGAATGCAGATACCTGCTCAAGAAGACTAATCGCATCACGCATACCGCCCTCGGACAGTCTAGCGATGTAGGCGATAGCATCCTCTTCAGCCTCCAGCCCTTCTTCCCGGCAAATTCGCAGCAGCCGTTCAGACTGCTCCTCTAGAGAAACTTGGCGGAAGTCAAAGCGCTGACAACGAGAAATAATTGTAGCAGGCAGCTTGTGGGGCTCCGTTGTTGCCAGTATAAATATAACATGCCCCGGAGGCTCCTCAAGCGTCTTGAGCAGCGCATTGAAGGCTTCTGAGGTAAGCATATGAACCTCATCAATAATATACACTTTATTCCGCACTTCTGATGGTGCATATCTTACTTTATCACGAATATCTCGAATTTCATCTATACCCCGATTAGAAGCAGCATCAATCTCCACCACATCCATGATGTTGCCTGCTGTAATTCCTAAGCAAGCATCACATTCATTACAGGGCTCAGCGGCTGGGCCGCTTTCACAGTTAACGGCCTTCGCTAAAATTTTGGCCGCACTGGTCTTACCCGTACCTCGTGGTCCATTAAATAAATAGGCATGTGATACGCGATTCTCTCGAATGGCATTCTGCAAGGTTTGAACTATATGCTGTTGTCCGACCATATCCTGAAACGTCTGCGGACGCCAGGCACGATACAATGCTATGTGTGTCACGCGGACCGTTCCCTTCGGCTTTATTCATTCTTCTATATTATACATGAACGAGTCTATTAACAAAACAAAAACACCCGCAATTGCAAATTCGACATTGTCGAAATGCTCTACTGGTGTTCTCTATCTTCCAACTATGATTATAAAATGTTGTACCGTGCACCTGTCCTTGATTAATGTAACCCAGGCGGCTTCCTTGCGTCTCAGCTCGAGCCAGGCACTCCCTCGGCACATGAACTAACCTGCTTACGGCTGCTTCCTTCCGGACCTGACCGGGTTCACAAGCGTCCATTGCGAAGGACCCAACTGTCAACACTGATTGCAAATGCCAGACCCTGCATAGACATAACCTCAAACAGGAATTCAACCTCGCTAAAGCGGATTGCGAGTTACAGGGCACCGCTAACTCCCCATCTAGCACGGCAAAACTAAGTATAGCCCATCCAAGCGCAAAGCGCAACCGCTGGATCAATATGACAGGTACAAGCTTGTTCAAACCTTCTGCTTTAGCGTGTAGTCTCTACCTTCACATGGTAACGAGGCATATTATGCTGAACGATTTCCTGCGTTTTTTGCTGAAGCTGCTTCATTTCCTCATTCGTGACGCTCGGATCAACCTTCGTGTATACACGCAAGTATTCGCCATTGAACGCCAGCCTGCTGGACTTAATTCCTTTAATACCCTTTAGTACTTCGCCAGCGAACTTGCCATCCGACTCATAATTTAAATAGGAGAAATTGTTGGGTATGTTCGGATTGCTGTTCGAATACCCCATATAACCGTCATGACCATATGTTTTGACCTGATTCGCCTTAATCTGCTCTTTGCTGCCGCAGCCGCCTAGACTTAAAGCAAGCAAAGCGATAATAGTGAAGCTTAACCACATCATCCTGCGCTTCCGCCTACGTGTATTAATCAATCAAAAAACCTCCCTTAACCATAGGATGGCTGAGGGAGGCCCTTGTATTCTGCCAATTAAAGACAGAATGTTGAGTCGAAGTATTAGATACCGTATTTCTTTTTGAAACGATCGACGCGACCGCCCACATCCAAGAACTTTTGCTTACCCGTGAAGAACGGGTGGCATACGGAGCAAACCTCTACACGCAGGTTCGATTTGATCGAACCAGTCTCGAAGCTGTTGCCACAAGCGCAAGTAATTTGGGATACGTGGTATGTCGGATGAATACCTTGTTTCATCTCGTTCACCTCTTTCTGCCCTGAGTCACAGGCGGACCCAGAGTTAAAATAACACATAACGGATTATAGCACGACCATATCCCGCTTGCAATGTATATATCGCTTCCAGCAGCTTATCTTTGCAGCAGAGCCGGCGGAATGTGCGTATAGGAGCCAATAACGACATCCGGCAATTCCTGACGGTAAATCTCCAGCATTTGCTTCATTCCGTAAATTTCACCTTGTGCGGGTGGAATGAGCTCGAGATAGCTCTCTGGGTCAATATTTAAGTTGCGCATCTGAATGAGCTTAAGGCCCGTCCGCTTCACGAATCCGATCATCGCTTCAATCTCTTCCTCGCGATCTGTAACTCCAGGGAAGATCAAGTAGTTAATGGAAGTATACACACCTTTGTCGGTCGCATACTTGAGTGATTTCTCTACATTAGCCAGCGTATAAGCACGAGGCTTGTAATACGCATTATAATGCTCGTCAAGGGCACTTATCGTACTAACACGCATCAGATTGAGACCCGCATCGACGATAGCACGAATATGATCCGTCAAGCCTGCATTCGTATTGATATTAATATAGCCAAGTGAAGTCTGGCTGCGCACTTGGCGCATCGCTTCAACAATAATCTTAGCTTGTGTAGATGGTTCACCCTCGCAGCCTTGTCCGAAGCTGATAATGGAATCCGGCTCGCGCAAATGCTCCAGCATAATTTCTGATATTTCCTGAGCAGTGGGCTTGAAGTTCATACGAGTCTGAGGAGCAACGAATCCACTGTCGTCCGGCTGTTCAGAAATACAACCGAAGCATCCCGCATTGCAGGAATACGAGACCGGCACTCCGCCTTCCCAGCGCTGCAGGAACGTATTCGAGGAGGTCAAGCACTCATAGCCTAGAGCACAATTGGACAGGTGCTTGTACAGCCTGTTCTCAGGGTACTTCTCCAGCAAGTGCTCGACCTGTCGATTCACTTCGCCGCGATCACAGTTCAACGGATCCCATTTCTCAGGATCATCGCTCTGCTCAGCAGCTACATAAAACCCGCCATCCTTCCAGACAACAGAAGTGTAGCCGAATAACGGGAATTTTTCTTTCTTGTCCGTCTTCACATAACCGGGGAGAGCCAGCCTCGTGAAGCCTTGTGGCAGAAGCGCACCAACCGCTTGGTAATTACCAGGCAGCAGCTGCATCTCACCTGTATCAGGGTTTAATCCGACCGGTCTTGTAAAAGGCAGTCCGACGAGAGTCGCGCCGCTAGGCAGCGGAATAAGCTCATCTTCCATTAGCTCTACAATCATATCGCCACTGCGTCCCAGGGCTACATAGTCCGGATGGTCAAACACATTATTATGTTCATCTGCGTATACGAGATTCATCTTGATGTCCTCCTTCCAGCAGCCTTAAGATCCGTGTGTCGTACGCGGAGTAGTAGGCCGTCTTCCGGTTGATGCGCTGCTGCTCTTCAATCCCGTACGCTGCTGCTGCGGCTTCTCATCCACAGACGTATCCAACGACATCAGGAATTCGCTGTTCGATTTGCTATCAGCCAGCTTCTTCAAGAAGCCATCAACAAATTCAGGCGTATCGGTCATATTACGGCGCACAACCCATAGTTTTTCGAGTTCTTCCTTCGATAAGAGCATTTCTTCACGGCGAGTGCCGGATCTACGAATATCGAGTGCAGGGAAAATTCGGCGTTCCGCCAGCTTCCGGTCAAGATGAAGCTCCATATTACCCGTACCTTTAAATTCTTCATAAATGATATCATCCATACGTGAGCCAGTCTCCACGAGTGCAGTCGCCAGAATCGTCAAGCTTCCGCCTTCCTCCACATTGCGAGCCGCGCCGAAGAAGCGCTTAGGACGATGGAAAGCAGCCGGATCAATACCACCGCTTAGCGTCCTGCCAGATGGAGGAACGACCAGATTGTATGCACGTGCCAGACGTGTGATGCTATCGAGCAGGATGACGACATCTTTTTTGTGTTCAACAAGACGCAGTGCTCTCTCGAGTACCAGCTCAGCTACCTTGATATGATTCTCCGGCACTTCATCGAATGTCGAAGCAATAACTTCACCCTTCACAGAACGCTGCATATCCGTAACTTCCTCTGGACGCTCATCAATCAATAGAACGAACAGTTCAATATCCGGATGGTTCGTTGAAATGCTGTTAGCAATTTCTTTTAACAATAACGTCTTACCTGCTTTTGGCGGTGCAACGACAAGTCCACGTTGACCAAGTCCGACAGGTGCAAGTAAATCCATAATTCGAGTAGAAATTTTGGAAGGTGCCGTCTCCAGAACGAGTTTCTTCTGTGGATAAAGAGGAGTAAGAGCGGGAAAATGAAGTCTTTCAGCAGCTTGTATGGGATCCATGCCATTAACAGCATTGACTTGCAATAATCCAAAATATTTCTCTGAGTCTTTCGGCAATCGACATTTGCCTGATACAAGATCACCTGTACGCAAATCAAATTTACGAATCTGCGATGCGGATATATAAATATCCTCTTTACTCGGCAGATAGTTAATCGGTCTTAAGAAGCCGAATCCTTCTGGCAGTATCTCTAGAACGCCTTGCATAAACATGAGACCGCTTTTTTCCGCTTGTGCACGTAGAATAGCAAAAATTAATTCCTTCTTCTTGAGTTGACCATAATAAGGGATTTGATACTGCTTCGCCAGCTTGTACAAATCAGTCAGCTTCAACTCTTCCAGATCTGAGATCTGAAGATCTGTCATGTTCTCACCACTTTATTCAGTTTTATTTGCTTCGATCCTGATCTATCATTATATACCGGATTTGGTGCCTTCTATTCGTTGCTCTAGCAGAAACAACTCCGATTAGGCACCGAAATCCTTAAGTCTTATGATTCAGACGAATCCGTTACATCCGTTTCACGCCATACATCAGCGCCAAGTTTGCGGAGATTCTCCACCAGATTGTCGTAACCACGGTCAATATACTCCACGCCTGTAATTTCTGTAATGCCTTCCGGCACTGTAAGTCCAGCAATAACGAGTGCAGCACCTGCACGCAGATCCGCTGCACGAACCTTAGCCGCATTAAGTGCTCCGCCTTCAATAATAGCCGAACGGCCTTCTACGCGAATATTGGCACCCATCCGAGCAAGCTCAGGCACATGCTTGAATCGGTTG
This sequence comes from Paenibacillus xinjiangensis, assembly GCF_059686975.1. Classification (NCBI taxonomy): domain Bacteria; kingdom Bacillati; phylum Bacillota; class Bacilli; order Caryophanales; family Paenibacillaceae; genus Paenibacillus; species Paenibacillus xinjiangensis. Next base: position 88,513 of record NZ_JCAALS010000025.1, on the reverse strand, counting down.
CTGTACACATAATCGGACAAAATACTAACACCGCTTGCTTGTGTAAGCAAGCTGGTCATAGGAGATTGCAGATCCGTTGCAAAGCCCGGATATACTAACGCTTTGACATCAATAGCCGAATATTCAGGAGCACCAACGATACGGATGGACTCATCCATCTCGTATACTTTGACACCCATTTCTTCCAGCTTAGCTGTCATAGCTTCCATATGCTTAGGAATGACATTATCTATTAATACGTCACCGCGCGTTGCCGCAGCAGCGATCATATAGGTGCCGGCTTGAATCCGATCAGGAATAATAGAATGGCGGCAGCCATGCAGACTGTCGACTCCCTCGATACGGATCGTTTCTGTTCCTGCTCCTTTTATTTTGGCGCCCATGGCGTTTAGAAGAGTAGCTACATCTATAATTTCAGGCTCTTTTGCCGCGTTTTCAATAATGGTAGAGCCCTTGGCCCGCGAGGCCGCAAGCATAATGTTAATCGTTGCACCAACACTGACAACATCAAGATAAATCTTCGCTCCGCGCAGCTCTTTGGCAGATATACGCATGGAGCCGTGCTCATTGGTTACCGTTGCACCTAATGCTTCAAACCCTTTAATATGTTGATCAATCGGTCTTGGCTCGAAGTTACATCCACCTGGCAGCCCAATTACGGCTTCTCCAAATCTACCCAGCATCGCACCCATCAAATAATAAGATGCACGAAGCAGCTTCACCTTGCCGTTCGGCATTGGCTTAGCCTTCAGGTTAGAAGGATCAATCCTCATTACATCTCCCTGCCAAGTTACGACAGCGCCCAGGTCCTGCAATATTTCTCTGTAGACAGCAACATCGCTCAAATGAGGCAGATTATCCAATACAACTTCCGATTCTGCTAAAATAGCAGCTGGCACAAGCGCCACCGCACTATTCTTAGCGCCGCTGATTTGTACGGTACCTCGCAGCGGATGTCCACCGCGTATCATCAATTTCTCCATCAAATTAGTAGTCCTCCCGTGAATTGGAAGGGAACAACGAAAAGAGCGCGCTCGCTATTTCATAGCGATTCGTCATCCCGTGCTCCTGTTATTACACTTGGTAGTTGCTTATGAAACATGTTAATTATCCTTAGGTAACAGTTGCACATATTGAATGGTCATTCTGAGCCATTATAACATAATGGGACGAGGAATGGTAAAGCTCTTTTAAGGCATAGCATGCTCGATTAGCCTCTCTTGGCAATGATAGGAATCACATCGGAAGTCAGTGCAAAAAAAAGAGCCCTGTATCAGGACCCTACCGCAAAGCGGCTGTTCGAGTTGCCACCGTGGAGCTGCATATTGACCGCAATGCGCATCTCGTCAATATCAAACGGCTTCGTGAAATGCATGAGCGCACCGAGGTCGGTCGCTTCCTTGATCATGTCGAGTTCCCCGTAAGCCGTCATCATAATGACCTTAATATCACGATTAATTGCCTTCACATGTTTTAAAATTTCAAGTCCGTCCATTCCGGGAATCTTCATATCCAGCAAGACCAGATCAGGACTTTCGTGTTTCACAATCTCCAGTGCCAGCTTACCATTCGAAGCCTGGAAAGTGTCGTAGCCTTCACTGCTGAACACTTCCATCAGGAGCACTCGGATGCCGTTCTGATCATCGACGATCAATACCTTCTTCTTCTCCAAATATAAAACCTCCTACGACTTGAGCGACAACTGGTCAACTCTTCCATAATCGTTAATATATTCGCGGATAGTGGTATATAATCCTTCTGCCCCTAGAAAAAAATTGGAAAAGCTTCCTGCACCAACTATTAGGATGATTATTGTCCCGAGAACTTCAATGCTGCGCGAACAAAACCACGGAACAAACGCTGTGGACGGTTCGGGCGCGATGTGAATTCCGGATGGAATTGTGCAGCCAGGAACCATGGATGATTCGGCACCTCAACCATTTCAACTAAACGGCCGTCAGGTGATGTCCCCGAAATGCGCATTCCTGCAGATTCAATCTGCTCGCGGTATTCATTATTGAACTCGTAACGGTGACGATGACGTTCGTACACAAGCTCATCGTCATATTCTGTCGCTGCAAGCGACCCTGGAGTAAGCTTACAAGGGTACAGACCAAGACGCATTGTACCGCCCATATCTTCGATGTCTTTCTGCTCAGGAAGAAGATCGATAACAGGGTATGGTGATGAAGGATTAATCTCTGAGCTGTTAGCGTTATCCAAGCCCGCAACGTTACGAGCATATTCGATAACAGCCACTTGCATGCCTAGGCAAATTCCGAAGAAAGGCACCTCTTGCTCACGTGCATATCGGATAGCTGAGATCTTACCTTCAATACCACGATCGCCGAAGCCGCCTGGCACGAGAATACCATGGACACCGTGCAGCTTGTCTGCAACATTCTGGTCCGTCAGCTCCTCTGCATTGACCCAACGAAGATTCACTTCAGAATCAGCGTCGATACCTGCATGGCTGAGGGATTCTACAATACTGAGGTAAGCATCATGAAGCGCAACGTATTTGCCAACAATAGCGATCTCAGTCTTCTTATGAAGCGATTTGACGCGCTGAACAAGACCTTCCCACTCCGTCATATCCGGTTGGTTCGTCGATAGCTTCAGGTGATTAACGACAATCTCATCAAGACCTTCCTCGCGAAGCATAAGCGGTACTTCATACAAAGTTGAAGCGTCACGGCATTCGATAACCGCATTCGCATCGATATCGCAGAACAGACCGATTTTGCGCTTCATATCTTCTGCAAGCTCATACTCAGTACGGCATACGATAACGTTAGGCTGAATACCGATGCTGCGAAGCTCTTTTACACTGTGCTGTGTTGGCTTCGTCTTCACTTCGCCTGCAGCTTTAATATAAGGAATGAGCGTTACATGGATGTACATCACATTGTCACGGCCGATGTCGCTCTTGATTTGACGGATGGCTTCAAGGAATGGCAAGCTCTCGATATCGCCGACTGTTCCGCCAATCTCCGTAATAACAATGTCCGAGCCCGCTTCTTTGCCAGCACGATATACACGCTCTTTGATTTCATTCGTAATATGCGGGATAACCTGAACAGTTCCGCCCAGATAGTCGCCGCGGCGTTCTTTTGTAATAACATTGGAGTAAATTTTACCAGTCGTAACACTGCTATATTTCGTTAAGTTAATATCAATAAACCGTTCATAATGCCCCAAATCCAGATCTGTTTCCGCGCCATCATCTGTTACGAATACTTCGCCGTGCTGGTAAGGACTCATCGTCCCTGGGTCTACGTTAATGTAAGGATCGAACTTTTGAATCGTTACTTTCAAGCCACGGTTCTTAAGCAAGCGGCCCAGTGAAGCAGCTGTAATCCCTTTGCCCAATGAAGAGACAACGCCCCCGGTTACAAAAATATATTTAGTCACTTTGTTAATACCCTCCATGCCTCTATTGGTTATTATGGTTATGTTTAGGTTCTCCCAATTGCTCGATAAACATGGATGCAGAAGCATCAATCACACCTATCCATTTATTGGAATAAAGCTCTCATGAGCTCTGCACTAAACCTTGCCTTACACAAACAAAAAAAGTGACACCCGTCTTCACGGGGCACTTTTCATTTGGCATATTATTAAAATATACAAGGAAGTCCAAGCATATCGCTTGCTCTTGCCTTTATATTTCACCTCGAAACGTTAGCACCCGACAAACCCGGCTAATGCCGTATATGCTCGTGCGGTATGTTAACCGAATCTTAAAGCCCATGCAATAGTTTACTCTGCCCCAATAGAACATGTCAAGCAGAAACAAACGGTAGACTATGGAGCGGCTACTTGTCATCCTCTTCGTCTTCATCGTCATCTAAACCATCTTCATCCGAATCCGAATCATCACCAGCATCAAGATCCTCGTCAACGGCCTCTTCGTCGATCTCTTCGTCATCAATGACGACCTCTTCATCGACTTCTTCTTCCGCTTCCGCTTCCTCGAAGTCGCGATCCTCATCGTATACATCGTAATCTTCTTCATCCGCCGCGTATGTTTCATCTTCCTCATCCGCGAACAGATCTACATCGTCATCATCGTCGTCGTCGTTAATAATACGTGAACGCTTCGCGTTCGAGATCGGATCCTCGTTGCGCTCAACTGGATACCAACGCTTCAATCCCCACATATTCGTGCCTACACAGGCGAAACGTCCGTCGATATTAATTTCCGTATATACCTGAGCGATAACTTGATTGATGCCATCCTCGGACAGGCCGCGTATCTTGGCAAGTTCATTCATCAGATCACGATAATAATACGGCGTATTAGCTGCCTTCAACACTTCGAACGCCAAATCGACCATAGGCATTTCCTTAATTCGTTCAGGATCCAGCTTTAATGTAAAGTTGCCGCTGCTCATATGGACACATCCTCTCTTGCCTTCTTCTGACTTGCTTGTTCATTCCTTTATCACAGTATAGTAAAACCTATTTCCTCTAAAAAAGCAAGCGACCTCTTCACTCCATGCCAGCCATAAAGCTTGGACAAACGAACAAAAAGCGAAGGGCTGTCCCTTCGCTTCGACTGTATCCATCCGGATAGCGCATAGGAATGCACTCCGGAGACGTGGGAGCTCCTGAGAACTCTTACATCATCCTATGTCCCGCATCGTTTTTTGACACGGTTTCAAGCCTAATTATATGAAAAAAGGCAAGTTGCTCATGCGACTGCAACAACTCGTTCATACAATAGTTCAGCATCGTCCGTCGGGAGGGGACGCGAAAACTTGGATACAACCGCTTTTCTCCATTGGTTACAGGACACGATGGCTTGCACTAGCCAAGCGACAAAAAAGCGGATCATCCGCTTCCAGCAGGACAGCGACTACCGACAATTTCTGCATAGCCTCGCAGAGATGTCTACATCGTCTTCGCCGCTCAAAGCCGTCAAGCAAATGCAAATCATCCGTGCCATTTCCTGCCGTCTTCCTGTCGAAGAAACGCTAGCGCGCTTCTCTGGTCGGGTATGGATTGAGAATGATCGCCGCATTACTGTGCATGCCACCGCACAAAAATCAATTTCCCCGGAGAAAGGCATTCCGTGGGGAGTACAACAGGTCAAAGCCCCTCTAGCTTGGAGCACAACTACTGGCCACCGCATCAAAATAGGGGTGATCGACACCGGTGTCGACTTCAGCCATCCCGATCTGCGCCATTCACTGGCACGAGGCATTAACCTGCTCAACCGGAGCATGCTCCCTCATGATGACAACGGGCATGGCACCCATATCGCTGGAACGATTGCTGCCGCTAACCAAGTAAAAGGGATGATCGGGGTTGCACCTCGCGCTCAGATCTATCCCGTCAAAGCGTTCGATCATAACGGAAGCGCGTTCGTATCCGACATTATTCTCGGCATTGACTGGTGTGTTAGAAACAAAGTCAATATTATTAATATGAGCTTCGGTATGAAAACGCGAAGCAAAGCCTTGCTCACCGCCATAACAAATGCTTATAATGCCGGCACTATCGTTGTCGCATCCTCAGGCAATGATGGTAAGCGCCGTGCTGTCGATTATCCCGCAAGATATCCTCAGACCATATCGGTCGGAGCTACCAATAAGCTGCGGCGTGTTGCACCATTCAGCAATCGCGGCACTTATATTGACATCTACGCACCTGGAGATAAGATTCTATCTGCATGGCTGCGAGGCAAGTATCATGAGATGAGCGGCACCTCAATGGCTACTTCTCATGTCAGTGGTGCCATCGCCTTGCTCATGGCCTACAAGCCGGGGCTAATGCCCGCTGAGATCAAAGCGATTCTAAAAAAATCTGTACAGCCCCTTAGAGGCGCCAAAGCCCCCCGCTTAGTTGGAGAGCTCGATATTATGCGTATGATGCAGGCCGCGGATCGGTAGAGTCCGCGGTCTGTTTGTCGGTTCCGAGCTTATTTGATGGGTTAGCGGGTAGGGACTGTCCTTTACCGACATACCAAAAAGAGCCTGCACCATCCATCCGGACATGCAGGCTCTTTACTATCTACATCCGCTCTGGTGCGGATACTCCAATAAGGCGAAGCGCATTAGCGATAACTGTACGCACAGCTCCTAGCAGCGCAAGACGGGACTGCGTCTGGGACGCATCGTCTGTGATGACACGCTCTGCTTTGTAGTAGCTGTGGAATTGCGAAGCCAGTTCGTATACATAACGAACAAGTCGATGAGGCGCGTACTGCTCAGCTGCTTCAGAGATTTCCTGCGGGAACTCTCCAAGCTTACGCAGCAGATCGAACTCCGCTTCAGATGAGAGCTTGCTGAAGTCTAGACCCTCAAGCGGCTGCAAGGCAATGGCCTGCTCTTCCGCTTGACGGAAAATACTGCAAATCCGGGCATGCGCATATTGCACATAGAATACCGGGTTCTCATTCGAAGTCGAGATTGCCAAATCCATATCAAAATCGAGATGAGAGTCCATGCTTCTCATTGTGAAGAAGTAACGAATCGCATCTACGCCTACTTCTTCCATCAGATCCTGCATCGTAACAGCTTTGCCGGTACGCTTGGACATCTTGACCTTCTCGCCGTCTTGGAACAAGCTCACCATTTGAGCAATAAGCACAACAAGCTTATCAGGATCGTTACCAAGCGCAGCCATAGCTGCTTTTACACGAGGGATATAACCATGATGGTCAGCACCCCAAATATTAATCATCCGATCATAGCCGCGGCTGTACTTGTCTTGATGATACGCGATATCTGGCGTCAAATAAGTATACGAGCCGTCATTTTTCACCAATACGCGGTTTTTGTCATCCCCATAAGTCATCGTCGACAGCCAAGTTGCGCCTTCTTCTTCGTACACTTGACCTTTGGCCTTCAGCGCTTCAAGCGCCTGTTCAACTACTCCGCTCTTATAGAGAGACGTCTCGCTGTACCAGATGTCGAAGTTAACGCGGAATAGTCCGAGATCCCGCTTGATCTTATCAAGCTCCCGCTCCAGTCCGAATTCACGGAAGAAGGTGAACCGTTCCTCATCAGAAAGTGCAAGCAGCTTGTCCCCTTCTCGCTCGGCCAACAGCTTGCCGAAGCCAACGATATCCTCGCCATGATAACCATCCTCTGGCATCGCGGCATCTTGACCAAGCGCCTGACGATAGCGTGCTTCAATAGAACGAGCCAGATTGTTCACTTGGTTGCCCGCATCATTAATATAATATTCACGAGTTACTTCATACCCTGCGAAATCAAGGACATTGCACAAAGCATCGCCTACAGCCGCTCCACGTGCATGACCAAGATGCAAGCTTCCTGTTGGATTCGCGCTAACGAATTCCACCTCTACGCTGCGGCCTGTGCCTGTGCTAATGCGTCCATAGTTGTCACCCGCTGCAGTTACTTCCCCAATTACGGAGTAGAGATAGCTCTTATCCATCCGGAAGTTGATGAAGCCAGGTCCCGCGATCTCAGCCGACTGAATACCGAACTTCTCACCATTCAGGTTAGCGATAATCGTCTCTGCAATCATACGCGGGTTTTTCTTCGCCAGCTTCGTCAGCTGCATAGCCGCATTCGTCGCTAGGTCACCATGCTCCTTGTCCTTCGGCACTTCCAATACAAAAGCAGGCAGCTCCTCGCGTGCTGCAAGGCCCCCTGCTACAGCCGCATCCGCGATTGCTTCCTTCACTTTATCGTACATTTGATCCAATACGTTCATGATTGTCCTCCTAAAAGTTTTACGAAGTAAAACTTACTTCGTAAGCATAAGCCTAAAAGTTTTACGAAGTAAAACTTACTTCGTAAGCATAAGCTTTAAAGTTTTACGAAGTAAAACTTACTTCGTAAGCATAAGTAAGCATAAGCAAGCTCTTCTCGTCTCATTATCCCAATCGTGTATAAATAAGCGCAGCGCCTACTCCCCGGCAAGTGCAGGCTCTACTCGGAGCTGCATAAGGAATTGTCCTGAGGGCTGCTCATGAATGAACAGCTCGTACTGCCACTCCATTGTAAAAGGCGGCTCCACCGCTTGACCATCAGCCTTAGCAGAAGCTGCTTGGAGCTTCAATACCGATGTCTCAATCTCCATCTGGAAAGTCGTATAGGGCGAGCGATATTGCCCTAATCGCCGCCCCGCTCCAGGGACGAACAGCTGCTCGGACTCCACCGCACCTCTGCGTGTGACCGACAGCTCGCCAGGGCGATAGCGAACAATTGTACGGACGCGCTCCTCCTCAGAGCCAGCTTCCGATGTTCCTTCTTCATAACGGATGAATATCGATTGCTCCTTGCGGAACCATTCCCCCGGGTAGCTATGTTCCTCCGTTACACCATCCAGTGTGCTTAAGAGAGTAACCTTGACTTGCATTCTGTCTGGCATGGACTTGCTCCTATTTCTCAGTGTTATCGTATGTAACTACTATATACAGGAACCCCTGCAATTTCAACGATTACGAGGTTTTATCCGTTCAGATAGGGCTTAATGACGCTCCACGCACCGATACGATCCTCTAAATTCCGCATCTTTTGCGTTGGAATCGGACTCGTAGACGGAAGCTTAAGAAGCGCGACAGAGTCGAACGCTGAATCAGCTCCAAAATGTTTGCGGAACGTATCATAGGCTTTGCTTCCATTGAAAGCGAAGCAGCGCAGCTGCGGATAACGCTTCAGCAAGCTCGGCAGGTCATTCGGAATTTCCTTCCGAATATTCACGTCCAAGCTGCCCTCCCGCTCACAGGATTCAATCACATCAAACACCGCCAAATGATGCGCCTTCAAGAAAGCTAACCGACGTTCATATTCGGCATCGGGCACACCTGCATCGAACAGACCATAGACGACTCCCCAGAAGTAATTGCGGGGATGCCCGTAGAATTGTCCGTATTCAAGTGATTTGACGCTGGGAGCGGAACCAAGTATGAGCACGCGTGAATGCTCATCTATTACAGGCTCAAAAGAATGAATGCGCATCTTAGAATCAACCTCCTCAGGCTAATGGCCGAATCATTATTATCCATTAGCCACTCGCTCCACTATTCTTCCCTATGTGCCCACAAAAAAAGCTTGCCCCAAGACGGGCAAGCTTCTGTATAAAGAGCTACTTAATAAAGCCAAGCAGCATTTCGCGAATAACCTTGGCTGCCACAATCTGTGTCTGCTCTGTAGGGTCATAGGCTGGAGCTACCTCAACAAGGTCGCAGCCAACAACATTGACACCGGAGCGTGCGATCGCATGAACCGCATCGATAAGCTCCTTGGACGTAATACCGCCTGCTTCGGCAGTTCCCGTACCTGGTGCTGCCGAAGGATCAAGCACATCGATATCAATCGTCAAGTATACAGGGCGTCCTGCAAGCTCAGGCAACACCTTCTTGAGCGGCTCAAGCACTTCGAACGGATGGAAGTTGATGTTCTCCTTCGCGAATTGCCATTCCTCACGGGAACCTGAGCGAATACCGAATTGGTAGACGTTCTTGCCGCCGATAAGTCCTGCTGCCTTGCGAAGAGGCGTCGAGTGAGACAACGGCTCACCTTCATAGGACTCACGCAGATCAGCGTGGGCATCGAAGTGAATGATCGCAAGATCCGGATATTTGGCATACACTTCACGGAAGATTGGCCAAGATACGAGATGCTCTCCGCCTAGACCGACAGGCATCTTGCCGTCATCCAGCACTCCGCGAACGAATTCACCGATGATATCCAGACTGCGTGCTGCATTGCCGAATGGCAGCAGCAGATCGCCAGCGTCGAAATACTCAATATCCTCTAGGCTGCGGTCCAAGTATGGGCTGTATTCCTCAAGCCCGATCGATACTTCACGAATGCGGGGCGGTCCGAAGCGCGAGCCCGGACGGAAGCTGACCGTGAAATCCATCGGCATCCCGTAGATTACGGCTTTGGAAGCCTCGTAATTCTCGGAGCTTAGAATGAAGACATTGCCTGAATATTTTTGATCCAATTTCATGAGGCTTGCCCTCCCTTTCTGCGTTAACCTTCTTATTTCACGAGGTCTTCGACAAATTTAGGCAGGACGAATGCCGCTTTGTGAAGGCGCGGTGTGTAATATTTCGTTGAGATTTCTGGAATGGAAGCTTCGTCGACCTCAAGCGGGTCATACTTTTTGCTGCCCATTGTGAACGTCCACAGACCGCTTGGGTATGTAGGAATGTTCGCACCGTACACGCGGACGATTGGGAATACTTCCTTCACGTCTTTGTTCACGCTTTGAATCAGATCTGCCTTGAACCAAGGGTTGTCTGTCTGAGCAACGAAAATACCGTCTTCCTTCAGCGCTTCATAGATACCTTGGTAGAAGCCACGTGTGAATAGGTTCGCTGCTGGCCCTACTGGCTCAGTGGAGTCAACCATGATGACATCATAAGTGTTCTTATGATCATGGATATGCATGAAGCCGTCATTCACAAGCACTTCTACGCGCGGGTTGTCCAGCTCGCCAGCAATGGTCGGCAAATATTTCTTCGAATATTCGATAACTTTACCGTCGATGTCGACAAGTACAGCCTTCTTCACCTGTGGATGCTTCATCACTTCACGAATAACGCCGCCGTCACCGCCGCCAACCACTAGAACATGCTCTGGGTTAGGATGCGTGAACAATACCGGATGGGCAACCATCTCATGATAGACGAACTCGTCCTTCACTGTAGTCATAACCATACCGTCGAGTACGAGCATAGTGCCGAACTCTTCTGTCTCAATCATATCCAGCTGTTGAAAATCAGTTTGTTCATTTACATAAGTTTTAGTAATCTTCGCCGTAATGCCGAAGCTCTCTGTTTGTTTTTCGGTATACCACAATTCCATGTCGTAAATCCCTTCTTTCCGTCAATGGTTCACCATGTATTATAGTAGTTCAGGGCAAAAAAGCAACCTTTTCCAAGCTATATCCATAAAAAATTAACCTAAGCTAAGCATGCAGTGAATATAGGCATCCCGCTTTTTCCATACTAAGGAAAAGTGATCGTTCAATTGAAGGGAGCCCGCTCCATGAATAAGCCTAAAGCCCGGCCGGGCGGACCGAGCCGCAAATATGCTTTTCCTATTATAACCGAACGGTTTCTTCCCCATGTTCTCAAATTCAAAAAAAGACTGCGAATAACCGCATGGATGGCTGCCATCTTCTTGATGCTTATCGGCGCATCCTTGCTGTACTTGCGCTTCCAGACACTTCCCGTTGCTTCCATCAGCCAAACCTCACAGATGCTTGATCTGCAGGGACAGATTATTGATACCTTTCATGCAGGAGAGAATCGACGCTCTGTGCCTCTGAAGGAGATTTCGCCGTACGTCGTACAGGCCACCATAGCTATTGAGGACAGACGCTTCTACGATCATCTTGGCTTCGATATGAAAGGGATGGCGCGTGCCGTAGTCGTTAATGTAGAATCACGGTCAGCCAAGCAGGGGGCTAGTACACTCACGCAGCAGCTCGCGCGCAATCTCTATCTCACTCACGAGAAAACCTGGCAGCGCAAGCTGAAGGAAGCCGTCTACACCGTACAGCTGGAGATGAACTACTCTAAGGACGAGATTATGGGCTTGTATTTGAATCAGATTTATTACGGACATGGAGCCTACGGCATTGAAGCCGCCTCCTTACTCTATTTCAATAAGAAGGCTTCCGAGCTATCGCTTGCCGAGAGCGCCATGCTGGCTGGCATTCCGAAGGGGCCCAAGTACTACTCGCCTTTCATGGATATGAAGAACGCGAAGGATAGACAGCACACGATACTGCTGGAGATGGCGAAGGCTGGCGACATTACCTCCGAAGAGGCTGACGCTGCTTATAAGGAAGTCTTGCAATTCCAACCGCTTGGAACCGGCGATCAGTCCGGCTTCGCACCCTACTTCCGCGATTACATTCGTTATATCGCTGTAGATAAGCTCGGTATTAACGAACAGCTGCTTAATGAAGGCGGAATTACGATCTATACGACGCTTGATCCAGCCGCTCAGCAGGCAGCAGAGGACGCAGTTGAAAAAGGACTTGCCGGCAGCCAAGAGCAGCAGGCCGCGCTTGTTTCGATTGACCCTAGGAATGGTTATATAAAAGCAATGGTGGGAGGACGGGATTATAAAGTAAATCAGTACAACCGTGCATTAGCAGAGACACGTCAGCCAGGCTCCTCCTTCAAAGCGGTTCTCTATCTAGCGGCACTGAAGAGCGGCTTCTTGAACCCTGTCTCTAGATTTAAGAGTGAGCCCACCTCCTTCTCTTATGATGAAGGCCGCAAGACTTATGAGCCGCGCAACTATAACGACAAATACTTCAATGATTACATTGATATGCGCAGAGCTATTGCAAGCTCCGATAATATTTATGCAGTGAACGCAATCATGACAGTTGGCGCATCCAACGTCATTGATATGGCTAGGAAGCTCGGCATCACGAGCCCCATGAATCCAGTGCCATCGCTCGCGCTTGGGACCTTCCCGGTCAGCCCGTTTCAGATGGCATCGGCTTTCGCCGTTATAGCCAATGGCGGGATGCGAGTGGAGCCTGTAGCCATCCTGCGAATCAAAGACCGTGACGGCAACATTATATATGAAGCGAAACGAAAAGCAGAGCAGGCGGTCGATCCGGCGAATGCCTATGTTCTTACGAGTATGATGGAGAGTGTATTCGAGAGTGGCGGGACGGCACATCGTGTGTCTTCGTTCATTAAAAGGCCTGTTGCCGGCAAGACCGGAACAACAGCGACTGATGCATGGCTGGTCGGCTATACACCCGAGCTTGCCACTGCTGTGTGGGTAGGCTATGACAAGGATCGGAAGCTGACGGTGGCGGAAGCCCACCGGGCTGCCCCAATCTTCGCCCAATACACCGAGCAAGCTCTTGCAGCGGTTCCACCTAAGATTTTCCCTATACCGGACAATGTGGTGAGTGTATATGTGGATCCTACGAGCGGCAAGCTGGCTGCGGCCACCTGTTCCAGCAGGAGAATGGAAACCTTCGTCAGCGGCACTGAGCCAATCGAAGTATGCGGCGAAGCAGCGCCAGATACGGAAGAACCAGCTGCTGGAGAGGACACAAGCCGTGAAGCAGGCAAGCATTGGTGGGATGATCTTAAGCGTTGGTGGAAAGATTAAGGAATCTGAACAAACCTTCGCCTAATTTTGTCGGAAATTTGATCAAAAAGTGAATTTTCTTTGAACAAACCCATATAATGTGTTATAGTGATCTCAAGAAAGCACTTACAAATATACGGGAGTGTTTATTATGACAACGAAAACAGTAACAGTAAGCCATGCTCAGCCTGCCTCAATCGTAATTGTGAAGAAATTGGTTACACTAATGACCATATTCGCATGGACAGCTCTGACGCTGGGTGTTCTGATGTGTCTTGTCAATATAACCCACTTTAGCGATAAAAACGTCTGGTTAATGGTAGGATTAGGCTTCATGGTAGGCAGCGTGTTCATCTTCGTCATTGGTACAGCGATCGGTCTTGTCCATGCGAGAATGAACCAGCAGTTGGCTGAGAGTACCAATTCTTCTGAACAGAATCAGGATCTATAACGAATCCTTTTCCCAAGTGCAATAACAAATAGACCGCTATTCGTCCAACATGACGAATAGCGGTCTATTCTTGTTTCTTCCAGAAAATAAAAAGGAAATTTAGTACAGTTGTCTAACTGGTGAACTTTCTATTACAGAAAAAAGACGAATTGTTGACGTAATTGTTAAGCCCGCAGTTATTCCGCCTCAGTTCTGTTAATGTAGAGCTAAGAGTAAACCTGAGGAGTTGAAACAATGTGAGATCGTATATTCGTCTATTGCCACCCATGCTAATCATGCTGATGGTCGTGTTGCTTACGGGCTGCGGCGAGCAGTATATCGTGCTCGATCCGAAAGGACCAATCGGCGAAGCACAGAAAGATTTAATTTATTTCACTGCGCTGCTATGTTTCATAATTCTTGTTCCTGTACTCATCCTAACCGCCTACATTATATGGCGCTACCGTGATAAGAAGGGCAACAACGCTCCGTATAAGCCATATTGGGAGCACAGCACGAAGCTGGAAGTAACCTGGTGGGGTATTCCAATCGTTATTATTGCTATTCTAGGCATAGTGACAGTGAAGTACACCTACGATCTTGAGCCTTCCAAGCCAATTGTGTCAGAGAAGGAAGCTATAACAATTGAAGCTACCTCATTAGACTGGAAATGGTTGTTCACCTATCCGGATGAGGGTATTTCTACTGTGAACTATTTGCAAATTCCTGAAGGTGTACCGATCAAGTTCAAGGTTACTGCGGATCAGGCGATGAATTCCTTCTGGATTCCACAGCTTGGCGGTCAAATCTACGCGATGTCCGGCATGGCGATGACCCTTTATTTGCAAGCCGACGAAGTTGGAGATTATTACGGATCAGGCGCCAACTTTACCGGGGAGCTATTCGCTAAGATGACGTTCAACGTGAAGGCAACTTCAGAAGAGGACTACGAAGCATGGGTACAAGATGTGAAGAGCAACTACCCTGCATTAACTATGGCAGGTTTCGAGAAACTAACCGAACCTGGCGCTTCTAACCCTGAAACCTTCTCATCCTTCCCAGAAGGATTGTTCGATCATGTTGTTATGCAATATATCGGCGAAGGTGGCACAGGTCACCAGCATGGCCATACAGAAGAGTCCGAGCAATCGGAGGACGCTTCCGAAGATATGACAGATATGGACCATGACATGACAGATATGGATCATGACATGGAGGGAATGACGGATAATGAAGCAACGTCTTCCCATGAAGGGCATTAAATTGAGTTTACGGAAAGGAGAAGCCAAATGTTTCAGAATTTTATAGACTTCATGCTGAATGACTTTTTCGTCACCGGCGATCCGCTCATCTTGGGCGCGCAAGTATCTATCGCTCTAGCGTCAGTAGCAGTCGTATTCGTTCTAACCTACTTCAAGAAATGGCGCTGGTTATGGACGGAATGGCTTACTACTGTCGATCATAAAAAAATCGGTATTATGTATATTCTCGCATCGATTCTCATGCTCTTCCGCGGAGGCGTCGATGCCCTACTGATCAGAACGCAGCTGGCTCTTCCGAATCTAGAGTTCCTGCATGCCGATCACTACAATGCCATCTTCACCACGCATGGCGTCATCATGATATTGTTCATGGCCATGCCACTTATGTTCGGTCTATTCAACATTGTTGTTCCGCTTCAGATTGGCGCGCGTGACGTTGCCTATCCGTTCCTGAACTCACTCAGCTTCTGGCTGTTCTTCATGGGCGCGATGCTGTTCAACGTATCATTCGTTATCGGTGGTTCGCCTGATGCAGGCTGGCTTGCTTATCCACCGTTGTCTGAGCTGTCAGGCAGTCCAGGTGTTGGTCAAGACTTCTACATCTGGGGTATACAGATTTCCGGTATCGGCTCCTTGGCGAGTGGTATCAACTTTGTAGCAACTATTCTAAAAATGCGTGCACCAGGTATGAAGCTGATGCAAATGCCGATGTTCACTTGGTCGGTATTGTCTTCATCCATTACGATCATGTTCGCTTTCCCTATTCTTACTGTTACGCTGTTCCTGCTCTTCATCGACCGTTATGTAGGGGCACATTTCTTCACGCTCGACGGCGGGGGCAACCCGATGATGTATATCAACCTAATATGGATGTGGGGTCACCCCGAGGTATATATCGTTATATTACCGGCATTCGGTATCTTCTCTGATATCGTGTCAACCTTCTCGAAGAAGAAGCTGTTCGGATACAAATCGATGGTATTCGCACTTATATCGATCGCATTCTTCTCCTTCTTCACTTGGGCTCACCACTTCTTCACAATGGGCTCAGGCGCTAACGTTAATGCATTCTTCGCGGTCACAACCATGTTGATTGCGATACCTACAGGGGTCAAAATATTTAACTGGCTGTTCACGATGTTCCGAGGACGGATCACGCTCACGCAGCCTATGATGTGGACACTAGCTTTCATTCCGTGCTTCGTTGTCGGCGGGATGACCGGGGTTATGCTGTCCGTAGCACCTGCTGACTTCCAGTTCCATAACAGCTACTTCTTGATCGCTCACTTCCACCAAGTGTTGATCGGCGGCGTTGTATTCGGTTATTTCGCAGGCCTATACTACTGGTGGCCAAAAATGTTCGGCTTCACTCTGCATGAAGGGCTTGGCAAATGGGCATTCTGGCTATGGAACATTGGTTTCTATGTCTGCTTCATGCCGCAATACGCGCTTGGCTTGATGGGTATGACTCGCCGCTTCAACGAATACAACTTCGATATGGGCTGGCAGCCGCTTAACGTCGTTTCGACAATCGGCGGATTCATTATGGGTCTGGCATTCCTGTTCCAAGTATGGCAAATTGCACACAGCATCAAGTTCTTGAAGAAAGTCGACGGCGGAGACAACTGGGGAGACGGTCGTACGCTTGAATGGTCGATCTCATCACCAGCTCCAATGTACAACTTCGCACGCCTTCCTGTTGTAACTAGCCAGGATGAGTGGTGGGAAGAGAAGCAACGCATCGCCAAGGGTGAGAAGCCTAAGCCGCTTGCACCACTTGAGCCGATTCATATGCCGAAAAACTCTGCAATTCCGTTCGTCATGTCCGTGTTCTTCTTCATTGCCGGATTCGGATTTGTATGGGGCTGGACGTGGATGATTGTTCCTGGCCTTATCGGCGTAGCCATCTGCATGCTTGCTCGTTCGTTCAGCTACGATACCGACTACTACATTCCTGTAGATGAGATCGAGCGCACCGAAGCAGCAGCGTTAAGGAGGACAACATAATGGCACAAGCAGTAAAGGGTCACGGTGCTCATGGTCATGATAGCCATGGACATGATGATCACCATGATCATGAATCATTAAAGACATTCGGCTTCTGGCTGTTTCTTATAACGGATATTATCCTGTTCGGTACGCTGTTCGCTACCTTCATGGTTCTGCGCTTCAGCACGGATGGCGGTCCAACGCCTGACGAAATGTTCAAGATGCCTGGTGTCATCGCTGAGACCTTCATCTTGCTGACAAGTAGCTTCACGAGCGGTATCGCTGTTCTTCAGATGCATAGAGGGAATAAAAAAGGCCTTATCGGCTGGTTGGCTGTTACAGCAGTTCTAGGCGCGTCCTTTATATACCTCGAAGTAGCCGAGTTTATCGAATTGGTACATGAAGGTGTGAACATCGGGACTAGTGCTTACTGGTCCGCCTTCTTCACCCTCGTTGGTACTCACGGACTTCACGTATCTGTCGGCTTGATATGGATGATCGCGCTGATCATTCAGCTTCGTCGCCGCGGAATCACACCAGTCACACAGCGTAAAGTGAACATTATCAGCTTGTACTGGCATTTCCTTGACGTAGTATGGATCTTTGTTCTAACAGTCGTTTATTTGATGGGGGTGATGTAGGATGGAAAAGCATAGCTCAAACGCCCATGCCGGCTCGCATGACGCTCATAGCGGCTCGATGAAATCCTATGTGATCGGATTCATCTTATCGATTGTTCTAACTATTCTTCCACTCGTCGTCGTATTGAATGACCTGTTCAGCAAGAGTGCAACGGTTGTCTTCATTATCATCATGGCTATTCTGCAATTTGTTGTGCAGCTGCTCTTCTTCATGCACATCAGAGATGAGCAGAAGCCCAAATACAACATCTATGCGCTTATCTTCGGGCTTATTATTCTAGTGACGGTTGTCGCTGGCTCGATCTGGATTATGGAGAACAACGTAATCGGCTAATATAGAAGTAGAAACGCCCTCCGAGCTTACTCGGGGGGCGTTTCTTATGCTGTCGATCATCATTTCATCAGCTATCTACCTCCTTCTGTTAGCCCTTTCTTTATTTGTCTTTGGGACAGGGCTTGCATATGCTATAATACCTACTGGGCAACTATCTTTTGGGAGGGCATTAAGAAATGAGAACGAAACTTACGCCAGCATTACTTCTGATTGCTGCAGCAATACTCCTTATCGTAGCAGGATGTGGAGATAAGAAGACCACTAATCAGGGAAGCACTAACGCAGCAACAACGGCACCAGAAGCTCCTACACCTGTTCCCAAACCCAGCAAGCTATTAGGTTCTGACAAGCATCCGGTTGTCACTATCGAGATGGACAACGGCAAATTAATCAAAATCGAGTTGTATCCCGAGATTGCGCCAAATACGGTGAACAACTTCATCTCTCTTGTTAATAAAGGCTTCTATGATGGAACGATCTTCCACCGCGTCATTCCAACGTTCATGATTCAGGGCGGTGATCCTGAAGGCACTGGAATGGGCGGACCTGGATACAGCATCAAAGGCGAATTCACGAATAATGGCTTCGAGAATGAGCTGCTGCACACGCGCGGCATCCTGTCCATGGCTAGATCGGGTGATCCTGACTCTGCAGGCTCCCAATTCTTCATCATGGTTGCTGACGCACCTTCGCTTGACGGACAATATGCATCATTTGGCGAAGTCATTGAGGGTATGGAGACAGTCGATGAGATCGTGAATCAGCCTCGTGGCAGTCAAGACCGCCCAAATACACCGCTCGCGATGAAAAAAGTGACGGTTGATACGCTTGGGGTAGACTATCCGGAGCCTGAGACAACTAAATAAATTAATAAAAAACCCTGTAGCTGGCTTAGGGGGGTGACCCCCTAGAGTGAGACAAATTAAAACACCTTCAAAAAAAGGCTCCCATGTCGTAAGATGTGTGGGGACAACTTTGGAGGTGTTTTTGCATTGGCAACAAGAGTGAGTTATCCATTAGAAGTGAAGATGAACGCCATAAAAATGAGATTGGCCGGAGTTACGGTACGAGAGGTCATGGAGCAACTAAACGTAAGCAATCAAACACAAGTGAAAACATGGATGCGCTGGTATCGCAATGGTGAAATGCATCGACTGGAACAACCCGTAGGTAAACAATATAGCTATGGCAAGGGGCCCGAGTATGGATCGGAGACAGAGAAGCTGCGGGCAGAAAATCGGTTTCTCAGGCAACAAATCGAAGTCTTAAAAAAGTACAACGAGATGAAAAGGAGGTGTCCCCAAAAGTTGTAGTCGCTTGGATGGAATCCATTCAAGGGTTCATGCCTGTAAAGCATGCCTGTAAAGCATGCCTGTAATCTGCTAGGCATTGCCCGCGCAACGTACTATCGTTGGAAAGCGGAGCATCGAACTAAACCGCTCAAACCTGTGGTTGAGAAGATTCGGGAGCTCTGTATTCGGCACAAATTTCGCTACGGGTATCGGAAGATCACAGCTCTCCTTCGAATCGATGAAACCATCAATCACAAGCGTGTACAGAGGATTATGCAGCAAGAGTACTTACAATGTCGGGTCAGAATGAAGAAACGTAAGCAGACAGGACAGCCCACTCATCTAGCTGAGCATCTACTAAAACGAGAATTTCAAGCAGAGGCGCCCTTGCAAAAGCTCGTGACCGACATTACGTACTTGCCCTATGGTGGGAGAACGTTATACTTGTCGAGCATCTTGGACTTGTACAACAGTGAGATTGTGGCTTACAGTATAGCAGACAAACAAGATACGTCGTTTGTTTTAGATACGTTGCATCAACTACCGAGTCGACCTGGGATGATGCTCCATAGTGATCAAGGCAGTGTGTACACGTCTGAGGCCTATCAAGCAGCAATCAAAGGAAAAGGCATTACCATGAGCATGTCCCGCAAGGGAACGCCCGCTGATAATGCCCCCATCGAATCGTTTCATTCCACCCTAAAGTCTGAAACGTTCTACCTCGAAGGTCTTACCTGTACAACGACGGCAATCGTTGTACAAACCGTTCGAGACTACATTACTTACTATAACTCAACTCGCATTCAAACGAAACTAAATAACCAGTCGCCGATTGATTTCAGGCGACTGGCCACATAGCTTGCAAGGTGTTTTGATCTGTCTCACAAACAGGGGTCAGTCCCTAGCCCAGTTACAGGGTTTTTACTATATTCGAGCGATTAGAACTCGCGCTGCTCCACCTTGATTTCCTTAGGCAGTATGAGGGTGAGCTTCGGATGAATAGATTCGGAGATGAGCGCGCCATTCTTATATTCCGGTCTGCTCACCATGACATACATGGTGCTGCCGACGGTATTCGTACTAATCATTCGATCGGGATGCTCGAGTACGTAGACAGAACGGTACTGCACTTGTCCCAGAAGCGTTACATCCCGGCCCTCGCTGAGATCAAGCTGTACAGGCTTAAATGACTGAACGACAATCTTGTTCACGTTATCCGGCACACGTACCGGCTCTGTCTGAACAACAGCCGTTCTGTCCTTCATTTGCAGCGCTTCGCGAAACTCGCCTAGCAGGCCTGTAGAGGACAGTGCCGCCATAGCGATGCTGCCTGTTCCGATGATCGCCACGAAGAAGACACTTATCCAATCATACCGAATAACCATCCGCTCGCTTCCAGCGAGCCATAGATACAGGAGCAGCTCGGCTCCGAGTAGAATAAAGACGAGCGGCGCCACCCACAGCATAATATTCAGAGCCTCAGCACCGCTCCATACTGAGATGGCTACTGCCGCTCCAAGAAGGAGCAGTGTAATGCCCATCGATAAGGAGCCTACTCGCCATGCTTTCATGAACGCCCCTCCTTATCATTGCTCGCAGCTCTTGTATGATTCTTCGGGGCAGGCGGCTTCGCTGTCGGCGCAGCCTTCCAGCCGCCACCGAACACCAGACGCAGGCCGGCGGCAATCATAATGAATGCAACGACAGCGGTCGGCAGATTATATTTGAAGTCCAAATAGTATTGATAAATTACGCTCCAATTCTCTCTAACGAAGCCGCTTGTGAGCATTTTATCGCCTAGATAGTACAGACCGAGCGCTAGAAGCGCTAAACCTATCCATTTCTGATAAGGTCCCAGCTGAGCTATAACAGCTTCATCTGACAACTCATTCTTCTCATAACGCGACAATTGCTGCAGCACATCGAAGAAAGCGAAGAACCAGAACAAAGGAAGCAGGAACAGGAACAGGGTTAACCGCAGCGAGTCCATTAAGTAGACTGCTGACAGGAAGCCAACCATGATCTGAAGGCCGCGTTTCTGCTGACCAAGGTACAAGTGACCTGCTCCAGGGAACAGGGAGAGTGTAGCCGCAAGCACCTTGTTCTTCTTCCCGGTACCGATATAATTCTCGAGCTCTTCGAAGAAAGGACGGTCTATCAGCAGCTCACCACGCTGCTTGCGCTGCAGCTGCTGGATCGCATCGAACATCGAATAAATCCAGATAACAGGCAGCCCAAGCAGAAAGATCAGAAATCCAGGAGCATCAGTTACCACACTTATAAAGATGATGATAGAGAACAAGCCTAGGAAAGCAATGAGAAACGTAATTCCTCGCTGCAGCTGCCCTATGGACATGTGCCCTAGCCCTGGAATCACAGACATCAGCATAGTCTGCGTCTTCTCTCTCTGCTGCTCCATCAGATTAAGATGATCCGGCTGCTCATACCCCCTGTCTGCGGCTGCCCCCACCCCTCTGTGCTTGCCTGACAGCAGGGAGAGGAGCATATCCAGCATATTAATGCCCCAACATACTGCAGCAATGAATAACAAGAAGTACATCAACCCTTCATCCACATGAGAATCCGTTATCGCAATGAGGAACAACAAAGCCAGCGGCCCGAAAAACCCTCCTGCATAAAAGAAAAACCGTAGCGGCCGGCCAAGATAAGCATGGCCCGCGCCTGGTATGAAGGACAACAAAAAAGCAACTATCGGATTCTTATACACCCTCACTCAATCCTCGCTTTCATTCTTTATTGAACCGGACTTCCTCGACCCCATCCAGCCACGTAAGTGTTCTGCTAACCATCCGATCAGACCAGGTGGGAGCAAGCGCATCCTGCCCTTCTTGCTGCCTCATTTGCTCCTCGCGGTCGAGGTCCGTCAATCTCTCAGATACGCCATTGAATGATCCCGTTCCGAGCAGCAGCAGCGTTATAGCAGCAGCAGCCGAGAAATGCGTAATGGGATGCTGCAGCCAAGTACGGCGCCTGTAAGGCTTCTCCTGAACGAGCAGCTCTGCGCTCCATGGTTCATCCTGTTCCAGCTCAGAGAGTAAGATATCTCTCACCTGCATGCCGAGCTGCTCCATATCAGGAAGCTGCTCATGACTTACGATAGTCGATTGCTCAGACTCCACTGCTTCCATGAATAGCAGTAGACAGGCTTCACAATCCGACATATGCTGCTCCATTCGCTCGGCATCATGATCACTAAGCTGGCCCAGTACGTACAGCTTCATTGTTGACGCATCTTCATGTGATGGATACGGTGGCTCGCTATTCCTATTCATCGAATTACGCACATCATTTTTCCCGTTCATTCAAAGTCCTCCTTTCGCCAATGCCGCTTAATCCAATTACGTGCCCGGTACAATCTGGACTCCACGCTTTTGCGCTCAAGGCCAGTCTGTATCGAAATTTCCTCATAGGATTTATCTTCCATATAATAAGCCGTTACAACCTCACGGTAATTATCTGGCAGCTGCTTCACCTGTTCTCGAACCTGCCGTTTGTCCTCGAGCTCTACAACCGTGAGCTCCACAGCCTGCTCGCTCCAGCCGGATTCGTTGCCCGCCGCTTCAAGGGAATACGCGCTCTCTACAAGCTCCTCCGGCTTCCGAGCTTTACTTCTCTTCCAATCAATTGCTTTATTAACCGCGATACGGGTAATCCACGTCTTGAAGCCATCTAATCTACATTCCGGGAGGGAGCGATAGATCTGCAGCAATACTTCCTGTGTAACGTCCTCCGCATCATGCGGTGAACGTATAACAGCATAGACGGTTCTATATAAGTAAGGCCCATAGGCCTCTACGAATAATTGGAACTCCGCAGGCCCGCCGTCGCGAACGGCTCTGATCCATGCTTCGTCTTGAATCTCGCTCTCCTCCCTTCCTGATTAATAGACGGACATTAGCCCGCTCACCCCTGCACTTCTCACAAAAAAAACTGGAGATCCCTTCAGCTTGTCGCCAAAGGCATCCCCAGTCTATTGATTTAGTAAGCTAATGCAACGGATTTCCGTGCATAGCCTGATTCCGTTACGGCAGTCAATAAGAAGTGAGCAGTATCCGCTCTGGAGATCTTCTGACCGCCCTTAGGTACAGCCTCAGACTGGCGATACTGCCCTGTCCATGGCCCATCGGTTAGCTGCATCGGACGAGCAACGGTCCATTGCAGCTTACTGCCTGCAAGAAGCTCATAGGCTCTTCGATGATCAATAAGCACATTTTTCAATATTCGTGACAATAGAAAGCCTATAACACCCTTCAGCTCGGAATGAATACCCGCTGATGCCACATAGGAAATACGATCCACACCATGCTCCTGCATACCGGCTAGAACATGCCTAGTCACATCGGACATAAGCGTAGTCGCACCAGTCCCTCTGCTGCCTACGCAGCTAATAACGGCATCACAGCCTCTAATGGCTTCTTTCACGGCTGTCTCATCTAAGCCATCGCCTTGAATGATCGTCAACGAAGCGTGTTGAATCGGAAGCTTGTTCGCATTACGAACATAGGCCGCAACCTGGTGCCCCGCATCCAGAGCTTGCCTTACGGCTTGCTTGCCGACGCCACCGCTCGCACCGAATATGATTATTCTCAAGCTTGCTCGCCTGGCTCTAGAGCTTGCTTCAGCTCATCAGAGGAATGGTTCCACCATTCCTCGTTATGCGCGATTAGCAGCTTACGGAATGCTGCCTTCTCTTCCTGTCCCAGCTCGCTTAGGTTGAAGCGACGCTTGAGCGCATGATCCAGCTTGTTGACGTGATCGGCAAGGATTTTCCAGCCCCGGCGTGCTTCCGTATCAATCAGCATCTCGCAAGCGGTAGCACCAGCATACAAAGTACCTGCCTCCGTACGCTCTACGGCTACCCATACGATCCAGCATTGCCGGCCATTTGGTGTATTTTCTTTGTCAGGACTGAACTTAATTCCTCGCTCTATCTTGCTCTTGGCGTGCATGGCTCCGTCATCAATATAGGCAACACCCTGATCAATAATGACGCAGGATACTGCGCTAAGGTCGATTGTTCCGGCTCCGAAGCCTTTATGTTGTTTGTTGCTCACAACGTTGAGCGCCAATTGTTTCTTCTCTTTTTTCTCCGGCTCAGCCGGCTGTCCTTGCTGCTCTGTCATGGTCTTTCCACCTTCCCCATACAATAATTCCATTTTAGCTAATATTCAGAGAAAAGCCAACATATACATGCTGTAGATGCTTGTCAACGGGAGGGAAACGTTCAATGACTCCACGCCACGTCAAACGATTAATGCTATTCATACTCACCGCCGTCCTGCTCGGCCTATCCATCCAGCAGGGCTTCAGCCACGCTTGGCAATCCCAATATACGTATGCCTTCGCCCCTGCTGCCAAAGCCCTGTCGGAGCCTGCGCCACAAGCGGCCAAGCCACCTGTATCCGAGCCTGATAATTGGGCGTCCAAGCCTGAAGCGCTCAGTAAGCGAGTCGTCGAATACCACATGCACGTCGCACTTAGAGACGATATCCGTTATTTGGACGGCGAGCAGTCAGTTACATGGACCAATCCAGGCAATAAAACAGTGTCCGAGCTGTATTTTCACCTGTATCCGAATGCCTTCTACTCAGACAAGACCACCTTCATGAAAGAATCGGGCGGTCAGCTTAGGTCTGATAAGGCAACGTCCGACAGTCAAGGCTATATGAAGCTGTTATCGCTCCAGACGCTCGAGGGGGAAAGTCTGCTGCCGCGGCTTCATTACGTTCAGCCTGACGATGGCAATCCGAATGACTACTCACTGGCCAAGCTTAAGCTTCCTGTACCTGTTGCACCCGGTGCCTCCGTTACCCTGCAAATGAGCTATGAGGTGAAGCTGCCTGAAGTATTCGCACGCATGGGCTATTCCGGCAGCTTCGTCATGGCAGGACAGTGGTTTCCGAAGCTGGCGGTCTATGAGACAGCAGGAACAAGAGGCCGAGCCGCTGAAGGCTGGAACACGCATCAATACCACGGCAATTCCGAATTTTACAGCGACTTCGGTATTTACTCTGCTCGCATCCAAGTACCTGACACTTATACCGTAGCTGCTACTGGCTTCCAGACCAAAGCAGCAGAGAGTAATGGCAGCACCATTACTTATCAATTCTATGCGGATGATGTACATGATTTCGCTTGGGCAGCATCACCTGATTTCGTCTATGTGGAGGACACGCTCTCTGGGACTAATATTCCTGGCGTTCGCATCAAGCTCTACATCGATCCTTTACATGCGGAGCTGAAAGACCGCTATATGCATGCGGCGAAGTCCGCTCTCTCGAAGTATGCTCAGTGGTACGGAGAGTATCCCTATTCTACGCTGTCCGTCGTCGTTCCTCCGAAAGGCGCGAATGGCGCAGGGGGAATGGAATATCCGACTCTCGTGACCGCATTCGCCGCTGAGACCGCAAATCCTGGCTACAGCCTGGAGAGAACCGTTGTCCATGAGGTCGGTCATCAATATTGGTATGGCATGGTTGCCTCCAATGAATTCGAGGAAGCTTGGCTGGATGAAGGATTCACCTCCTATGCGGAGGACAAGGTGATGGAGAACGTCTATGGACTTACACCCAATCTCCCTCTGGAAGCCAGCTACATAACATCTCCCGCTCCGCTGAAGCAGCCTTCTTGGGCTTACAAGAGCCATGATATTTATGCGGAAAATGTGTACATGCGGGCCAAGCTTGTCTTGATTGGCATCGAGAATCAGGTCGGTACCAAGATGATGCAGAAGATTATGCGCACTTATTTTCAGAAGTACAAATTCAAGCATCCGACGAGCAGCGACTTCCAGAGGGTAGTCGAGCAGGTGACGAAGCAGAAGTGGCATGATTATTTCACCCAATATGTCTATGGCAGCCAAATGGCAGACTTCTCTGTGGAGTCCATCAACGTGAACAAGGTGGAGCAGGATGGCAAGAGCATGTACGAATCAGTCGTTCTCATCAAAAAGAACGGCGGCAGCAACGGCACTATCCCACTCGTTATGCAGTTCAAGGACGGAACTCAGCTGCCGAAGACTTGGGAAGCCGATGAGTCGCACATCCAGTTCAAGATTGTTCATGATGCCCCGCTCGCTTCGGTAACGATTGATCCGGGCAATACGAATGTGCTCGACAACAAGCATATTAATAACTACATGAAGGCTGACCTTCCAGAGAGCACGCGTACACGTTGGAGCCTCAGTACGGCCAAAATAATCGAAGGGCTGCTCGGTATGTTAGGGTGGTAAGGAGGCAATGACCATGAAGCATTATATGAAGCAAGGCTGGCATCTTGCAGTCAAGCATTTCTATATCGTGATTCTCTTCTTCTTGTACCAGCTGCTCTGGGGATTCTTCTTATATCGATTCATTGATTCTATCGTTACGCCGCTGCTCAGACGTTTCCCTGAATCCCCTTCAGCTGTCAGGCTCTTCTTCAACGAAGCGCAATTCCAATTGTTGAAGACGGATCTTATTACCCCGTATATCTGGCTGCTGGGGGGGCTGCTCGTTACGCGAATATTGCTCACGCCACTGTTCGATGCCGGCCTATACTATTCCCTTCATCACTCTACTGATGCGGGAGGAACGCAGTTCATCCAAGGCATACGCAAGAAATTCAGGCCGATCGCACTCTTATATTGGTTGAAAACCTTGCTCGTACTCGCCCCTGCCTGGTGGCTCCTGCCCAAAGCCCTGCAGTCGCTGCTGCAGAGCAGCTCCATCACGGAGCTTATACTGGGGCTGCTGCCCGCCGCTGGCGGTTGGCTCTTATGGGGCGTGGTGCTCCACCTGCTGCTCCTCGCTATGCAGCTTGGCACCATCACAGGAGAAGGCATCCTCCCTAAGCTATGGACTGCTATGCGGCATATCCTTCCTTTTGCAGCCATCTCATTGCTCATGTGGGCTATTGGCGCCGGAATCAGTCTATTCGTCACCAGTATCTCGCTAGTATGGGCCGGCCTGCTCGCACTCATCCTTCACCAAGGCTATAACTTGATCCGCAGTATGATGAAGGTATGGACGGTAGCTGCGCAATACGAGTGCCTGCAATCTAAGCAGACCTAATGCCGAATGACGACTAACAAGCCTTGTAGAGGATCCTCTGCAAGGCTGTTTTTTGTCTCTAAACCTGTCACTTTTACACATTATTCTCTCTAAGGAGCGTGAGAGCCGTTCATTCTCGCGAGAATAATCTGCATATTCTACAAATACCTCACATAATAAATGTAAATAGTATCCGTTTCATTAGTCTAAATGACCTATAATTTTCAAATGTTTATACAAAAAATCATAATAAACGTTCCTTTCAGCCAAAAGGTTACATGAGAATTATTAGAATTTGCCAGTTTGGGGAGGAGTTCAAGAAAAAAAACAGAATAGTTATCGAGTACATAACAAAGCTTGCCTAATTCCTTGTACTGGAAACGGGGGAACCACTCTGGGTGAATTGATTTCGACGTCCGAGCCAAGCTCTAATCGGCGCCTGAGAAATCATAGGGATCCTTCAACCGAACCCCACAGCTAACCTCGTAGGCATTGGAAGGAGTTTCACCATTTTGAAAAAGGTTACAGCAATACTATTCGGACTTGTGTTAATGCTAGCTTTTCAAGCAGGCAGCGTTTTTGCAGGCTCCAAAATGGACGGAATCATCGATAATGTAATCGGCACTCCGTACCAAAGCGGTGGCACAACAACGAGAGGCTTCGATTGCTCAGGTTTCACAACCTATGTGTTTGACAAAATGGGCATTGATCTTCCACGTACTTCTGCATCGCAATCCAAAACCGGTGAAGCAGTCGCTAAAGGCGATCTGGTAGCTGGCGATCTTGTGTTCTTCAACACAAGTGGCAAAGGCGTTTCCCATGTCGGCATCTATGTAGGCGACGGTAAGTTTGCACACGCTTCTTCCAGCAAGGGTGTTATTATCAGCAAGCTTAGCGATTCCTATTACGAAACTCGGTACATGAACGCTCGTCGCGTCATGGACCAATCCACATTTGACAAATATGCTGACGAAAAATAAAGCCAGCACCTCACTTCCTCACCGAAGCGAGGAATGACTTTTTCAGCAAAGCCGCAGTTGTTTGTCTCTGTTATGACAAACCACATGCGGCTTTGCTGTTTTCTCACGTCTAAGGGGGAGCGCCTGCCATGTACTTATTTATTCACCGCAAAGATCTACGTTCAAACCATATGCGCGCATTTGATTATATAAAAAAACAGAAAGATGTCGGTATTCATCTTCTGATTATCGATCCGCAGTTAGCCGGAGGCGGTCGATTGCACACCCATAGCGGGCGGAATTTCATCCGCCAGGCTGCTGCGCTGCTGCATGAATATGCAGTGGCGGGCAAAGAGCTTCACGTGCTCTACGGCGATCCAGCCGAAATTACGGAAGCTCTGCTGCAATGCCATCCGATTGATGAGGTTATTGTTCAAGCGGACTACACGCCCTACGCTCGACAGCGCGATGAGCATGTGCAGCAGAGGGTAAGAGCTGCAGGCAGACGTTGGACGCCCCTTGCAGATGCGGCACTGGCAGATCTTGAAGGTTTCCAAGCGTTCACCAGACGTACGGAGCCTTATAAGGTATTCACTCCTTTCTATAGAATGTGGAGTACCTATATGCTGCAATATTACTCTCCATCTGAAGAGACGACTATTGAGCATTTAACAACTATACAAGAGCTGAGCTGCGAATTATCCGTACGGTATAAATTGCCGGAGGAAGCGGCGGCGGCTCTCGGCGGTACTACTATTATGGATTGTACTGCGGTGAAGGCCGCAGGCACGCTTGATCGCTTCGTGCGAGAACGGATGGCCTCTTATTCCGAGCAACGGGATCTATACGCAGAGGATTTATCCAGCGGGCTGTCCCGATTCATTAATACAGGAGCGGTCTCCGCTCGCCAAGCTTACGAAACAGCTCAAGGGCTGCCAGGATCTGAATCTTGGATACGACAGCTGGCATGGCGGGACTTCTATA
The DNA here is from genome assembly GCF_059686975.1 of Paenibacillus xinjiangensis. Classification (NCBI taxonomy): domain Bacteria; kingdom Bacillati; phylum Bacillota; class Bacilli; order Caryophanales; family Paenibacillaceae; genus Paenibacillus; species Paenibacillus xinjiangensis. The sequence goes on along the minus strand of NZ_JCAALS010000025.1, from coordinate 59,507 downwards.
TCTACCAAGCGATGTTCCATGAGCAGTTCTTCCGTTATGAAGCAGACTTAGATTTGACTTCACTTACGAATGAGCATTTTGAAGCATGGTCTCGCGGTGCAACGGGGATCCCGATTATTGATGCGGCCATGACGCAACTGAATCGGACAGGAGAGATGCCTAACCGGCTGCGGATGGTAACAGCTATGTTCCTGACGAAAAACCTGCTAAGCCGGTTCACGCTCGGAGAGAATTACTTCCGGCTCAACCTGAGTGACTATGACAATACCCTGAACCGCGGTGGATGGCTGTGGAGCTCCTCTCTCGGCTACGATGCATCGCCGTATTTCCGTGTAATGAACCCCGTCACCCAATCACAGACGCATGATCTGAGCGGCTCCTATATTCGCCGCTGGCTTCCGCATCTTGCTCACTTGTCCGATAAAGCGATTCACCAGCCGCAGCCAGGGGCAATCGTCGACTTAAAGGCGTCGCGGGCAAGGGCTATTGAGGTGTATAAGGGGATTCTTAGCTGAGCAAATGCGACTCAACTTCTTCAACATACAAGCTCGCTGCAGCAGTTCAGCTGTCAGCGAGCTTTTGTATTGTTATTGAAGGTTATTGATTTCTCACTTTATCCTGTACCTCCAAGTCTGATCGTTTTGCCACTGTCGGCTGCCGTCGAGCCCAGAGGCCCTATTCGAGACGTGACCGTTTTTTTAGGAGCGATTTTCCGAAAACGAATTGAAACGGCTTCTTCTTGAGCCAGAACGGTCTGACGCTCTGAAGAATAGTTTTTTATTGGCAATAAATCCATTGACAAAGTTAATAGTAAATATTACTATTAGTAATCGTAACAATTACTATTTGTAGGCCGGAATATTGTTATAATCTCATTTCCAATCAAACACAAAGGGGTATATCATTCATGCGGCAAAAGAAAGCAACGATTCACCTGGCACTTATCCTGATGATGATTATACTGGCAGCCTGCGGCAGCAACGCGGGCAATGTCAATAACGCTGCGGAGGAGCCTTCCGCGTCGCCATCGCCTGAGACGGAGGCTAAGCCGACCTTCGAGCCGGTGACGGCTACCGATGTGACGGGCGCTTCCATTACGGTTGACAAGCCCGTCGAGAAGATTGCGTGCGTCGTCTCCCTCTGCGTAGATGTGCTGGCGGAGCTTGGCATGAAGCCGGCGGCCATAGCGGAGAGCGGCGTTCGCGAGATTGCGAGCTCGCCGGAGTTTTACGGCAGTGAAGGGGATACATTCCCTTCGATCGGCGGCAGCTTCTTCGAGCCGAGTCTGGAGGATCTCGTTACCGCAGCGCCGGACCTGGTTATCGGTCTGTCGGGCGTTCACGACTCGCTCCGTGAAGGCTTGAACGGGGTTGCACCGCTATTTCTGGGAAATCCAAAGCATTACGATGATTCGATCGCGTTCCTCGAGACGATTGGCGAGCTAACGGGCAGAACGGAGGAAGCTGCTGCAGCCAAGGAGCGGTTCCTCGATAAGCTGGAGACGGCCAGCGAGCAAGCTCCCAAGGATAAAAAAGCTTTAATTATTTTCGGCTCCGACGTCAATTTCTCGGTTATTACCGACAGCGGCCTAGGCGGAACGGTGATGAAGGAGATTTCCAATTATCCTTGGAAGGTCGAGAATTCGGAGGACGATCCTTACGGCGAAGGCAGCGTTCCGTATTCCTTGGAGAAACTGCTCGTCGAGGATCCCGACATCATCTTTGTCGAGAGCTATTCGTATAGTCCGGGAACGAAGTCGGTTTCGGAGCAGCTAGCCGAATCGCCGCTTTGGAGCAACTTTAAGGCGGTTCAGAACGAACAGGTGCATGAGGTGCGGTCGCCAATCTGGGGAGACGGCCGGGGGACGCGCTCGCTGTCGATTCTGATGGACGAGGCGCTGGCCATCATGTATCCGGATCTTTACTAGGGATTGGTAATTCGCATGCTGAATCGAATGAAGACGTTGAAGACCGGAAGAACTCTTATTCTTCCGGTTTTTGTTTTAGCGGTCGTACTCGTTGTCTCCTTTGCGGCTTGTTTGAAATACGGAACGCCCGTACTGGGCTGGAGCGCGATATCGTCCGCTCTGTTCGCGCCGGGCGGAGACGAGCTTGAGCAAATACTGGTACGCGAGATTCGGCTGCCGCGCTATATACTCGGCTTGATGGTCGGCGCTCTTCTGGGCGCCTCCGGTACGCTGATGCAGGGTGCGCTGAACAATCGCCTGGCAGGACCCGAGCTGCTCGGCATTACGGCAGGCGCTTCGTTGACCATAGCGGCCGTAACAGTGCTGCGGCTGCCGGTGCCGTTCCAGCTGCAGCCGCTGCTTGCGCTCGTTGGCGGTCTGGCCGGCGGGGCAATTGTCGTCCTTGCGGCCAGGGGGAGCAGGGGGGCTGTGGGCATGCTGCTCGTCGGTATGTCCGTGTCCGCCATGCTGAATGGACTTCTGGTCGTGCTCATCGCACTCGGGACAAGCAACGACGTCAACCTGCTGTATACGTATTTGTTGGGATCGTTAGCCAATCGCAGCTGGGAGCATGTCGATCGCCTTGTTCCTTGGCTCGTCATTATGCTTCCTGCCGCGATGCTGCTGGCGCGTTCCGTCAATCTGCTGCAGCTAGGTGACGATGCGGCAGCCGGACTCGGCATGAAGGTAGGGCGAACCAGGCTGCTCATGCTTGTGACCTGCGCCTTGCTGGTCGCGGTAACCGTGGCACAATGCGGCCCGATCGGCTATATTTCACTGCTTGCGCCGCATCTGACCCGCGCCATGCTTCGCACGACGGATGCCCGGCTCGTATTGCCCGTCTCGGCAATTTGCGGAGCGGCGCTGCTATCGGCTGCAGACGGCTTTGCCCGGCTGCTGTTCGCTCCTATGGAAATTCCGGTCGGCTTATGGACGACGCTGCTCGGCGGGAGCGTCTTTCTTATATATGTGCTAATACGGAGAGGGGGAGGGCCAATTGGCTAATCGATCAAGCGCCTCTTTTCTAACTGCTATGGTTATCCTCTCGGCGCTGCTCGCGGTTATGCTCGTACTGCATATAGCGTTCGGGAGAACCTCGCTGTCTATAGCCGAAGTCGTGAGGGCACTGTTGAACGTATCGGACGATGCGGGAACGCGCCATATCGTCTGGAACTTACGTCTGCCCCGCGTCCTGGTGGCGATGGCGGCAGGCGCCATGCTGGGGCTCGCCGGCGCGATTCTGCAGATCGTCATGCGCAATCCGCTGGTGGAGCCCGGGCTGATCGGCGTATCCGCAGGTGCCGTGCTGTCCGTTGTACTGGCTATGCATGTCTGGCCGGGCATTGGGCTTGCGAGCGGAGGTCTGTCTTGGGTAGCGCTGGCCGGCGGCATGGCGGCAGTCGTCGTTATTTATTTGCTGAACGGCAGACGCGGCAATAACGGAGCCAGACTCGCTCTTACGGGCATTGTGGCGACCTCCATTATTCAATCGGCGACGTCCCTCCTGCTGCTGCGCAATCAGGAGGGGCTGTCCTCCATCCTGCTGTGGAATTTCGGCTCGCTGAACGGCAAGGTGTGGACGCATTGGAGCCATATATGGCCATGGGGACTGGCGTTATTCGCTCTGGCCATGCTGCTCGCGCGGCATGCGTCGCTGCTTCGGCTGGGCGACGAGACGGCCGCGGGACTCGGCCTTGCCGTGAACCGGATAAAGCTGCTGCTGCTGCTGTCGGCGGCCGTCTTGACGGCCGCGGCGGTATCCGTTGTCGGCGCGATCGGCTTCATCGGCTTGATCGGCCCTCATATCGCGCGTCGCCTCGTCGGCTCCCAGCCGCTTCTACTGTTCCCAGCGAGCGCGCTGCTGTCCGCCGTGCTGCTATCTGCGGCCGATTGGGCAGGACAGAGCATAACGCTTACGTTCGTCCTGCCGGGAATGGAGCATCACTTATCCAGTCTGCCGGTCGGGGCGGTTACGACGCTGCTGGGCGCGCCGTTCTTCCTCTACCTGCTGCGCAGGTCGGGGGTGAAGAAGTGAGCCGGCGCGCAGCATCGGCTGCGGGCCAAGCCTCTCTATGGTCGAATAGAGGCTTCGGGCTTTATTACGCCTTCAATTTGCTTAGCTACTTCGGCTCGGGAATATCGGTTGTGGCGCTTCCGTTCTATATTTACGAGCAAACCTCTTCGCCGATTTTCACGTCTCTGGTGGCAGCGAGCGGAAGCTTGCCGTATTTGCTGTTCGGCCTGCTCGCTGGAGCATTCGCCGATCGCGGCAACCGAAAGCGGATGATGATCGGCTGCGACCTGTTCAGCGCGGCTGCGCTCGCTTCGGTGCCCGTGGCGGCTATGCTGGCGGGCCAGGCTTCGCCTTGGCATTTGATCGCAGTGTCGTTCCTGTCCGCCGTCGCTTTTGTCGGATTCGATTCCGCCAGCCATGGCGCACTGCTGCAGCTGGTCGGGAGACGGAGCCTTGTCGCCGCGAACAGTCTCCTTATTGCGTCGGACACCGTAATCCGAATCGCGGGTCCGCTGCTCGCGGGGGTGATGATCGCGGCGTGGGGCGCGGAATGGGCCGTTGCCGTAACAGCGGTCTGCTACTTCCTGTCCGCGCTGACGATCGGCTTGATCAGACAACCGTTCCAGGCGGAACGAACTCGCGCGGAAGCGGCACCCGAGGGACGGCTGCGGATGCTCGGGACCGACATACGCGAAGGTCTGAGTTTTATATGGGCGGAGCCGCTCATTCGCAGTCTGACGCTGCTGGGCTTCGGCAACAGCTTCGTTGGAGGCGCTGCGGCCGGTCTGCTTGTCGTGTTCGCCGCAAGCGAGATCGGCATCGCAGACGAAGCGCCGCAGTTCGGGCTGCTGCTGACCGCCGGCTCCGTCGGCGCCTTGCTTGCAAGCCTGAGCTTGCCTCGTCTCAGGGCCAGACTCAGACCAGGGCGAATAACGATCGTGGGATTGGCCGTCAGCGGCATCTCGTTGTTCGGCTTTGCCATGAGCGGAGCTCTTCCCGCGGCATCCGCATTCTATCTACTATGGAGCGCTGCCAGTACCTTGATTATTATGAACGGCATTACGCTGCGCCAGCAGCTGACGCCCGATCATCTGCAGGGCAGAGTGCATGCCGGCGGCCGCATGATCGCTTATGGCGGGTCGCCTTTTGGGGCTCTGCTGGGCGGACTAACCGCATCAAGCATTGGTGCTCAGCCGACCTTTGCGTTCATGTCGGCGCTTATGCTTCTCCTGTTCGCCATCGCCCTGCGCACGCCGCTTCGAAGCGCAGCGGCTTATGACGATAACGATTGAAGGAGAGATGGGAATGACGGAAACGTCTGTTGAACAACATCGTAAGGATAGCCCCGCAACGGTCAGTTGCATGATTATTACCGTATCGGATACCCGAATGCCGGAATCAGACAAGAGGCCGTGATTCTGAGCAGGGCTGTCGCGGGCGTCTGCGGCGGGAAAGCCGTATTCTCCATGCCGGGCTCCAAGGGAGCGGTCCGTCTGGCAGTCTGCCGAATCATCGTGCCGGAGCTGCGGCATGTCATGAGGGAAATCTACAAGGATTCGAAAGGCTAGCAAAAACAGGCAGATCGACAAGGGATTGCAATTTCCAAATAGTTGATTATAATTAATCGTAATTATTACTATTAAGGAGGTGTTAGGCTTGGCCAAAAAATCAAAGGTCGTCAAAGAAATGAAAAGACAGGCTACCGTAGCCCGTTATGCGGAGATTCGAAAGCAGCTGAAGGAAAACAAGGATTACGCAGGGCTGAACAAGCTTCCGAGAGACGCGTCTCCGACGCGTCTGCATAACCGCTGCGAGGTCACCGGCAGGCCGCATGGATACCTGAGCAAATTCAAAGTGTCGCGTATCGTCTTCCGGGAGCTGGCGTATAAAGGTCAAATTCCCGGCATTAAGAAGTCCAGCTGGTAACGGCGCGACGCTTGGGGTGAAGAAAAGATGGATACATTCACAGTCAGAAGACTAGAGAGGATACTGGACGGCTACATTGAAATGAAGGTGCCTCGGGGCGTACACTCCTCTGTCAGATTGGCGTACGAGTGGAACGGCAGCTGCTTGACCTTGTGCGAGAGCAGACCGGCTTATCCGGAGCGGGATTGGAGCCGCGAGGTGATCGCGCAATTTCAGCTGGAGGCGGGAAGCTGGCGCGTTTATGCCAAGCAGGCGGACGGGAGCTTCCTGCCCGTTCCCTCCATTCGCCCTGATCCCGATTTCGAGCGGCAGCTCGAACAGGTAGAGATGGATCCCGAAGGGCTGTTCTGGATTTCGTGAACGGCGCACGCAGGGCAACTCCGCCTGTCATCAATACAACTTAAGTAAGGGAGAATAGCAGGATGAGCAAAACAGCTTCGAACGCGCGGCTTCCGCGAGCCAAAGGAATCGATATGGCCGCTTATTACGCGGCAAAGGAATGTACAAGGAAAGTAAAACGGATCGTATTGCCGCCCCAGAACCGGCAAATCGTCGAGGAGTTTATTACAATCCTTGGCATGAAGGAGAGGTTCGAACGTTATGATGTCCCGATCCCGAATAAAGTGGTCATGTTTGGTCCTCCGGGCACGGGCAAGACGTTAACCGCGTTTTATATGGCTTCCAGGCTGGAGCTGCCTCTCATTCTGGTTCGACTCGATGCGATTATTCACAGCCACCTGGGGGAGACGGCCAGCAACGTCCGCAAAATATTCGAATACGCGAAGGCATCGCCGTGCGTCTTGTTCCTGGACGAATTCGACGCCATAGCGAGAACGCGCGAGAACAACGATGAAGTGAAGGAAATGGCCAGGGTGGTCAACACGCTTCTGCAATGTCTGGACGAATTCGAAGGCGGCAGCATCTTTATGGCCGCAACCAATCTGGAGGCGGAGCTGGACAATGCGATCTGGCGCCGTTTCGATACGAAGATGGCTTACAGCTTGCCGGACGAAGCGGGAAGAGAGCAATATATTTCGTTGCTGGTTGGAGATTTCGGGCATGAGGAAGGTGTTCGGGAGACTGCTTCGGAGCGCTTGGTCGGATGCAGCTACGCGGATATGGAGCAAATTATGCTCAAGGCGAAGAGGAAGGCAATTATTGAGGATAGCTTGCTCCGTACGGCACATATAGACGAGGCTCTGGCCGAGTATCAGCCCAAAACGTGTTGAACCTGTGTTCGGCACGTTTCATTTCATAGTTAATCGTAATTATTACGTAAAATAGAGGCCGTTGACCAACCTGATGTTGTCGTTGCGGAAGACTGAACGATATTGAGAATAGACGTTACGTCGCTTGTTTTCTACGGGCATCATCATGACGATTGCGGGCAGGTGGTAGACGGTATGTTGGACGGAATGAACGTTGACGATTTGTTAAGTGATATGCTGAAGAAGGGCTTCCGAGTGACGGCGCAGAGGCGGTACATGCTCGAGCTGTTGCTTCATTATACGCGACCCTTCGCGGCTATCGAGCTTTATCATGAGATGGAGAAGAAATTCAGAGGTCTAAGCTATGGGACGGTTTATTCGAATTTAAAAATGTTCGCTAAGCTGCGGGTCGTGGAAGCATTCGCCGTCGACAATGAAGTTCGCTATCGTCTGATCGAGCGCCGGCAGCCCAAGCTTTACCTGATTTGCATGGAATGCAAGGAGACGATCTCAGTTGACATTCATCCCGCACAGCTTGCGCTTCCGCCAGCCCAGCGTTTTACGTCTGTCGGCTACAAGCTGGATGTGTTCGGGTATTGCACGGATTGCAGCGATGCGGGAGGGGAGCATGCACGGGACTAATTTCCAATGCGTACGAAGGAGGCTATGAAAATGAGTGTATGGCAAGAGGATCAAAAAATTCCGGTGACGGTGTTGAGCGGGTATTTGGGCGCAGGAAAGACAACCATACTGAACCATGTGTTGAATAACCGCGATGGGCTCAAGGTAGCGGTCATCGTCAACGACTTGAGCGAAGTGAATATCGACGTCGAGCTGGTGCGCGATGGCGGAGGGCTCAGCCGGACTGAAGAAAAGCTGGTGGAGATGTCGAACGGCTGCATCTGCTGCACACTGCGCGACGATCTGCTGCAAGAGGTGGAACGGCTTGCGGAGGAGGGGTGCTTCGATTACATTCTGATCGAGTCAACGGGAATCGGCGAGCCGCTTCCGGTCGCTCAAACCTTCACTTACGTAGACGAAGACCAGAATATCGATTTGTCCAAGCTGACCCGTCTGGATTGCATGGTGACGGTCATTGACGCGTATCATTTCTGGCAGGATTTCAATTCTCCGGAATCACTGAGACAGCGCAATCAGGAAGCGGGAGAGGGAGATACGAGAACCGTCGTGCATCTTCTTACCGATCAGGTGGAGTTTTGCGATGTGTTAATTATTAATAAATGCGACTTGGTCAGCGAAGAGGAGCTCACAAGGCTGGAGACTGCTCTAAGAGGGCTTCAGCCGCGCGCGCGGTTCATTCGGACCAGCCACGGAAAGATTGATCCGAAGGAGATTTTGAATACGCGGCTATTCGATTTCGACGCGGCAAGCCAGTCGGCCGGATGGATTCAGGAGCTGCAGAAGGAGCACCATACGCCTGAAACCGAGGAATACGGCATCTCTTCGTTTGTGTACACGCGCAAAATTCCGTTTCATCCGGAACGGCTGCTTAAGTGGATGGCGAAATGGCCGAAGCCGGTCGTGCGGTCCAAAGGCATTCTCTGGCTGGCGACTCGGAACAATACGGCTATTTCGTTCAGTCAGGCAGGCGTATCGCGGCAGCTGGCTCCGGCCGGGCTATGGGTGGCGTCACTGTCGGAGGACGAAAGAAGGGAGTATTTCGGAGATGATTATCCCAATTCTCCCGACTGGGACGACGTGTGGGGTGATCGCATCACCAAGCTTGTATTCATTGGCATTGATCTCGATAAGGAAGCCATTGCCCGATCGTTGGACGGAGCTTTGCTGACGGCCGAGGAGATCAGCGGGAATTGGCGCTCGCTTCCAGATCCGCTGCCGGCATTCTAGCCCAAGGGAGGGTGGCATCATGGCCTATATCAGTCACAGCGGCGAAGCGGAGATTGTAATGAGCCTTCACGGCGAACAGCGCTGGAGGCGCAGGGAGGAAGAGTTGTCCCGTTGGTTGAACGTGCCGAAGCCGAGAGTTCGCGCCAAGCAGATCGTTTGCTACGGAGGGGCCGATATCGACGCGGAGCTGTTGCCGGCGCTTACACTGTTCAAGCGTCTCGGGATCGACACCGAATTTTCATGCGCGGGCGTAAGTCTCCTCGACGAGCCGGAGGATCATTCGCTGTATGCCTATATTACGTTTCCCACTTCGGCGCGCACGGAAGCATTCGTCATGCTTGCCATGAAGCGAATGAAGCATCGGCTATTGGTTACATACGAGCCGGGACGTGATCGATTTGATCTGTCGTCGTTCTATATTGGACATAACCGCTCGTTCTGCCTCTTGATGGAAGACTGCGCAAGAGCCATGACAGCGTTATACGCAGGCGAGGCGCGTTCATGAATGCATGGCTGGAGGAATCGGTATGGAGCGCGCGCGCGGAGGCGTACGCGAACCGGACGGATCGCCTGTGGAGCGCTCCGGACCAGCTGCGGAAGTGGTGCCTGCGTCTGCAATTGATGCTGGGCGGAGCCACAGGGCTAGAAGTGCTCGACATTGGCACGGGCGCGGGATTTCTCACCGTCCCTTTATCCCGGCTCGGTCATCGCGTTACCGGTCTGGACTTCTCGGAGGATATGCTGCGCATCGCCGCGCAGAAGGCGAGCGGTATGGGACTGGACGCCGCGTTTGTGAAAGGGCGGGCCGACAGGCTTCCTTTCGCCGATGGCGCCTTTGACGCCGTCGTCTGCCGCCATCTGCTTCCATACGTAAGCGATCGCCGGCTAGCTCTGGAGGAGTGGCTTCGTGTATTGAAGCCTGGCGGCCGAATAGCCATATGGGACGGAGATTGGACCGCCAGAAATCTGGCGCCTTATGCCCTGATGCAGTGGACCGACAGGAAGAGAGCTCCCCGTCGTCAAGGCATAGTGAAGCGTCACGGGACCATGCGAAGGCTGCATGCCCCATCCACTATGCGAGACGAGGTGACGGCAGACTTGTCTGCTGCGGGCTTCATTCATATCCATTCCCGGGAACGGGAAGACGAGGCCCTGTCTGGTCTTGGCGTGGAAGCGTCACTCGTATGCGAGAAGTTGGTTATTACTGCCAGAAAACCTTGGGAGCAGCATTTGCCTCTCCTTCCAGCATCATCTACCAACTAATTGTAAGAATGTGTTAGATAACCTGACTCAATACTACGGGTAACCTACGTAAACTTATATGATCCTACATTTTTTTGTGTGGAAAATTCACCTTTGATACACACAAAGAAGACCTTTCCCGCAGGAAGGTCTTCTTCGTGTTTATGATCTTATTCTCTGTTCATCATCAGTAAGCTTTAAGAGGCTTCAGGAGCTTCCTTCCTACGCACCTGCTGCCGTCCAAGCACCAGCATCATTAGGAGCAGAGCGAGCAGAATGAATATCATGATGCTCACCATCCACAACGTCTCATTCGCCCCATAATCGTCCATTATCCAGCCTGTCAGTCTCGGGAACAGTGCTCCGCCCAATCCGCCAAAAGCAACAAGCAGGCTGGTTGTACGCTCCGTCATGCCGGGGATTAGCTGATTCGCGTAGACAAGCGCAATGCCGAACACGCCAGAGAGGAATAACCCGCTTAGCGCAACAAGCGCAATCGCCCAGCTCAGCGTTCCAATTAAGGCTAATAGCAGGAAGATAATCGAGCCCCCCGCCATCGCGATTAATAAATAACGGGAGTACCCCATCCGATCGGCCAGCTGTCCAGCGAACAATCTGCCGATAATCATCGTAGCCCAGAATAGACTCAGCACCGCTGTTGCACTTGTCATATCCATATCCGAGCGCTCAATGAATAGAGAAGGCAAATAGTTGGCGAAGCTCATCTCCATACCGACGTAGACCATAAAGAATAACGCCGATAATAACAAGAATGGCAGTGCACTTCGTTGGTAGCCAAGCCACTTCTTAGAACCACCCTGCCGGGCTGCCACGCCCTCACTGCCCGTCTTGAGCCCGCTTCGCGCGTGATACCCGATCTGATCGTCTATTTTCCCGAAAGATACCGTGAACCACAAAATAAAGGTTATGCCTGCCATGGCAGATAGAACTGGGAAGGACAGCTGCCAGACATCATAGCGGATCAACAGACCTGCCATTATTGGCATAATAAAAGCGCCTACACCAAAAAAGATTTCCAGTCGGCTCATAGCCGAAGCCTTCCCATCCTCTGCTGCTATATCAATAATCATGGCTCCAATGACGGCCTCTGTCATCCCGAAGCCAAACCCTGCGAATGGAGCTATAGTAAGCATGAGACCCCAAGGCGGCAGCAAGCTGTAAGCTGCCTCGCTAATGGTCAACAAGCCGATCGCCACGAGCACCGCTCCTCTTTTACCCAGCTTAGAGGTAATATAGGGAGCTAGCAGAACACCAATCAGGAAACCAAGAAATTGATTCATAAGCCACTGCCCGCCATCCTTGTAGGTCAGGCTGTATTTCTCCATGATTTGCCATAATACGGCGCCGCCAACGACGTGAGCTAAACCGATGATCAGATAAGATAAACAACCGAGCCATAATAATTTCCTCATGGAACCGTTCTCCTTCATGTTCTAAGGGCAGCACAATCCATTCATCTCTTGTCTAGTCATAGCTGCTCAGATTGCTTAAGCCTAATTTGATATAATGAATGTATTCCATGTTACTCATAGGGAGGTATGCAGCATGTCTGATTTCCCCACTAACTCATCTCATTATAAACTACCCGATGGAGAAATGACCATCTTGCCGCTTGAGCCCCATCATGCTGAGCAGTTATGCTCATGGCAGTACGAGCCGCCCTTTCAATTATATCATTGGCCATCATGGCTGGACATGCAAAAAGACGGAATCGAATTCGGCGATCCCGTTCTGAGGCAATTACAGTATGCAGCTGTTGTCGATAGACAATCTGAGCTCATTGGCTTCGCTCAGTTCTTCCCTATTCTGGGCGTGACAAGGCTTGGGCTTGGCCTGCGGCCAGACCTGTGCGGCTCCGGAAGAGGTGCAGCCTTCACCCAGTTGATTGTCGAAGAAGCCAAGCGAAGAGCCCCTAAGGATGAGATTGATCTAGAAGTGCTGACATGGAATATAAGAGCGATCCGGACTTATGAGAAAGTAGGCTTCACCATCGAAGATACCTATATCCGCAGCACCCCTACAGGCGCTGCCGAATTCCACTGCATGGTATACAGCTCATAGGCAGAAGAGGGATTACCAGCTTACATTCGCTCGCCATCCGGTTCCGGGTCCTTCATATCGGCAAATAAGATAAGCCCCGGTTCTGCCAATACCGATACGGTTCGAATCCATGCATGTGAATCGAGATCGGTATAGGCTCGCGACACGATGGCGCGGCGCTCCTCGCTTAATTGGACCAGGTTCGGCACGAAATACGGCCGCCAGCTCCAATTAGCGCCTCTATATTCATTCTCTTGATGCCACTGCTCTTCCGCTCGGCGTGAGAAATTGGAAGACAGCTGAATCCCATCCTCACGGCACAAATAGACACGAATGCAGCTCGGATGCAGCTTCGGAAGCAGGCTCTGAATCCATTCATTCTTCTTATTCGAAGGTCTCGACTGCTGAACGATCTCGTCTAGCTGCTGAGCTAGCTGCTCTGCTTGACCCTGCCAATACCTCTCTGAACGCAGATGGTTCGAGAGATGCAGCGTAAGCTCCGTCTCAAGCAGCTCAGCGAAGCGGCCCGCCTGCTGGAACTCCGGCTCAGCTCTCGCGAAGAGAAATCCCTGCACATACCTTGCGCCAGCCTCAATGGACCTAGCCAAATCCTGCTTCGTCTCCACCCCTTCGGCCAGAAGGGATGCGCCGATCTGCTCGGCTAGGGCTGAGAAGGAACGCAGTGCTCCTAGATACCCATCATGTGTAGCACTGCGCTTAATCATATGAATATCGATCTTCAATATATTCGGCTGAATTTGTGCGATTCGATCCGTACTGCTGAAACCGCTCCCTACATCATCAATTGCTATGAGACAGCCTCTTGACCTATACAGATCGACAACCTCGCGCAGCTCCTCCATGGAGCCAGCGAAGCTCTCCTCCGTGATCTCAATAACCACTCTTCTTGGATCAATCTTGTATTTATCAATGAGGGATAACGTATATAGCTCGCCAGAATCCCTGTATCGATAAATCCAGCTCGGCTTAAGATTAATGAACAGCATAGGTGGATTATCGGTTGCACCGAGCTTCCGCATCGCTTCCTCGCGCACAAGGCGGTCTACGATAATATGATCCTCTGTTGCAACAGAGGCATCACCGAAGAAAGGCCCTAAGCTTCGAACCTCTTGTCCCTCAGCTCTAGTAGCTCTGCCAAGCACCTCATATCCCATTATGCATCTCGTATCCATCGCAATAATCGGTTGATAGTAAGCAGATACTTGCTCCCCTTGAAGCAATCTGAGTGATTGTGGCAACATCATGTTTGATAGGCAGTCTTCCATTACGCTCTCCCCTGGATTACGTCTATGTCATATTATCTTCCATAATAAGTTGACTCATATTGTATATGAATCGACAATAAATGTAAAGATTCGACATTCGTCTCAAAGAGAGCGAAAAACGGCAGCTAAATCAATCTGATCATGCGAGTTACGTTATCCCCTTGCGATACTTCGATGACATGATGCTTCGAATGGTACGAGATCGCACCTTGGCCTACAGCAATGACAGGCTGTTCACCTAGTCCAAAGAAGACATCATCCGCCAAAGCTTCCATTACTTCATGCCGATCTTCCTCCCCGAGCGCTTCCCATTCCTCCTGCTCCATCTCGAAGAAGGCATAGCTTCCTTCAATCCCAGCCACTGCTTCTGTCAATTCCTTCAATATATCTACATATTCCCTAGCATGTCTAACACCCATTCTAATAACCACCTTATCTATCTATTTGAATTATCCTTATACGTTCATTTTACCGCATTTTATGAAATTTAACGCCTATCCTCGCAAATCGTTTACAAAGTCTAACTTCACAGCCTCATCCTGTCGATAATAATAGTAGATAATTGTCGAAAACGTACTGGACGGGGTGTATGATGAAAAATTCAACAGTAATAGGTATTGTACTTGGACTTGTAGCTGTATTAGTCGGAATGGTGTTAAAGGGGGCTCCCTTAAGCAGTCTATTGAACCCTGCTGCGTACATGATCATAATTCTCGGCACCATTGCTGCAGTTATGATCGCCTTTCCTATGTCAGAGCTGTCTAAGGTAGGGAAGCTGTTCAAAATAGTGTTCTCTGAGCAACAAGTGATGTCCCGTGAGCTTCTCATTGAAAATTTCATGGATTGGGCATCCATTACTCGTCGCGAAGGCTTACTCGCACTAGAAGCAAAAGTAGATGAGATCGAAGATACATTCCTACGCAATGGTATGCGTATGATTATTGACGGCAATGACCAGGATTTCGTACGTGATGTTCTCCTTGAGGATATTGCAGCAACAGAGGATCGCCACAAAGCTGGCGCCCTAATCTTCACCCAAGCAGGGACATATGCACCTACTCTCGGGGTGCTTGGTGCCGTAGTCGGCTTGGTTGGCGCACTCGGCCATATGGATGACATGGCTACTCTAGCCCACTCTATCGCTGGTGCGTTCATCGCTACCCTGCTTGGTATCTTCACCGGTTATGTGTTGTGGCATCCAATCGCCAATAAGCTGAAGCGTATCTCCAAACGCGAGATTCAAATCCGTCTGATGATGGTTGAAGGCCTTCTCTCCATTCAATCCGGTGTATCCACCATCGCTATCAACCAGAAGCTGTCGGTATTCCTGACTCCGACAGAGCGCCTTAAGATGAAGGAGAAGGAGGAAGGAGCCGTTGAGCAGAAAGCATAGGCACGAAGAGCATGAGGAACATGTCGACGAGTCGTGGCTCATACCCTATGCCGACTTGCTTACCTTGCTTCTAGCCCTGTTTATTGTACTGTATGCCGTTAGTGCAGTTGACGCTAAGAAATTCGAAGAGATGAGCGAGGCTTTCAGTATCGCGCTCAACACAGGCTCGGGTGTGCTTGACCAACCGACCATTATTGAGACGGGGCCATCCTCCACAGATCCAGAATCGACTGAAATAGAAGACGAGGAGAAGCAAGAGGACGCAGAATCCAGACGCGAGGAATTGATCAAGCAAGAGCAAGAGGATCTGGAGAAGCTGAAGAAAAGCCTCGACGATTATATTAAGGAGAGTGGACTGACGAGCGAGCTCGAGACGAAGCTGAACCAATCGCAGCTGATGATTACGATCAGCGATAACGCCTTGTTCGCTTCAGGCAAGTCGGATGTCAAGGAAACCTCCCGTTCACTAGCCTCAGCTATATCTAAGATGCTGGTGCAGTATCCGCAATATGAGATTATCGTCTCCGGACATACCGATAATGAGCCGATTAGTACGAGTGAGTTCAAGTCCAACTGGGATCTCAGCTCATCACGCGCTATTCGATTCATGGATATTTTGCTCCAAAATGAACAGCTGAAGCCAGAGCGCTTCAGCGCAATCGGCTACGGGCAATATCGTCCGCTAGCTACGAACAACACAATCGACGGACGTGCTAAGAACCGCCGAGTTGAGGTATCCATCATTCGGAACTATACGGATGTGGATAATGCACAGTCCATCCCAGCAACACCGCAATCCTGATTCCTTCTTATAACAGGACAAATCCCCTGCCCTATCGCTTCTATAAGCGTTAGTGCAGGGGATTTGTATTAGGATCTCGGCAGTGCAGATGCTGGCTTATAGTTCAAAGACTCGAACAGCTCCTGCTGCTCTGTCTCAGACAAGTCACGCCATTTGCCTACCTGGAGCCCTCCAAGCTGTATATTCATTACACGAACCCGCTGCAGCTTCCGAACATGATAGCCGAACGCTTCGCACATCCGTCGAATCTGCCGATTGCGCCCTTCTGTCAGGATGATGCGGAACACTCGCTCTGTTACTCTCGTCACTTGGCAGGGCAAGGTCATACTGCCCAGTATATGAACTCCCTCCGACATCCCTTTCACGAAGGAAGCCGTTAATGGACGATCTACCGTCACGATATATTCCTTCTCATGCTTACCCTCTGAGCGTAGAATTGGATTCACGATATCTCCATCATTAGTCAATAGAATGAGGCCCTCTGAATCCTTGTCCAGTCTTCCAATCGGGAAGATCCTCTCGCTATGTCCTACGAAGTCAACGATATTGCCTTTAATATGGAGCTCTGTCGTAGACGTAATGCCTACAGGCTTATTGAGAGCAATATAGACATGGCGTTTCTGTTCACCAATCTGCTTGCCGTCAATTCGAACATCGTCGCCATGCTCCGCTTGGCTGCCAAGCTGTGCCTTCTCTCCATTAATGGTCACACGTCCGCTATCCACCAGCTTATCGGCTTCCCGGCGCGAGCAGTAGCCTGTCTCGCTAATAAACTTATTAATACGCATAAGCACTCACCTCGCTGTATGTACGGCCATTGCTGCTATCTGGTCGGACTCATATTTGTAGACGACCGGTTGGTTGCCGGGTTTGTTAACCATAGCAGCTTGAGAAGCTTGAACAGCGGCCAATCTCATCGCTCTTGCCACATCTTCTCCCCGAATCGCCCTGTACTTCCTTAAGGACCCAACCATCATCCATTGTAACGCCTTCGATAGAACGGCGCCAATCGATTCTCCACTCCGCCTAGCAAAGCGATGTCCCAGCAGCAGGGATGGATGAAACAAGTGTACAGTCTGCACCTGAATGTGGATAAGCTGATCCTCAAGCTCTCCCTTAACTCTACTATAGAAGATACGTGATGAGGCGGAAGCCCCCATTGCTGTAATGATCATATAATGCTTCACTCCAGCGAACTCCGCCCACTTAGCCAGCGCTAACGGATAATCGTAATCCACTCTGCGAAAAGCCTCCTGTGACCCCGCCACCTTGATCGTCGTGCCGAGCGCGCAGAAGACGATGTCTGCCTGCACATCCTCCAGTGCATCCTCAAGCTGATCGAAATCAACGATGAGTACTCTTAATTTCGAGCGGCCACCTGCATCCTGCACAGGCTCTTCTAGCGGCCTGCGAGCGAGCACCGTAACTTGATGACAATGCGGATCGGTCAACAACTGCCGCAGCAAGGCCGAGCCGACCAGCCCCGTTGCTCCAGCAATGAGACAGCTATAGGTTAGAGCCCTATCCGTCTTCTGTTCCCCAGTCGATTGATTCCCCATCTTCCCATTCTCACCTTCTCCTATTGCCTTTCATCCAGTATACCTTCGTCCTGCTCTAGTTTCAAAGCAGGAAGCGTGATCGTAATCGTCGTCCCTACATTGACCTGGCTTTGAATTTCCATCAAGCCTTGATGACTATGAATAATCCGCTGACTAATCATCATTCCGAGCCCTGTTCCTGTCTCCTTGCCTGTGAAGAAAGGATTGCCAATCTTCGGAATCATTTCCTCGGGAATACCAATCCCTTCATCCGAGATTGAGATCGTAACTTGATCGCCCTTACGTGCGATATGCGTATGTATGCGTCCCCCAGATGGCATAGCCTCGATGCCATTCTTCAATAAATTGATGAATACCTGCTTAAGCTGATTCTCCTCACAGGAAATATGACAGGGCAGCTCAGTGAATAATGTACTGAAAACAATATTATGGAGATGTGCTTCGCTGTCGAGCAGAGATAATACATCTCTGAACACATCTCTAACATCCTTATTGGCGAATCGGATGGCCTGTGGTTTGGCCAGAATGAGAAATTCCCCAACAATCAAGTTAATCCGATCCAACTCAGACAGCATTAGACTAGTATGCTGCTGATTCATCCGCTGGCTCTGCTGCTGCAATTGCAGGAAGCCGCGAAGCGTAGTGAGTGGATTCCGTATTTCATGCGCTACCCCTGCCGCCAGCTGGCCGACCGTCGTCAATTTCTCCGAACGTCTTAACAGCTCTTCCATTTTGTTGCGGCTTCTCATATCGCGGGTTATGCTGGCGAGCGCCTGCACATTCCCCTCAGCGTCTCTTATCGGCGACACCGTTACACTGACCGGAATGATTTCCCCATGCTTCGTCATTCTGACTGTCTCCTGTGCAGGGAGCACTTTGCCTGCTAGCAGAGAATTAATGAGCAGCCGCATTTCTCCTCTATGCGTATCTGGTATAAGCTCCAGCTTATGCCCAATTGCTTCATCGCTCTCATAGCCGAACAACTGCTCGAAGGCGTAGTTCACCTGAATAATAACGCCCTCTAGATCAACAACATGGATGGCATCGCTCGTATGATTAATGAAGGATTGCAAATACTCCTTCATTCGACGGTTGTCATCGAAGGCTATGCGAAGCTTATCCATGTATATGCTAAGGTTCTGTGACATCGCATTAACCTTCAAGGCCAGAAGCGCAAACTCATCTTTGCCGCTGACCTTAATGACCGTCTGAAACCGGCCTAATGACACCTCATTGACTTTCCACAGGATCGCTCGAAGCGGCCTTAGCATGAATCCGGCAAGTAGATAACTGCTTATCAGAATGACAACCATAACCAAGCTTCCGAGCTTCATTGCCTCTACACGTTTGAAAGCAAGACTATCGTGAAATTTATCACAGTTATACACAAGGCTTATGACATAAGGACCTAAATGCTCGTTGCTATAGTAGCTTTTAATATATTTTCTGTCCTGAACAACAAATTCACGCGTTAGAAATTTATTCTCAGAGGCTTCCCTGACATACTCCTCATCCAGATCATCACTCCGAAATTCATATGTACCATATACAATCTGATTGTCCAGCTTGGTACTGGCAGCGTCTAATCCCTTACGAAACACGGTAACCTCCACCAGGTCGGGATCGATCTCCTGTAGCAGCGAGGAGAGTTGATTTCTCTCGAAGTTCAGTTGTTCCGCTGTGTGGCTGTGATCCCAACTCGCAGGAGTCTCGAACAAATGAGATATTTGTTCAGAGGTGACCCTTAATTGTCTTTCCATATTGCGTTGCATAGAATATTGGTCCAAAATAACGATAAGGATGAGCATAGTGAGTACGAGCATGGAGATCAGCAATGAGAATTTGATTTTGAAGGACAACGGCACTACACATCCTTTACTCAGGGGAGAATTACACATCGTATCCACATGTTATTCACATTATCAACAACCAATCCACAAGCACCTAGAATAAGATGTGTGTACTTTTGTGGACATCTATATAGTTATCCACAGTTTTATCCACCACATGTTAACAACAGAATATCTGTTCGATGCATAATTCGTGATTTCAATCTATTTGGAGGTTCTATTACATGATTCTGGAAGAAGATCAAGCATGGATGTTAATGGCTATTGAAGAAGCTCACAAAGCCGAGCTTATTGGAGAGGTTCCGATAGGAGCCATTATTGTGAAGGATGGCGAAATCATCGGGAGGGGCTATAACCTAAGGGAAACGACTCATGATCCCACCGCACATGCTGAGATGGTCGCTATTAGAGAGGCTTGTGAACGACTGGATGCCTGGCGATTGATCGATTGCACATTATATGTTACATTGGAGCCTTGTCCGATGTGTGCAGGAGCAATCGTACAGTCGAGAGTCAAACGAGTAGTATATGGAACAAGCGATCCTAAAGCAGGCTGTGCCGGTACCTTGATGAACCTGCTTCAAGAGCCTCGATTCAATCATGAGACGGAATTAACCAGTGGCGTCAGGCAGCAAGAATGTGCATCGCTCTTGACTCAATTCTTCCGTAATTTGCGTAACAAAAAAGCATAATCCCTTACACTTCGCTTCGTCGAAGCGCAGGATCTCCTACTTCGTTGCGCTGTATATGCTGTAAAGCAACAATTAATTGATCTGCTTCCTCACTAATGGCTAGAACTTCAGGGTCTGTCAGACTGCCACGTGCCTCTGCTATTTCATGAAGCTTCAGCCGCAGCGATTGCAATTGATTAAGCAGGTTAGTTTTGTCCATAGCTCGCTTGGGGGCACGCTCCTTATATAGCACTCATGTGGTAATGGTTATATTATACGCCTTCTTCATTGATGTGTTTGTAAAAACGTGTCGACGGGCATGCACAATTTTTAGGCATTATTCGACAAATGGTGGTGTTTTTTCCAACTAATATAGTTCTAAATTACCATCTTTTGTAGAAGTCGTCTAGATGTTTCATCTTCATTATGGGTATCTTAATACGAGATCCCCTATTCCAACAACAACAATTGAAAGGACTACATCATGCGCAGTCATCTAAGAACAAAGCTACACCTTGCCTTTCTGCTAATTGCCTTTATGACGATGATCTCCTTCCCTTATGTATCCACTGCCGCGGGTTCTATAGAAGTGAGCGCAAGCCCTGCAGCAGGTACAATGAAGAAGACGATAACGATGGGCACCTCCCCTGATTATCCCCCTTACGAGAGCGTCGATGCCAAAAACAATGGTGAAATTATCGGCCTCGATATCGATATCGCCAAGTATATTGCCGACCAATTAGGCTATGAGCTCAAAATCGCCAGTATGGATTTCAATGGGCTAATTGCAGCACTCCAAACAGGCCGTGTTGACTTCGTCATGTCAGGTATGTCTGTTACTGAAGAACGACAGCGAAGTGTCGAATTCTCGGACGAATATTATGTCGCAAGAAACACAATTGTGTCAAAATCTGGGAGCGATTATCAATCGCTAGAGGATCTAGAGGGTAAGCGCATTGGTGTTCAGCTTGGCTCGCTCCAAGAGCAAATAGCTAATTCATTAACGGGAGTTAAGCTGACCAAGCTCAATGACGTTACTGATCTTATTCAGGAGCTTAACTCGAATCGAATAGATGCAGCTATCATTGAGGATGCGGTTGCCATTGGCTTCACGGAAGCTAATCCAGGCCTCTCACTGAGCTTTCTGCCAACCTCTGATGAGGATTCTGGCTATGCGATCGCTTTTCCCAAGCAATCAACCTATGTAGCTGACTTCAATCGTGTGTTAGGTGAGATGAAGGATAGTGGACTGCTGGATTCCATGACAGCCAAGTGGTTCGAATCGGAAGATAAAGAAGCGAGTAGCGGCTCCTTCCTTAACCTTGACTTCAGCGTTCTGAAGGATTATATCCCTTATATGCTTCGCGGCATCTATGTTACGCTGCTCTTCACGATTGTCTCCGCTTTATTCGGATTCATCTGGGGGACGATTCTATCTCTGTTCAAAATATCGAATATTAAGCCGCTCAAGTGGTTCGCGACGCTGTACACCTCGGTGTTCCGCGGGACGCCGCTGCTGCTGCAATTAACGATCATCTACTTCGCCACACCGCAGCTGTTCCATTATGACATTCCTGCGCTGCTGGCAGCGGGACTGGCATTCGGCCTTAACTCGGCTGCTTATTTGTCAGAGACGATCCGCGCAGGCATTACATCTGTCGATCCCGGACAGCGGGAGGCTGCTCTAGCTCTAGGTATTCCCTACCGTACGATGATGATCAGCATCATTATGCCGCAGGCACTCCGAACAATTCTGCCTGCGCTTGTTAATGAATGCGTAGCTCTGGTGAAGGAATCCTCCCTCGTATCCGTTATTGGTGTCGCCGATCTTATGCGCCGTGCCAATGTCATTCAATCGACGGAATACAGGGCGCTTGAGCCTTTGCTGCTTGCAGGCGTTATCTATTATGTATTAGTGCTCATCCTAACATCATTTGCCCGTCTGCTCGAGAGGAGGCTGCGCCGCAGTGATTAAAGTAGATCAATTAAAGAAAGCTTTCGGCAAGCATGAGGTGCTCAAAGGAATTACGACTACGATTGAAAAGGGAGAGGTTGTCGCCCTCATCGGCCCTTCAGGCTCAGGCAAGTCAACCTTCCTGCGCTGTCTGAATATGCTTGAGACACCAACGACAGGTACCATATCGATAGATGGCACAGTCATCACTGATCCTAGCACCAACATTACGAAAGTGCGCCAAGGAATCGGTATGGTGTTCCAGCATTTTCACCTGTTCCCGCACATGACCGTTATAGATAACATTATGTTCGCACCTATGAAGGTGAAGCAGCTGTCAGCAGAGGAAGCACGGGCGAAGGCTCTGGCGCTGCTCGAGCGTGTCGGACTTGCAGACAAGGCAGACAGCTATCCATCCCGCCTGTCCGGCGGACAGAAGCAGCGGGTGGCAATCGCTCGCAGCTTAGCCATGGAGCCGGAGATGATGCTGTTCGACGAGCCCACATCTGCTCTCGACCCTGAGATGGTGAAAGAGGTATTGGCCGTTATCCGCGATCTCGCACATAGCGGCATGACGATGCTCATCGTCACCCATGAAATGAAGTTTGCAAGGGAGGCTGCCAACACCATCTATTTCTTGGATGATGGCAAGCTTGTGGAGAAGGCGCCGCCTCAGCAATTTTTCACGAATCCACAGAGTGAACGAGCGATCAAGTTCCTAGAGCAAGTGCTCTAGCACATCTTTATAGGCACAAGGGCGTTCCCACAAGGCTATGGCAACCTTAGGGAACGCCCTTTTTTCGAATAAATCAGCTGTTCAACTTGTTAGCTTACGCTGCCTAACTTGCATCTCTTAAGGTGCCCGTGGTAAAATAATCAATACTGCGCGCCCATAGCTCAGCAGGATAGAGCAACAGTTTCCTAAACTGTAGGTCGTACGTTCGAATCGTATTGGGCGCGCCATAACAAAACCTTCAAAAACCCTTGATACATAAGGGTTTTTTATTTTTTCAATATGTATTACAGCATATCTATTTTTGTTATTGGGAACGGGGTTGGGAACATTTTTACCGCCCGGTATACGGAGAACGACTGCGATGCGCTCAGTGGAGCGGATAATGCTCCGTTGCTGCACGTTGAAGTGCACCCGCATAAACTGCTCGGCTTCCAGTCTGCGGATCATATTGAGAATCGCTGCAAGCCCGCCAATTTCCTACTGCTTTAAGGACTTGACCGCGCTCCTGGTTTCCTCAAGACTTTCCTTGGCCAGCTCCTTCAGTTCCGCGACCCGGGGGGCAAGCCGCTCGTCCGCTAGCATCCGCAGCACCTCAAGCTGTATCAGCAGAGCGGTCAGCTTATGCCCGACCGAATCGTGAATATCATTTGTATCCCTCCAAGTTCTTCCGTATTTAGACCATGTATTCCTAACTTCTAATGCTGGGAATAGTACAAATTTCCCTTACATACATTACTCCTAGTGATTAATATTACAAAGGAGATGCCGCCATTGTTAGATCAGTCATTTGTAGCTCGTTCTTTAGAAGAAGTTAGGTTTTGGTCTCGCATTATGAAAGAACATTCTCTTTTTCTTAAATTGGGTTTCCGTTGTGAGGATACCCAATTAATTAATGAAGCAAATCATTTCTATGCCATATTTGAAGCAATCGAAAATAGATCTAATGCTTTTACATTTGGAACAGATCCCACCGTAATTAAAAGATTCAATGAAGAGGTGCATACTGCCGTTTCTTATATTTGGGCTTTCAAAAGAAAAGTGCTCGGTTTAATACTGACGTGCCAGCTTCCAGGTGCAAACAACTTCCCATTGTTAGTTGATCATGTGAGTAGGGAAGCTAATTATTTCAGAAATCGTTTGTCAGAATTAAATTTAGGTCGGCTGGAGCCGCTGCCTGATGCTATTATCGACGAGAATGTTTTCTTTCTTAGAATCATGGCTGATCACGCCAAATTCATTAGTCACTTGCTTGATCCATCCGAGCGGCAGTTAGTAGAACAAGCAAATAACTTCAGTCAAGAATTTGACACATTACTATTTCAAGCAAAGGACTTGGATTCTATGCGGCCTCAATCGCAAACCGTTCCACTACTTGACCAATTTCTTGATCAGAATAGAGTGTCAGTTAAATCGCTTCGTGACTTTAAGAAAACAGCTCGAGACCTAATTGAAGCTTGCCGTATAAAAAGCATCATCCATCCGTTATTGGCGGATCATGTATTTCGGGAAGCAGAACATTTCCTCGTTATAATCGATATGTTTGAAAACAGTCTGCCCGGTAAACCTGCATAATCTTCATAATTGTCATGCTCCTTTCCTAAACAATCAGTGAGCGATCACGGCTTATGGTCGCAAACACTGAAAAACGCACATTTAAGGATTAATAGTATGCATAACCCTCCATTCATCTTTCTTCTCAAAGCAGAGTCCCGATTTAGGTAATAAACGCCTTATCAATCTGCATTCTCCCTTCCATATGTATAAAAAGAGCCATTCAACTAATGGAGACTGGTATAAATTCCACTTTTCCGAACGAGAAATTATTAAAGAAAAACGAGCCTCTAGAATCGCTTCTAAGGCTCGTTTTGCATGTAGGGGTCATGTTAGACTCCCATTTAACAACCTTACAGAACATTCAGCTCCACAGGAATATTGCCACGAGTTGCTCTTGAATAAGGGCATACTTGATGTGCTGCCTCGACCAGTTCTTGCTTCAGGGCCTCGTCTACTCCCTCGATCAACACATCCAGCTCAACTTCCAGATCAAACCCACCATCATCTGCCTTCCCGATGGATACATGCGCAGTCACTTGCGTTTTGTCCACTTTGATTTTCTTCATTCTGCAAACAACGTTCAATGCACTTTCAAAACACGCCGCATATCCGCCTGCGAATAGCTGCTCTGGATTCGTTGCTCCCCCCGGTCCACCAAGCTCTGTCGGTGCCTTCACATCGACAATCAATAGATTATCGTCTGATACGAGCTTTCCGTCTCGTCCACCTGTTGCTGTTACTGTAGCTGTATATAATGTTTGCATGCTAATTCCTCCTAAATAAATGTAGGTGATAAGATAATTTGACGTCGCGACTAAACTAGTTGTATACAATTTAATTTTATAAAATATAATATACTCTTCTAGATGCAGGTTGTCAACTCCCTAAAAATTATAGTTCATACGAAACGCATCAACCACTTTTCATCATTTTCTTAGGAGTCAAGTTAATCAACAAGCCTGATAAGAACCATAGATTAACATTCTAGTTAGTTCACAGATTAGACAAATATATATGCTATAATCTACCAATTTTTTGTTAATATATGAACCGGGATAGTTGAATTTTCGAACTCATTTACAAACGAATATCTCATAGAAAACCCAGAGTTTGCAGATACTCTAGAAAAGCAAAAATACTATTGAAAACATCGGAAAACTGAAGCAATGAGAAAACTTGCTGTGAAACTTGGAGACACTGAAACAGCTACTCTTTCAGTAATGAATACCCCAGAAAGCCAGGAACAATTTAAAAGAATTGATGCCCTTGCCCAAGAATATTACGAACAATATAAATTAACTGGTATTTTACCCGAAACTGAATTTAATTCCTCAGAAGCAGCAGTACTAGCTGGTTCTAATTCCTCAGAATTGGTTGTGCTGGCCTCTGACAGAGAATGGGGGAATGATGATGTTTATAGTATAAACAACGGTGATGCTGTGGTCGCACTTTCCACTGTTGGTATCGGAACTTATTACAACAGCACAGCCAAAGCGAATGCTTCGAAAGTAACTATAGGGGCTGCTACAATAACGGCTCAAATTAGGCAGGGATTCAACCATTTTGTAGCATTTAGAAACAATGTTAAACCGGGGGAATATTCTTAGGAAATCAAATGACTTTTGCTGTGGCATCAGATCATCTAAAAGCTAATGGTGATGTATGGTCTATTCAGAGATCTTCAGCTCTAACGCTAGCAGCAAATATATCATTTGGTACCAAACCAGATGAAGGAAACCCTGGTCATACATCTAATGGGATGATTATGAATCGTCCTCATTTTCACGCAACTGTACTAGGTATACGAACTGGTGGCCACTCCTTCTGGTAATAACTACGCTAATAAAAAATTTCAAACCCAGTGCTATAGTTACGCACTGGGTTCACTCATCGGAGGTGAAATGAATTTTGTTTTTTTTTCTACATATAGCAACAAATGATAAAATACCCTCGAGCACATTAACTCATTACCAACAAAAACATGATATCTATATAGACCAAATTAATGAATATCTCAATGTTACTGTACCTCAACATTATTACCTCATACACAGACAGTGTTCATGTGACTTTATTAGAGAGAATTATAACAGTTATAATGAACTCTCGATATTATTTAAAGGTCTTCCTAAGCCATTTGATATTATCCTACTAGATGCAACTGTAACTCCAGATACTAATACGCATCTTAGTGAGGTTATTACAAATAGAAAGATAACAGAATCAGTAAGTTTGAATGATTTTTTGATAAATTACCCAACTAGATTAACTGTTTCAAAAATTTATACAATCATTTAATCAGAGTCACTGTTGAGAACCTCGATAGTTAATAACGGCTTCATTAAGCTGCTGTGCAGTGATCGTTGGTATATTAGCTCGCGGAGCCTTCAAGGCGAAGGCACCCTCGTACTCAGAAGAATAATAGGCATAATACACAAACAGGCTATCCGAGGACATACAAATGACCGCAAGATAGCCTGTTCTCGTATCGACTTATCGGACAACAATATTCACTTCCGCCAGCCGATCCAAAATCCCGAATAACATAGCATGAGAATCGCTGCTGCGATCCGATTGGGCTGCAATTACATCCACTGGCTGGATATATGGCTCATCGACCAGCTCATCCACCCAGACATCCAGCATTGTATGGATGCAGCTTGGCGTTGTCTCCAGATGGAACTGCAAGCCGAGCACTCGATCACCGTAAGCGAAAGCTTGCTCCCCGCAGGCTTCGGAATAAGCTAGTCGTCTAGCCCCGCGAGGCAATGTGAACGTATCGCCATGCCATTGAAAGCTGGTGAAGGTGTGCGGTAGCTGGTCGAAGCATGGATGATTCTCCGTCGTTCGGGTAACCGTATGCCAGCCAATTTCCTTCTGTGCGTTACGACTGACCTGTCCACCGAGAATCTCCGACAGCATTTGCGCTCCGAGACATATACCGAGAACGAGCTTGCCCGCTTCAATAGACTGACTAATGAATCGTTTCTCTAGAACGAGCCATGGATACTGCTCTTCCTGATACACACTCATCGGCCCGCCTAAGAGGATCAGCATATCGAACGACGCCAAAGCTGAGTAATGATCCGCTAAGTCTGCTGGCGACAGTACGTGCAAACAATGACCATGCTGCTCAGCCCAAGACGTAACAGCATAATCATCATCGAATGAAAAATGCTTGAATGCGATGATGTTCAATGTTTTCCCTCCTCTGATGTTACCACTTGCCCTTTAATTACGGCTAATTAAAGGCTATGACCGTATATTAATAAAAAAAGATAGAGCTGTCAATTGCAAGGAAGGGATAGCCCTTCTTTCAGCAGAATTGGTAAAACAGGAGGCGGTGCTTTTTGAAAACAATCCAAAAGATGTATGAGCATTTGAATTGGGCTAATCAACGTATTCTACAAACCTTACACAATACTGAGACTGAAGCTGACAACACACGAGTGATACGATTGTTTACTCATATTCTTTATGCAGAACAAGTATGGATAACTAGATTAAAAGGGCTGGATAGTACACAACTACCAATCTGGTCGGAGGGTGATCTAGCACTCTGTGCAAAGCTTACTAAACAAAATGAAGAAGACTTTCAAGAATGGATTGTCACAATAGAAAAAACTGACCTAGATAACTTCATCTCTTATACGAATAGTAAAGGTACGGCATTTACAAATTCCATTCGGGACATTTTAACACATGTAGCCCTACATGGTCAGTATCATCGAGGACAGATTAACTCACAGCTTCGAGCAGATGGTATAGAACCCGTTAGCCTTGATTTTATTATCTTTGCAAGATAAGGAATAGCTGTGGAACCGCGCAGCTCAAAAAAAAAGACGGGACTTAGCTGTCCCGTCTCAACGTTACGCGATACATTTTGAGCGGCCTTCCCCTCGTGCTGGCTGTCTCCTCACCAATAACAGCAGCATAACCGCTCTTCTCCAGCTGCACCAGAATACGCCTTGCGCTGCGCGGCAATATTTTCATTTGCCCAGCTAGCTCATTGGAGTGAATGACATCGGTCTGTGTTTTTTTCAGTATAGCCTCCAGCTTGCTCAACGTGACCGCACTAAGACCTGTCTGCTCGCTGATCGCCTGCATCCCATCGGCAGAATAGGAGTAGGACAGCCTCTCCGCCTGCCCAAGCGGACCCGTTACCGTCTTATCGTCGAATACGACCATCCAAGCTCCTGTGCCATAATGTCTCGTCTGCATGAGGGCGCTGCCCGCCATAATCTCAGCCTCATAAGCCGTACGCCCAATTCCAATGCCGCAGGTCAGCTCCCCGCCCAAGTCTTGAAGCTCTGGACACTCGGGAATTTGTGTAAAATGCTCGGTAATCTCCTTCAGAATACCGCGCGTGGTGAAGATCGCGTAGCGCCCCGGCGAAATCATCTTCAGCGAGCCTTGCACTCTACGCGAATAATCGAGCAAGGCCTCGCTCAACTTAAGCTCTTTGCGAAGCAGCTCATCGGATACGTACGTATCCTTCGTAATACCGGCATAAGGGTCCGTCTCTATGAACTGCACCGCAATCTGCGTATCCTTATAACGAAGCGTCTCCCAAGTTCGCCAAGCTTCCGCCAGCGCTGCAAGGACAGAGGATTCGGTTGGAATCACTCGCAGCACAGGTACACCGAGGCCCTTAAGCTTATCCTGCACATACCAGACACAGGTAACTGCGTAATCGATCTCCCCTTGTACCCACAGGTCATGGTGATAGTCGATTAATGCCTGATACGAGCCGTCGAATGGCTTCGTATTCAGCATGCTGTCATCCAGCCCCAGCTCAGCTGCAACCTTCGCAAGCTCTTCCCTGCTGAACATATCGAAGCTTAACCGCGTTATATCGACACGCTGCCGATAGAACAGCTGGCATAACGTTCGGTACAGACCTGTCCCGCTATAGGAGATATAGAACATTGGCTGCTGAATATGTGCCGCCTGCTCTTTGGCAGCCTGATACGGAAGCGGTCCGGAGAATAGCCACATATCAACCAGACCTTTATGCTCCGTTACAAGTGGACCAATATCCTCGAACCGTTCATGTGTAAAAGAATAACATTCGAATTCAGTGCTCTGCCGAATAATATCGGTCACGAATCCCATGGTGTCCTCGACACCCACATACCCGAGCTTGATTCTCAAGCCTGTATTCCTCCTTCCAACCATAAAGCTATATGTATAAGAACGCTTGACCTCAGCTTCAAGCCCACAGCCGTCCATTAACCATTACCATTAACCGTTAACCACAGGCCATCGTCCTTGTTACTGTATCATAAATGAATAGACTAGAGTATGGCGTATGTACTGACATTCCTATAACAAACAAAAAAACCGCAGGTCAACGAAGATGACCTGCGGCAGTTCTTATACAAAATAATCGACTACGAGTACGCCCGCGAAGGCGATGAAGGACAGCAGGGTCTCGAGCACTGTCCACGTCTTGAACGTCTCTTTCACCGTTAGACCGAGATATTCCTTCACCATCCAGAAGCCAGCGTCATTCACATGGGAGAACATAAGGGAGCCCGCTCCTGTCGCGATAACGAGCAGCTCCAGATTAACGCCTGTTGCACCAGCTACTATCGGAGAGACGATACCTGCGGCAGTCGTCAGTGCAACTGTCGCCGAGCCCGTAGCAATTCGGATCAGACCTGCTACAAGGAATGCCAGCACGATTGGAGACAGAGACAGATTCTCAGACAATTGAGCGATAGCATCCCCTACACCGCTCTCGATGAGGATTTGCTTGAAGCCGCCGCCAGCACCGATGATGAGAATAATCGAGGCTAATGGAAGCAAGCATTCATTGATCAGCTGCTGCAGGCGATACTTGTCCGTTCCAAGGCGATAACCGAGGAAGATAAATGCAACGAAGCAAGTAATGAGAAGCGCAATAACCGGACTGCCTATGAAGGCAATGAACTGAACAACGCCATCTGGAAGCCCTGTGTACGGCGCTATGACGGTTAATAGAATCAGAACGACTGGCAGCAGAATAATGAGGAATGAGATACCCACACTCGGCTGCTTCTTGTCTGTATCAAGCTCTGCCTGTATGAGAGTAGGCTCGCCAACCGGAATGACCCGTTTATTCACCCATTTGGCGAATATAGGTCCAGCAATAATCGCTGGAGGGATTGCGATAAGCAGGGAATAGAGCAGCACTTTACCTAGATTGGCATCGTATATATTAATCGCTGTCATCGCACCTGGATGAGGGGGAACAAGACCATGCACGATGGAAATCCCCGCCAGCACCGGAAGCGCAATGAGCAGAATATTCTGCTTCGTAGACTTGCTGATAGATATCGCAAGTGGTAGCAAGATCACCAGCCCTACCTCGAAGAATACAGGGATACCGATGATAAAACCTGATACCAGCATCGCCCATGGGAGCATCTTAGCGCCGAAGGTTCGAATGAAGAAGTTGGCGACCTGCATGCCGGACCCAGAGTCTGACATCATTTTACCAAGAATCGTACCAAGAGCCAGAATACCGATCAAATGACCAAGTACACTTCCAACACCAGCCTCATAGACGGTAGCGATTTTGCCCATTTCCAAACCGGACATCACACCAAGAAATAAACTGGCGACGGTTAAGCTGATAAAGGCGTGCCATTTCCACCAAGATACGCCGAGAATAACGATAACGATCGATAATACGGTAACTCCTAAAAGATATGCATCCACCTGGGTTTCCTCCTTAGGTCTTCTCTAGTTGTAGGTTGAACGCCTATACGTCATAGCTAACCAGGTAATGCTGCAATTCGGTATTATAATGTCCAATACTGAATTCCCTTACCCTTCCTTCGGTATCATAAGAGTAACGCAGCCGCTTCAGGAGCGGAGCACCTTCGGTCACCCCGAGCAGGTCCTCTATCTCCTGGGTCGCAATAGCAACCGTGAATTGGTCACGGAAATTCTCAAGCACGATATTGTATTCTTCGATCAGATCATACAACGACTGGATATCCAGCCCCTCAAGCTCTGTTCCCGGAATATCCGACGTCAAATAGTGCGTGTAATAAATGTAAGGCTTCCCATCCAGCACATACAGGCGGTCGATCCTTAGACATTGCTCGCCAAGAAGCTCGTATACCTCTGTTCCCTTCTCATTGTGAACCAATTGGGAACGAAGAAGCTTCTTCTCGATCTGATGTCCTTCCTCCACCAATATTTCCGTAAAGCGCTTTCCTTTTGACAATTTGGAAAACGAGGTGTTCCGGACTACTTTCGTTCCGATACCACTTCGTTTGTCCACGTACCCCTCCTGCACAAGCTCCTGCACCGCATTCCGAATCGTCATCTTGCTCACATTGAATTCATTCTCAAGCATCGGTTCAGAAGGAATAATTGCACCTAGCGGATAGATCCCATGCAGAATTCGGTCTTTAATAATCTTCTTAACCTGCAAATATAAAGGGCCTTTCTTACGAGAAATCGTCATCCACTACACTACCTTTCCACATCCAGCGCTTTATCCGTCATCGCCTGGAACACTTCTGCCTCGGTCGATGTTGGAGTGTCACCCACCACGGTATGAGCAAGCATGGCGGCAGCTGCCGCATAAGCAATCGTTCGCTCCGGAGGAAACCCACTAGCCTCTCCATGAATGATGCCGCTGGCATAAGCGTCGCCCGCTCCTATACGGTCATAGACCGAGAATGTGAGCTGCTTCGAGAAAGTAAAGTCGCCGTCCTTGTACATATACCCTTCAAGCGAATGCGTATTATCTCGATTGATCTCACGGTGCGTGCCCGCCACCACCGTAATGCCATACATCTCCGCCACTTGCGGGATGAGATCCTTAAGCTGGTCCATGCGTCCTACCGCTGCTGTCTCCATACCAAGCGTGAATAGCGCGTCCTTCTCATTCATCATCACAATGTCTGCTAGCGACAGCATCTCCTCATAATGGGATCTTGCAACCGCATAGCCGTCTGCTCCCCATAGCGATGGACGGAAGTTGCAGTCGAAGACAACCAGCCCGCCACTTGCCTTCACCGCCCTGGCGAATGCCTTCATCTGAAGGCGTACCGAATCATTCATAGCTAGCGTGATGCCGCAAAAATGCGCAATATCGATATTCTCAGCAATCGTGCCGAAATCATACGTGTCTGGAAGAGAAGTGTTGAAGCTGCTCCCGAGCCGATCGGTATACGTTACCCGGCTTGGCCGGGCGCCGAATCCATTCTCCAAAAAATACATGCCGACGTATTTGCCTGCTCTGCTGATGAAAGGCGTAGATATGCCAAGCTTCCGCAGGTAGGCAATCGCAGCTTCCCCAACTGCATTATAAGGGAGCGTGGATACCAGATAGCCAGAATGACCGAACCTTGCTAGAGCGGAAGCGATATTCACTCCCGTTCCAGAGAAGGTATATTGCAGCGAGCTCGCTTGAGTGAGCGATTCATAGCCTGGTACTTGCAGTCGCATCATGACCTCACCGAATGCCGCAATCCGCTTAGCCATGGGCATCAACCAGCTTTTTCAGCGTTTCGTTAAGCACCTGCACATCCTGCACGTTCGTATTGCCTGTGCTTTTATCAATAATTGATGAGTAGACGTGAGGAATGACTTGCGGTACGCCCGCTTCAAGGGCAATGCGCACGATCTGCTCGAAGTTCTCCATGTCTATTCCGCCTGTCGGTTCAAGAGCGAAGCCTTCTTCGCCGCACGCCTGCGCTACTGCCCGGTATTCTTCTTCAAGCTTCAAGCCTTCCATTGGGTAATACTTCAGGGCATTGCCGCCCATGTCACGCACGAGTGCAATCGCTGCCTTGATTGGAACAACCGCTTGCTCACTATTCGCTGCACTGATAGGACCCGTTGAAATATTGACATAACCAACACGGCCGCTTGGGGAAACAAGGCTGTTAATCCAGCTGTCTTGCCCTTGCAGGTTGGCACGCGTTGCTCCAACAGCAGGGAACACCTGATTAATATGAGTGCCAGGATAACTCTTCGCGATCTCTGCAACAACGGCAGCCTGACGGTTGTCGCCCGCTCCAAGTCCGATCGATACCGCATCTTCTATAGCTGCACCATACTGCTTCATTGCAATGACTGCTTCTTCCGCGTTCGGATAGCTTTTGGACAATACACCAACAATAACATGACCTTCAGCAGCATCAAATACTTCTTTGGCATTCTCAATGCTGCCTGCCAGTACGTTCAGGGCTGCACGGTTCTTATATAGACGTTGTTCGATCTTGGACATGTTAGTTGCCTCCTATGATTTCACGTATTCTTGCTGCAATAACCTCAATATCGTCTCCAAGCAGAGGACGAGGATCAATATCGAAATATCCTTGGCGCACGCCATAATCGCGAGTATATACCGCAATGTCTCCCTCTCTTAACTGATCATTCACTTCCTTAGCAGTAACTCCGGCCTTCTGCGGATCAATAGCAATGCGGCCGCGATAGATCGCTCTGCCTGCTTCATCCTGTACTACTGATACCCGAACGCCAGACAACTCGGATAAGGATTCAAGTGCCTGAAGTGAAGCTTTCTCCTGCTCGCTATTATCTTCCTTCACCATATATTCATCCAATGCCTGCAGCAGTCCGAAGGTTGTCTCCTTGCCCACCTTCATGCTTCGCCCGCTGGCATGAAGCTGTACCTTCAGCCAATCGATGTAGCGGCGCTTGCCGCCCACGATGCCTGAAGTCGGTCCTTCAATCGCCTTGGAGCCGCTATAGATGGCAAGATCGGAGTATTTCACATATTTGCGAATATCCTCCTCAGCCGCCGCGTCAACGATAAGCGGAATACTGCGGCGCTGTGCGATTTCCCACGCTTCCTCTACAGAGATCATGTTCTTCTGCACGCAGTGATGGGACTTCACATAGAGAATGGCTGCCGTATTCGCGGAAATGGCGTCTTCAATATGCTCCTTGCGTCCTTCGTTCGCGTAGCCGACCTCCACCACTTTCCCTCCACCCAGATAGACCATCGTCTCCACAGGTGCGCCATATTGGACATTATGCCCCTTCAGCATAATGATCTCATTACGCGCAATCGGGTCTTGATGAAGCCTCTCGCTTGCCCGGCGGTTTCCCTCCGTCACGATTGCCGCAACAGAAAGCGCAATACCGCTCGAAGCAGAATTGACCACTGCGGCAGCTTCCGATCCGAGTATCCCCGCAATGTAATTGCCTGCTTTATCAACAAGATCGGCAATCTCCACATACTGCTGTCCGCCTTGCTTCATCGCGTCCATGACTGTATTCGTAGGTGCGGATACACCGAGAATACTCATTCGTCCACTCGCATTAATAACCCGCTTCAATCCGTATTTAGCATTTAATGAATGATCCATTGACAATCGCTCCTTGTGCCTCAATATAGCGGTCTGCCACCCGCTTCTCTCCATCAGAATCCGTTAACGTAATCGCGCTTTGCTTCACGTGGAACAATGAGAGGTGGGCAGCATCCCCCACTTGTATACGTCCAAGCTCTGGCTTATTCAGCCAGCTGGCTGCATGAGTAGTAACGGCGGCGATCACTTCCTCCAAGCTGTAGCCCAAATAGAGGAACTTCGTTAATACGTTCGCCATGCTGTATACCGGCCCGTTCATCCGATTGCCCCGATAGATATCGGTGCTAATCGTATCTGGACGAACACCAGCCCGGCTTGCAGCTTCTGCCACCTTGAACGAGAAGCTTGCTGTCCCATGACCGACATCGAGATGGACCCCTCTATGAATGGCTGCCAGCAGCTCCTTAAGCGGCTTGCCCGCTGCATCGAATAGATTATTTGGTTTTCCATTTAAATAATGAGTAATGATATCCCGATCCTCTAGCAGCTCCAGAACCTCTTCAATTCGAGGAGGAGCCGAGCCGATATGCACCATAAGCGGGAGCGATGTAGCCTTCGATAGCTGCCTCGCAATCCGGAGCGGCTCGATTCCACTATCCTTCACTACACTGCTGCTTATCCGTGCCTTCAAGCCAACAATGCGGTCTGAATAGTCATGAACGGCTCGAATAGCCTTCTCCCTATCCAACCATTCCAATTGGGACAGCTCGTCTACTCTCGCAAGACCAATACGTGAAATATTGAGGAAGGCGTATACGTTAGTCGCAGCCGCCTCTGCGCTAGAGAGCAGCTCTGCAATCCGGTCCGCGCCGCAGCTTCCTGCATCGACGATGGTTGTTACCCCTTGCTTCACACCAATCTCGTCTATTTCATCCCCATAAGGATCGAATGCAGGGAAGGCATGCACATGCATATCAATCCAGCCGCTGGACACATACAGCCCTGAGCCGTCGAATCCATCGTCTCCAACAGCAGCCCCTGCCTCCGTGATCTCAGCAATCATTCCATTCTCTATAACGATGTCGACGGCTTCCTCTGTTACGCGCTTCACATGACGCAGCACGAATCTCTCTTGCATCTGCACCTGAACTCACCTCTCTGACGAATCAACTGAAGCAATGAATGCCCGAAATGTCATACCAACTTACCTATATTGCGTTCATTTATAATCAAATATGCCAGCTGGCTTGCTCACCAACGCTATTAGAATAACACAGCAATCCGTCTAAGTAAATATAACGTTATAATGTTTGAAAGCGCAATTATTTATCCATAATCACCTAGATTATCCAATGCGGTCATTGATCATATTTTCTAGTGGCCAGCCGCTTTCCTTAATAGGTCGATTCGGTTACAATATGACAAGTGTGTTTCCGGACCCGGCGGATTCTGTTACTAACAAAGACTTTGGAGGCTCAAATGCAAAAGGAATCCCTTTCTACTGTTAAAATCGTTACAGCCGATCCGAGCGCGATTGGTTTATTTGGCTTGGCTATGGTTACATTGGTTGCCTCATCAGAGAAGCTTGGCATTACGTCTGGCTACAGCTTAGTCCTTCCTTGGGCAATCTTTCTCGGGGCGTTCGCCCAACTATTCGCTAGTATCCAAGATGGCAAACATAATAATACATTCGGCATGACTGCTTTCGGTGCCTATGCTTTCTTCTGGTTCTCAATGGGTGCCAGCTGGCTGATTAAGCTCGGCGTATTTGGAACAACTCTGGCAGAGGGCGTCGATGGGAAGCAGCTAGGCTTCGCCTTCGCAGGTTACCTCGTATTCACCCTGTTCATGACTATTGGAGCAATGGAGACGAATAAAGTGTTGTTCTTTATTTTCGTCCTGATTGATTTCTTATTCCTAGGCTTAAGCTTCGATGCTTTCGGTGCACCAGCAATCTTCCACTCTATCGCTGCCTATGCAGAGCTGTGCATCGGATTATTATCCCTGTATGGCGCAGGCGCATCTGTGCTGAATACCCATTTCGGACGAGTATTTCTTCCAGTTGGCGCTCCATTCGGCGTATTTAAAGACCATAAGTAATCAAATCCAACGAATTAACCGCCTCATGCGCCGGTCAGCATGGGCGGTTTTTCTTATTGCATATTGAATAAATATTCATAATATAGTATTTTTATACGAAACAAATAAGGAATGAGGTGCCCGCTTGTGGATCAACTGTCCAAAATTATATCTTATCTGAAGGAAGATGCTCTAGGCAGCATTACGCTGCTCAAAATGATTGATTCGTATCGCAACAGGATGATCAGCTATCTAATAGAGGAGCAGCCTCATCATTGGGGCTTCGTAATGCTGCTGCCCGTATCTGCCGCTCCTTACGATACAGCCATGTACCCGAATGCTGATTATATTGTTTTTGTAGACTACACCAAGGATTCGATCTTCCTCCAGCTGCTCGAAGGACTGCCCCCTCACTCCCGTTTCATCTTCAAGCTTCATCGAGAATACAGCTGTATTCGACTTGCTGATTTCTATAGGTTAGAGAAACAGCGAACCTTCTGCTCCTATACTTCACCTTCTCAGGAAGAGGAGGCTCTGCATGTAGATCCGGAGGTTCAAATCCATCATTCGCTAGAGGAGAGGATTATCCCATTGTGGGCTAGCAACGGCTATAGCAAGCAAGAGGTCGAGCAATATTTCCATCGTGGGGCTGTATCCTTCACCATATTTGAAGAGGGTCAACCCGTAAGCACAGCCCTGGCATTCCACAATTATAAAGACATATGGGAAATAGGTGCTGTTCATACTATAGAGCCCATGAGAGGACGTGGTCTAGCCAAAAGAACCGTTCGTTCGGCTCTTCAGTATTTGAGCAGCAGACAGCTTACTCCACGCTATCATGTTCTAGATACGAATGTAGGCTCTATCGCACTAGCTCAGTCACTTGGCCTAGTCCCTTGTATGGTATTAAAGCATTTCTCAGCCATTCCAGCACACGAAAAACAGGAGCCATCCCAAGAATAGGAGAGTTCCTGCCTGTCCAGCCCACTTATTTTCGCTTATCCAACTTATTGGCTAACCACGTTCCGAGCAGCTGCACGATCTGCACCAGAACGAGCAGCAAGATGATACAAGCAATCATAATGCTCGTATCAAACCGCTGATACCCATAACGGATCGCTAAATCTCCGATGCCACCACCGCCGACTGTACCCGCAGCAGCTGAATACGAGATGAAGCTAATGATTGTAACCGTCAGACCAGATACTAAGCCAGGTCTTGCTTCCGAGAGCAATACGCCGAATATGAGATGCCGCAGCGACGCTCCCGAGGCTACCGCAGCCTCGATCACTCCCTTAGGCACATCCCGAAGACTCTGCTCCACTAGTCTGGCATAGAAAGGAATCGCTGCCACGGACAGCGATACAGCAGCTGGGATAGGTCCTATGGTCGTGCCAGTAACAAACCTAGTGAACGGGATCAACGCAACAATGAGAATGATAAAAGGAAAGGATCTCACTAGATTGACGATATAATTCATACTGCTGTACAAATACCGATTCTCATAGAAATTACCGGGAGCGAATAAGAACAAAATAAGACCGATCGGCATCCCAATTAGAACCGCGCTAGTCACCGATATGGACACCATAATGAAGGTCTGCTGAATCGACTTCATAATCTCTGGCATAAGCGCAAGAATACTATCCATGATGCTGAGTCTCCTTGCTCCAGCCATTCGATGTGTCGAAGAGGAACTTCGCAAGCGGAGTAGTCGGCACTACATCGGCTGCTCGTAGATCAATCCGCTCAATGATGCTTCCACTATCCATGATTGCAACTTGATGGCATAATCGCTTCACGACGTTAATCTCATGCGTGACGAGTAGAATCGTGACATCCAGCTCCTGATTTATTCGCTCCAGAAACTCCAATATAGACAGGGTCGTAATCGGGTCCAGCGCAGAGGTTGGCTCATCGCATAACAGCACTTTCGGATGGTTCGCCAGTGCTCTGGCGATCGCTACCCGCTGCTTCTGCCCACCACTGAGCTGTGCGGGATATTGATTCGCTTTATCTGATAATCCAACGATATCGAGGCATTCCTTCACCCGCTTCTTACGTTCATTAACCGCCACACCTGCTGCCTTCAGCACGAATTCAATGTTGGCCGAGCATGTCTCATTACTAAGCAGATTGAAGTGCTGAAAGATCATTCCAATCGAGCGTCTAGCCTCACGCAGCTCCTTGGCAGACAGCTTCGTCAGCTCTTGTCCATCTATATAGACCTCACCGCCAGTAGGCTTCTCCAGCAGATTAGCCATTCGAAGCAAAGTCGATTTGCCAGCCCCGCTGAATCCAATAATACCTTGAATCTCACCTTTCTTTACTTCCAATGAGGTAGGCTTCACGGCCTGCACTTCATTGGCTCCATCTCTATAGATTTTGCTCACTTCCTGCAACCGAATCATTGGTGTACTCCTATCCTTCAACGTTTAAGCTTAGAATACCATTTTTTTGCGGACGACACGAGACAAGCCAGCCTTCTGCATGCAGAAAGCTGGCTTGTCATGCGGCTATACACCATAACGTATATGGTCGTCAGGCCGCTTTATGATTCGCGAACGCTTGAAATGCTTAATTCCCTTTAATTGATCCAAGGATCGATTCACATGTCCCTGAAAATGCTTCGTCTTAATCTTTCGTGCATTCTTCCCTCTTAGCAGCTGCTTATCGCTTATTTTCCACGTATGAGATTTGCGATTAGCTCTGCGGAATGCCGCGAAATTGTACGTAGAGGTCGTATAGATGCGGAAGCCCTTTCTTACACATGCCGCGACAAAGCGGACATCAGAGCCCTGCCGCACATTCGTAGAAAATTTTACCTTACGGAACACGCGCTTATGGAACATGATTGTAGCACCAGCTATCCGCTTGCATCTTCTGTATGGTCGAATGGGACTTATGCGCTTCAGCAATAAGGAGCGATGCGGGAAATAGAAGAAACAAGCGCGTTTACCAACGACATCGGCTCTAGCTTTCGTGAACGTTGCCATCGCTTCTGGTATATAGCTGGGTGCATAATA
Organism: Paenibacillus xinjiangensis; assembly: GCF_059686975.1. NCBI lineage: Bacteria > Bacillati > Bacillota > Bacilli > Caryophanales > Paenibacillaceae > Paenibacillus > Paenibacillus xinjiangensis. The sequence continues at coordinate 20,031 of NZ_JCAALS010000025.1, read as the reverse complement.
ATCATCATCGTCAAACTTGGCGATGTATTTATATTTGGCTCTGGCAATGGCGTAATTCAGACAAGCGCCGAGCTTTTTGCTCCCCGGCTGTCTGAATACTCTAACGTTCGGGTATTGCTGCGCGAGCTTCCTGTAGGGCTCTATACTGACATTATTCTTGTTAATAATAATAATTAATTCTTTGGTCTGCCATTTCTGGCGAGCATAATTGCGGAAGATATGGCGAATGAACTCTGGTCTAATAGTCGGGGCAATGATAGTGACACCTCTTTGTTCTCGAAGATCCACGGTAGGCTCTCCTCTCCTTCTATGAAAATGGACATGCGGCACTAGGCATCGGTCGTGCTCAAATCTCACATTTCTTAATATTTTAATAGAATATAGCAGCATGTTTGATAGGGAGGAATATTATATGAAGGAAGGATACTCGGCTCATAACGGACACGGCAAGGTTGGCATTATCGGCCTCGGCTTTGTCGGACTGCCACTGTCGATCACATTCCTGCACAGCGGGTTCGACATCATCGGTGTTGATTATGATCAGAGCAAAATAACGACAATTCAGAGCGGGCGAAGCTACGTTCAGGATATTCAGGATGATGTCGTAGCAAATGCGGTCTCATCAGGCAAATTGCAAGTGTCGACAGACTACTCGGCTTTAGTGGATTCCGATACGATTATCATATGCGTGCCAACGCCATTATCCACGGACAATAGCCCGGACTTAAGCTTCTTAACCCATACTTGTGAGCAGCTCTATCCACTTCTGAGATCCGGTCAGCTTATCGTTATCGAGAGCTCCACTTATCCAGGTACGACTAGAGAGGTCGTTCAGCCCATCTTGGAAAAAAGCGGCCTATCCATCGGTCGCCAGCTGTTCCTCGCTTATTCGCCTGAGCGGATTGACCCTGGCAACCATCAGCTCGCTCTCAGCGAAATTCCAAAAGTAGTGAGCGGCATAACGGTTACTTGCCAGAGCCTTGTACACCGACTGTACGAGCAGGTATTCCTGCACGTCATTGCAGTCTCTTCTCCAGAGGTTGCCGAGACGACGAAGCTGCTGGAGAATACGTTCCGGTTCATTAATATCTCGTTCATGAACGAATTCGCACAGCTATGCGACACAATAGGTGTGAATGTATGGGAGGTCATCAGGGCCGCAGCGACGAAGCCCTATGGCTACAGCGCCTTCTACCCTGGACCGGGAATCGGAGGGCATTGCATTCCAGTCGACCCGCTCTACTTGCAATGGAAAGCCGCACAGTTCGGCAGCTCCAGCCGCTTCATTACGCTATCTCAGGAGATCAATGAATCGATGCCCTCCTACATCGTCGACAAGCTGCAAGCCCATCTGCCCGATCAGAGGCCCTTGTCTGGAGCCTCTATTCTTGTATATGGCGTTACCTACAAGAAGAACATCGCAGATCTGCGAGAATCCGCAGCCCTGCCAATTCTTCATAAGCTTCTGGAGAGAGGCGCTACTGTCAGCTATCATGATCCCTTCGCACCATCCTTGAAGCTAGAGGATGGAACGGAGCTGCACAGCGTCCCCCTCACTGAGGAGCAGCTCCAACAGGCAGACTGTATCCTGATTTGCACCGACCATGATCAGATGCCCGCTTCATTCATTGCCGAGCATAGCCGGTTTATATTCGATACACGCAATACGCTAATCACCCCTAATGGAACAGCGAAGCTAGTAGGTCTGGGAAGCGGATTGAAGCAATAATTATTTATTAAATAATGACCTTGAAGCACACCCTTTTAAGTAGACATTGGGCAAACCCGCATGGGAGCCAATGATGCTTCCGAAAGGGTGTCTTTGTTAGGATCAGGGATTTTTCCATAACAATAATAATATAATACAATAAAACAAAATTTTATTGTAAAACAATAAAATTCATGGTAAAGTCAATTGACAATATACAAGTGAGGTGCTTTTTTATGAAACGTGGAACAACACTCTTTTTAAAGCTGGCTGTTATTCTTATTGGAATTCCAGTTCTTGCTTTGTGCGTATTTGTGGTGCCTGAGATAGCAAATTTCGCAGTAGAATTGTATCCGGATATGGCTTACTTGAAATTTCTTATTTATATCGATTTGTATGCATCAGCGATTCCTTTTTACATTGCTCTGTATCAATCCTTTAAGCTCTTAAGCTATATTGATAAGAATATAGCTTTCTCGGATTTATCTGTAAAAGCCTTAAAGGCGATCAAAAACTGTGCAATCACAATCAGTATCTTGATTGCAGCAGGCATGCCGCTCTTTTATCTCATTGGAGAAAAAGACGACGCCCCTGGGGTTATCGTACTCGGATTAATCATTATTTTTGCTTCTATGGTGATTGCAGTCTTCGCTGCTGTTCTTCAGAAACTTTTACAAGAAGCTATTGATATTAAATCAGAAAATGACTTAATCGTCTGAGGTGAATAACATGGCAATTATTATTAACATTGATGTGATGCTGGCTAAAAGGAAAATGAGTGTTACTGAGCTTTCGGAGAGGGTTGGAATAACGATGGCTAATCTGTCTATATTGAAGAACGGTAAGGCCAAAGCGATTCGATTATCCACTTTAGAGGCGATTTGCAAGGCTTTGGAATGTCAGCCTGGAGATATTCTTGAATACAGCAATAACGGGGACGCTCAAGATTAACATCTGAAATAGGCATTAGCCTCAATCAATAAAAACCTTAGGCACATACACTATCTCGGTAAAGACTTATTTATCGGGAGGAATATTTCATGAATTATGTGGTACGACCCGGAGATACCCTTTGGTCGATCGCCTCGAGATTCGGCACGTCCGTTCAAGCCATTATGCAAGCGAACGGCTTGACGAACCCGAACTATATTTATGTCGGATTAACGTTGTACATCCCTATACCCGGCCCGCCGTTCCCGCCTGGTCCACCGTTCCCTCCTAGCCCGCCCGGACCGGATAACCTAGAACGAAGGGTGACGCGCTTGGAGCGTCAAGTAGAACAGTTGAACAATCAATTTGATCGCCTCCGCAGGCGCGTAGATCGTCTGGAGCAGCAATCCTAGAGTAGAGGTCCGCCTCGGTAAGCATAAGAACGGAGCAGTCTGCTGCGGCAGCTGCTCCTGCTTTTCATTGTAGGGTTAGTTATTCGATCTTGAACTCCACTCTCGTTCCATCTGGCCATTCCTCCAGCTGATTGCTGACCCAGGCCCCCGCTCCGCGGTTATCAGATGGTGTTATGTAGGCAATATCAGCACCTTCACCGCCCTCCGCGCACATGGCCATCGGCCATTCGTCGCGATCAAATCCTTTTTTCGTAGGAATATCCTTAAGAGATGCCTTCCGGTTATCCTCTGCGCCTTCCCGATCAATCGTGCATATCGCTGACTCGCCGGCTGCAATGGCATCCTCAATATGCTTGGCTGTCTCTGGGTAGCGGTCAGACGGGACATAGATCGTGTAATCGCTGCCCACTGTCGTCTCCGACGATGAGGGGCTCTCCTTCAGCAAATCCAGCCTGGGCGCAATGAAGATGACGAATAGAGCAATAAGGACGGCTGCTAAAAAACTGTTTTTCGATTTCTTTTTCCGTTTCCGACTCAACTGTACGTTTCCCCCTGATGTTCGTTCACTATACTATCCTATTCTATTCTACCTAATGATTTACTTCGGAAGCAATGAAGCATACTGCCTTCTTAGACCGCTTAGCTTATCGAGCTGCTCGAAGGCCCGGCTGCCTCGCAGCTTCGTGACGCCGACGATGAGTGCTTCCACTAATGCGATTGGTGCCGTCATCGAATGAAAGCCTTCAATCTCGCCTCTATCTAGCTGAAGGACGATATCGCTTTGGGTGAGCATGTCGGATACGAGCAGATCTGTAACGAGAAGCGTTGTGTAGCCTGCATGCGCAGCATGGTCGAGCAGAACGGTCAGCTCTGGTGAACGCTTGACGAAGCCGAAGAGAAGGACGACATCCTGTGCGCCAGCAAGGGCAAGCGTCTCCAGCAGTTGACGACCACTGCCAGCCATCACCACAATTCTAAGCCCTATTCGGCTTAGCCTGAAGCTTAAGAGCTCCGTTAAGCAGGATGCCGCTCCCGTACCATATACATACACCGTATTTGCCTGATGGAGAGCTTCCACCGCACTAGCGAAGTGGGCACGATCCAATCGTTCAGACGTTATCGCCAGATTAGAGTGCGCGATGGTTACCATCTCCCCCATCACATCGGCTTCCTCGGAACCTACTTTGCGGATGATATGCTGCATTTTCCCGGCGGGTGTGGCATGTTCGTTCTCCTGCAGATGCTTCTTGAACGCTTTCAGATTATCGAAGCCTATGAAGCGCCAGAACCGAGATACGGTTGCCGTACTTACACCAACAGCCTCTGCAATATCCTCCTCGGTGCAAAACGGGATTTGGTTCAATGCTCCAGCTACATAATTGGCTATCACCTGCTGACTCTTCGACATGCGCTGGGTATCCATCTCGAACGGAAATGTTGCCATTGTGGTTGCTCCTTCTTCTGTTGACTAGGCTATTAATGCTTCCTTTATTATAGCTGTTCATGCAATTAAATGAAAGTTTTCTTTCATGTTAAATAAAAATGTATTTTTTTACACAATATATATAATACCTTAACTGTCCGATAACAATTGATCCCTATATTGAGTGAGAAGCCAATAATAGGGAGGAATTACAATGGTCTCAGCGCTTAAGCGCCGATACGAGTTAACGCAATCTCAGAAGCTAATGGTGTTCATCCTGTCGATGTCATTATACGGAATATCGAACATGTTCTCCGAGCTCATCCCCGAGCTCAAGCTTGGCCCGATTGAAATCAAGGTGGAGTATTTTGCTTTTATCCCGTTGACCCTCTGCGTGCTCTTTCACCCGCTGTATGCGGCTATTGGAGCCGCATTCGGAGAAGTCATCTTCGGTGAGCTGCTGCTCGGTCAATTCGGCGGGCTTGGCGAGCTGGAGAAATTCATCGAATTCTCGCTAGCCATGTACATAGCTGGACTGATGGTCAAAGATCCACGCAACCGCAAGCAGCTCGCAATCGCTTCCTTCACGGCCGTGGGCATCGATCAGATGCTGGGTGCAATCGTCGACATGAGTAAGGTCTGGTTCGGTATTGAGGAGCTTGAAGCGGTGCAGGGCATCCCTGAGAGCATTCTCCTTATTGAGGGACTAGGCTTCCTTAATGCGATGGTCGTTACGGGTATCTTCTTCACTCTGCTGCCAACTCTTTATCTTGTACCCCGTCTATATGGCAAAATCGAACCACTGCTCGGCATGAAGCCGCGTGACAGCCGTGTAGCTGTATCCTGGGGACAGCTCGTTACACCACGCCTGCTCATCGTATCGATTCTGTTCGTATTTGTCGGTGTCATTGCCGAATTCTTGTCTGAATCCGACATTAACTTTGCCGTATGGGAGCCTGAGTTCATTGAGCAATACGGGAGCGGCTTCATGTGGGTGAGTGTAGGCGCAGCTGCTCTAGTGCTTGCTGCTACTATTATCTATGCCGTACGCAGCCGTTCTGGCAAGACCGCTGGGGGAGCTAAGCTGTGAGCACTTCCTCAGCAAGGAGCTCTCTACTTAGCAGGCAGCTAGAAGCTCCGATTATCCAAATGTCAGACGTCAGCTTCACCTACCCCGGAGCGGAATCGCCCTCTCTTAAGCAGATTAATCTGACTATTGAGCGCGGTGAATTCATAGCAATCGCAGGAACGAACGGGAGCGGCAAATCCACCTTATGCAAATGCTTGAATGGGCTTATCCCGAATTATTATGTTGGAGATCTGACAGGTCAGATCTCGATCGCTGGACTAAGCGCAGAAGCGGAATCAGTTGCCTCCTTATCTCGTAAGACCGCCTATGTGTTTCAAGACTTCGAGAATCAGCTCGTACGCCCTACTGTCTACGATGAGGTTATCTTCGCTCCACTTAATTACGGATATCCCGATTATCGGGACAGGGGAAGCCGCGCACTTGCGATGCTTGATATGGAACACTTAAAGGATCAATGGATCTGGCAGCTAAGCGGCGGCCAGAAGCATTTGACCGCACTTGCCGGTGCTCTGTCGCTTGATCCAGACATCATTATCGTTGACGAGCCGGTAGCCCAGCTCGATCCTTACCATGCTCGGTTAATCTACGACAAGCTGAAGCTGTTGAATGAGCAGCATGGCAAGACGATTATCGTGATTGAGCACCATACCGAATTCATAGCGGATTATTGCAGCAGGGTCATCTTGATGGACAGTGGCAGCATTCGTTCTGTGAAGCCGACTCAGGAAGCACTATCTGCGGTAGAGGAGCTGGAATCCCTTCATATTCTGCCTCCGCAGGTGACACTAGCCGTACGGGATATGGAAGCACAGACGAAGGCGGCTGACGCTCGCCAGCCCGCTCCAAGGCTGTATCCGGTTACGATAGCTGAGGCCGTAACCTATTTCAGAGACAGCATAGACACCGCCCAGAAGCAAGGCCATACCGACTTCACTCTGGATCAGCCATACTCGACCTCTTCGCAAGCTGATCAAGGCAAGGAGCAGCCAGCGCCCGTCATCGACTTCCGCAATGTCTCCTATGCCTATAAGACGATAACAAGGCAGAAGCATCCCGTTCTGCGGGACATCAGCTTGACCCTGCATGAAGGGGAGAGGATTGCCTTGGTCGGCAACAACGGTGCAGGCAAATCTACACTGCTGAAGCTAATTTCCGGCATCCGCAGGCCAAGCGAGGGGCAGATTGATGTATGCGGATATAACACGCGAACCACCGCACCGGAGCATCTGTCTGACTATGTCTCGTACATTTACCAGAACCCTGAGGAAATGTTCATTGAAGATACCATCCGCAAGGATGTGGAGTATTTCCTGAAGGCGCGCCAGATCGCAGACCGCCAGCCGTTCATAGATGAGATTATGGAGCGTCTTCATCTGACCAAGCTTCAAGGGAGGGATGGCCGTCTCTTAAGCGGCGGGCAGCAGCGCAGAGCAACGTTAGCCATCGGGCTGGCTATGCGTCCGACCGTTATGCTGCTGGATGAGCCAACTGCCAGCCTCGATGCCTCCAGCAGACGCGAGATGACAGCGATGCTGTCCAAGCTGAAGGATCGGGTGCGTACCGTTGTTATCGCCACGCACGATATGCAGCTGGTCGCGGAATGGGCGAACCGTGTCATCGTGATGCATAATGGTCAAATTGCGCTCGATACTGACGTCAGAACACTATTCAGCCGCGTCTCCCTGCTGGAGCAAGCTGGTCTTATCTCACCACAGATTACACAGCTCAGCGTCCAGCTTGGCATGCGTCCACCCTGCTTGTCTGTCGAGGAGTTCACTAGCCGGTTCGCAGGCATAGCCAGCACGAGCGCTACAAGCATTCAAGAGGAGGAATACAGCCTTGGAAACTCTGAAACAAAGCCTGCTGGATAAACTAAGCGTCGAGCAGATCAAGATCGAGCTGATGCGAACAGCATTCGGACGACAATCGACTCTGCTCTCTCGATTTGATCCCCGTATCCTGCTGGTGTGGTATTCCTTTTTCGCCGTCATCCCTTGGTTCATTCACAACCAAGCGGTACTGATTGGCCTGCTCATACCGATGGTCGTCCTAACGCTAACCTCCAAGGTGAGCCCGCTTGTCCTTCTCATCCTTGGAATCGGCCTTGTGAGCGAGATCAGTTATATTCTGATCGTTTCCCTCCTATTCGGAGGCAGCCTCGAGGGTGTATGGCCATTAATGACCTTAACGCTGAAGCTGCTTATCATCTCGCTAGCCAGTATCGCTGTATTTAACAGTATGGACCCGGAGAAGCTGAGTGACGCTCTGCTTAGTCTAGGCATGCCTGGACAATTCAGCTTCGGTGTATCCTATGGCTACCGTATGCTGCCAATCTTAATTGAGGAATATCATAACCTCATTCATTCCTTCCGCTTGCGCGGACGCGCTCCGCTGCGTAGAGGCCTCCTGCACTGGCGGGCTATCGTCTATATGATGAAGATTGCTGTGTTTGCTTTTTACCCCCTCATACTCAACACCGCGAAGCGGACGCGAACCACCGTCGAAGCTCTCGAGGTGAAGGGCTTCACTTATGCCCTAGTGAGTCCGGATGCGAAACGGCTAAAGCTCGCCTACTTGCGTATTCGCCCGCTTGATTATGTTTTTCTAACGGTTTCACTGCTCTATATTATTGGGTTATTTACCGCTGGCAATTACATCGTATTATAATATCTGCTGAATGAACGGAGATGGAATATCTGCATGAACATTGACCTGCACACTCATGGAAAGCTATCCAAAAAAACGGAGTTTTCACTCGATTATTTTTTATCTATGGCACGTGAAGCGAAGGATAACGGACTTGATGCCATTGCGCTTACCGAGCATTTCAACACCCATCGGTTCTTCGATATGATCGACCAGCTGGATCATAACTTCGACTATGTCGGTGATCATTACGTGGTTGAAGGACTGAAGGTATTCTCCGGCATGGAGATTGACGTGAAGGAAACCGGGCATATTCTTGTGATCGGCAACCGCCACTGGATTCGCGAGCTTCGTACCGAGCTGGAGCCCTTCTCGCAGAAGAGGGAATTCATTCCTTTCGAGCAGCTTCTTGATCGGACGGAGAACATGCCTGGCGTACGTATTGGCGCTCATCCGCTGCGTGAGAGCACACCGCTTATTCACCACCCGAGCGAGCTGCTTGGACGCCTTGATGGATTAGACCTCAACGCCAAGGACCTGCATGCTGCCGGAATCTCTATGGCAGACCGGGTTCGAGAGCTTGCAGAGCAGGTGGGGCTGCCTGTATTCGCCGGCAGCGATTCCCATCAGCCGCTTCAATTCGGAAGTGTGATGAATCGCCTGGATCAGGATTGCGATACCGCTGAGCAGCTGCGTCTTGCCCTGCTGTCGGGTGCCTATCAGCTCGAGATATCACCATGTCTTCATGTGAAGGTGAAGGCCGCACAAATGATGAAAGAGCTGCTTAAGCAGTCCTTAGGCGTGGCCTAACGACGGACTGACGGATTTACTGCTCCATTCCTGCAAGGCTCCACGGAAACCTCCACAAAAAAGCTTGCGGCACATTAGCCGCAAGCTTCTTCCTATGGTTAAGGTTTAGTTGGAGTTGGTGCACAGACACCATCGGCACACGCAGCATCCGCTGCATCGCCTTCATCACCAATAACGGTGAAGGGCTGCTGCTCTTCCCAAGCCTTCTGAATGGCCCCGAGGAACACATCACTCTGCTGAGCGCCAGATACCGCATATTTACGGTCAATAACGAAGAACGGTACACCCCTCACGCCAAGCTGACCCGCTTCCTCCTCATCTGCACGAACTTCCTCAGCATAAGCAGCATCTTCAAGCGCCTTCATAGCTGCATCACGATCAAGTCCGATCTCTGCCGCCAAATCCGCTAACGTCTCTTGATTGCCAATATGCTTGGAGTCAGTGAAGTATGCCTTGAGCAGACGCTCTGCCATCTCTTCCCGCTTCCCATACTGCGCTGCGAAATGCGTCAAGCGATGCGCATCGAATGTATTGGTCAGCTTGATTGTATCCATATGATAATCAAGGCCGAGTGTTCTAGCTTGCTCGGTTAAGCTCACATTGTTGGAAACCGCTTGCTCCCGGGTCATCCCATACTTCTTAGACAGCATATCATGTACATCATAATCGACTTCACGGCTTGCGCTCGGATCAAGCTCGAAGCTGCGGAATTCAACTTCTATCTCATCGCCGTGAGCGAACTGCTCAAGCGCACCCTCCAGCCGACGTTTTCCAATATAGCAGAAGGGACATGCAAAGTCCGACCATACTTCTATTTTCATAAGACACCAACCTTCCTGTTTATCTTATTAATAGTAATATACTTTATATTCTAAAGCAAGTTCATCATTTTACCTGTCCTGTACAAAAGAACCCTCAACCCTCGGCAGACCGAGTGAAGGGCCATTCTTTCTGATATGCTGCAGACTATAGCCCGACTGGCAATTGGAGCTGCTTCGTCAGGTCCTCCAGCTTGATCGTATCGGTAGGCGGCTCAGTCTTGAATGAAGGAGCTTTGTTGATGTCGCTGTACGCTACGTCGAAGTGGAACCCGAGCTTAGAGGCCTGCCCACTGTCTTTATCTGTATACTGTACATTGAACTTCCCTGCTTGATACACGAGAAGCTTATCCTTGATGGCTCCTACAACAGAGAGCTCATTCACCTTCACATCATTCTCCAGCGTAGCTATGATGTCGGCTTGGTTCTTCTCCAGGTCAGTCTTCATCTGTTCAATATCCTCTTGGCTCTTCTGGGCTGATTGGAGGTAGGCCTCATTCGAGGCTAGTACATCAATCAGCTCTGGCAGGAGCTTAGTCACGATCATTTCCACCGATTGCTGATAGCCGCTCTCATCAACAGAGAATTTCACAACTTGATCTGCGGTGATACTCTCCGGCAAGCCCGCATCCTCCACTTTTACATTGCTAAAGTATGCTTTTTCGTCAAAATGCTTCAAGAATACCACGCCTATTTCTTGGGCGAACTGCTGCAGTACAGCAGCATCAAGCGATGCAGGTGCATCCTGCTGAGCGGCGAGCGCTTCTATATCAATCTCCATGTATTTGCCGATAAGGTTCTCTGGCAGCGGCAGCAATGGAATATTAGGCACCTGTACATATAGCTTCTGCTCGCTCAGAATCATTGGAATCGTTATGGTAAGTCCGGATAGAACGATACTGAGCTCCATATCCGTGCGCATGGGTTCCTTCTGGTATACGGCATTCACATTCATAACGGCACCCTTCAGCATCCCTGCGATTGCTGGCATTGATAACAATCCTTGCTGCTGCGAGGCATCTGCCGCGAGCTCGAGCTCATCGATTCCAAAGGCTATAGTAGCTGAGTAAGAGTCCGCATCCATCATTCGAGTCATAGCATCCTGCAGCGCTTCCTTCGGCGGTGTGCCTGAGCTGCAGCCAGCAATTACAATAAGAACGGCAGTGAGCAGTAGCACTGTTATTCGTTGCAACCTTTTCATTCGTCTTAGTCCCCCCTTATTGTTCTACACAGCACCTCCATTTTATAACACCTCTATTGGATTTAGAAGCCACACACCAAAAATCCCGTAACCGAAGGACGGATACGGGATTTTGTATGCAATAGTAGTGGCTATTATTATCCTTCAGGGTTTAAGTGCGGTGTATGATTATGCTGCTTGGTCTTCTTGGAGCCAGACAGCGGCTCTTGAGACTGATTATGCCGCTTGCTCTTCTTGTTCTGATTTCCTTCTGCCTCTGGTACGGGAATGCTGCTTGGTTTACCCATGGCTAACCCTCCTCCTTCTAGCAAGTTCAGCTTTGCTGGTTCTTCATATCGATCTTCTTATCATGATTCATATCATCCTGATGGCTGCGATCATTCGCATCCTGCTGAATCTGCTGTGCATGATGGCTGTTCACTGGCGTCTCCGCCAGCTCATCAATCACGTTTGATAGGTTTTTATCAAGTGATCCCTTTGCTCTGGTCATCGTTCTTATGCCCTCCCTTAGCTAGGCGTGCGTTAACTGATGCAGCGCTTGTACGCATTCGTGCAAGTGCCGGGTATAGTCCTCGACAAGCTGTTGGATGATATCTCCTCGTTCATCCACATGCAAGCCATCCTTCTCAACGTCGATAAGCTCTACCCTTACTTCTCGGCTATCCACATACTGCACCTTGAAGTCGAAGGAATACGCTTGACGTCCTGCTGTCTGAATCGTTACGCGCAGAGCGCTTGATTCCGATTCATCGCCTACAACTTCACATTTGTCCGCTTCCTTAATCCAGTCCGGCAGTGTCCGCTGCCAAGCCTCTACAAGCTGCTGTTGATCGATTTGAAGCTCGTCATCTTCTTTGGCCATATGATAAAGCACCTCCACCTCTTATAAGATGCGGCAACGTTATTCGATTTATGCGGCCAAATCTATCCTACTTATCCACAGTTATATCCACATTGAATCCCCGTTATTAACATTTTATAAGTTATTATCCCCAAAAACAGTGAAAAATGAGCCTACTTATCCACATGTTATTAATTTTACACACAAAAAAACGTCTAGGATGTTATCCCAGACGTTGTCGGTTATAAGTTAGTGGCGGAGAGGGTGGGATTCGAACCCACGTGGAGTTGCCCCCTAACGGTTTTCAAGACCGCCCCGTTATGACCGCTTCGGTACCTCTCCAAGAACTAAATCAGCACAAGTGTTATTATAGCACAGGATCAAAAAAAGATGCAACCTTTTTTTGATCCTCTGCCAAAAAAAATTAAGCGCGCGGACCAATGACCGAAATTCCGCCCATATATGGACGAAGAACTTCAGGAATAACAATAGTTCCGTCTGCTTGCTGATAATTTTCTAGAATAGCAGCGAACGTACGTCCGACCGCAAGACCTGATCCATTAAGCGTATGAACGAACTCTGGCTTGCTCTTCGTATCCCTACGGAATCGGATACCAGCACGGCGCGCTTGGAAGTCCTCTACGTTCGAGCAGGATGATATCTCACGGTACGTATCTGCGCTTGGCAGCCATACTTCTAGATCATAGGTCTTCGCAGCTGTGAAGCCCATATCACCCGTACACAGCGCAAGCACACGGTAAGGAAGTCCGAGCAGCTGCAATACTTTTTCCGCATTTGCGGTCATTTTCTCCAGCTCTTCATAGGAATCCTCCGGCTTCGCCAGCTTGATCAGCTCAACCTTATTGAATTGATGCTGACGGATCAAACCGCGCGTATCACGGCCTGCTGCACCTGCTTCTGAACGGAAGCAAGAGCTGTATGCCACATAATGCTTAGGAAGATCACTTAAGGACAGAATCTCTTCCCGGTGCAGGTTCGTAACGGGAACCTCAGCAGTCGGAATCAAGAAGTAATCGGAATCCGCAATTTTGAACAGATCCTCTTCGAACTTCGGCAGCTGGCCTGTTCCAATCAAGCTGTCGCGATTCACGATGTATGGAGGTAGTATTTCCTCATACCCGTGCTGATCGCTATGCAGATCCATCATGAAGCTGATTAGAGCTCTCTCCAGACGCGCACCCAGCCCTTTATAGAAAGTGAACCTAGAGCCTGTAACTTTGCCTGCACGTTCAAAATCAAGGATATTAAGCTCTTGAGCGAGCTCCCAGTGTGCCTTCGGTTCGAAATCAAGCTTGGTCTGCTCGCCATGACGACGAATCTCCACATTGTCAGCTTCCGAAGAGCCTACAGGCACACTTTCATGAGGGATATTCGGAATAGCCAGTGTCAGCTCTTCTATCTGAGCTTCAATGGCACGAATCTCCTCATCGAGCTCCTTGATCCGATCGCCAACCTCACGCATCTCAACGATCAATGCATCCGCGTCGCCGCCTGTTTTTTTCAGCTTAGCCACTTCTTGTGACACGGTATTACGGCGGTTTTTCAGCTGATCCGTCTCTTGCAGCAAATCACGTCTCTTGACGTCTATTTCTGTGAAACCAGCAATCAGGTCGAGCGAAGCGCCACGATTGTTCAGCGCCTGCTCCACCTGCTCATATTCGTTTCTTAGCCATTTTATATCTAACACGACTTATGAACCCCTCTCTATAACCGGCTTGCTGCCGCTTCTTTCACCATATCAACGAAATAAGCATGAAGACGGTAATCATCGGTTAACTCCGGATGGAAGGATGAGGCAAGCAAATGCCCCTGTCTTGCAGTGACAATTTCTCCGTTGTATACAGACAATACCTCTACACCTTGACCGACTTCCTTGATGAGAGGCGCACGAATGAATACAGCTCTTACCGGTTGATCAATGCCTTGAATGTCCAAATCTGTCTCAAAGCTCTCGCGTTGGCGACCGAATGCATTACGCGCCACGATCATATTCATGAGTCGCAGATGGGCTTCTTCTTGCCCTTCAATACGATCAGCAAGCACAATAAGCCCTGCACATGTTCCGAACAATGGCTTGCCATGCTTAGAGAAATCGAGCAGTGCGTCGATAAAGCCATACTTGCGCATAAGCTTGCCGATTGTCGTGCTCTCTCCACCAGGTATAACGATCCCGTCCAGCTCATCTAGCTGTTCAATCCGTTTAACGGCGAGCGCTTCTGCGCCCGCCGCCTCCAAACTTCGTATATGCTCTGCAACTGCGCCTTGAAGCGCTAGTACACCTATCTTCATCGCTTACACGCCTTTCTATATGCCGTCTCTTATAGACCGCGGTCTTGCATCCGCTCTGAAGCAGCAAGCTTGGAGATTTCAATGCCTTTCATTGGTGTACCCAGGTTCTTGGATACTTCCGCGATCAGCTTGTAATCTTGGTAGTGCGTAGTTGCCTCTACGATAGCACGAGCGAATTTCTCAGGGCTGTCGGATTTGAAAATACCGGAGCCTACGAATACGCCGTCAGCACCAAGCTCCATCATAAGAGCTGCGTCAGAAGGTGTAGCTACGCCGCCTGCAGCAAAGTTAACGACTGGCAGCTTGCCATCGATATGCACTTGAAGCAGCAGGTCATAAGGTACGCCTAGAACTTTTGCTTCATTATAGAGCTCGTCCTTCGACAAGCCTTGAATTTTGCGGATTTGGCCATTGATCAGACGAAGGTGACGAACAGCTTCTACGATATTGCCTGTTCCTGGTTCACCCTTCGTACGAAGCATAGCTGCACCTTCTTGAATACGACGAAGAGCTTCACCGAGGTCTTTGGCGCCGCATACGAATGGAATTGTGAAGTCATTCTTGCTAATATGGAATACTTCATCAGCAGGAGTAAGAACTTCACTCTCATCGATGTAGTCTACGCCCATAGATTCGAGTACGCGTGCTTCTACAATATGTCCGATACGTGCCTTCGCCATAACCGGAATTGATACAACCTTCATTACCTGCTCGACAATCGTCGGGTCAGCCATACGAGCTACGCCGCCAGCAGCACGAATATCGGAAGGTACGCGCTCAAGGGCCATAACAGCCGTTGCCCCAGCAGCTTCCGCAATCTTTGCTTGCTCGGCGTTCATAACGTCCATGATGACGCCGCCTTTTTGCATTTCTGCCATACCACGTTTTACACGCGAAGTTCCAGTTTCCATGCTGTAAATCCTCCTCAAAGTTTAGCGCATCTCTATAGGCTCATCTACCTTGGCTGCGCTTATTCATATTAATCATAAATTCATCTATCATCGCTTGTTCTAAGCACTTATTTTACAGGAAGGCTTATCAATCGACAAGCTTTGATTTGCCTTCTTGCAGCGGTCTAGAACAGATCAACAATCCCATTGAACAGCCCTGTGAAAAAGTTTCCGATGCCTCTGAAGGACAGGCGAATCCAGCCTGCCTTCTCCACTTCTTCAGCTGCGATTAGATTAATCGTTTTATCCATTTCGATGCCTTCATCATTCGTATACTTATACGTTACCGTACCAACCTTCTGACCAGCGGCAATTGGTGCAACGAGTTCTTCTGGCTTCATCAATTCACTGCTTACCATTTCAATCTTAGGCTCCACGCCTTTTTTGATCATAAAGGAAATGTCTGATTCTGTCACGACTGGCACCGTTTTCTCGACGCCCTTCTTAACTTTGACCGATTCGATCGTTTCCACTACGGATTTCGCAGCAATAACGGATTTCTTCTCGAACGTGCTGAAGGCGTAATTATACATCTTCGCTGTTTCGTAGAATCGCGATTCCTTAGACTTGGCATTCATAACAACACTAATGTATCTCGTATCGCCTTGTTTCACGGTACCTGTGAAGGTATAGCCTGCGGCTGAGATATAGCCCGTCTTCATACCATCAACGCCCTCATATGCAAAAGCGCGCAAATAAGTATTGCTGGCATTCGAGCCGAGCATCCAGTTCCAGTTCGTCATCGCTTTATCATCACGTTCACGGAACTTATATTCTTGAAGCTTGGAGTAATCAAGGAACTCCGGATGCTTCTTCAGAATAGTCTGAGCTAGCAATGCCATGTCACGTGCTGAGATAACTGTCGTATCGAGCAGACCTGTTGCACTTGTGAAATGCGCCGTCTTCAGTCCAAGATCCTTAGCCGTCTCATTCATTTTCTCCACGAAGCCTTGCTCACTGCCCCCAATATGGGAAGCCAGTGCTACTGTTGCATCATTCGCAGAGCCTACTGCCATAGCAATATATAAGTCCTTTACTGTATGCTGGTCACCTTGTGCCAAATAGATTTGTGAACCATCAGGCGGTGTAGAAGCTGCTTCTTCGCTTACAGTAATCACTTGATCCCAAGCCAACGTTTTTTTCGAAATTTCTTCAAGAACGATATACTCTGTCATTAGCTTCGTCATACTTGCCGGAGGCCGAGGCTCGTCCGCATTGACGTCATATAAGACTTGGCCAGAATCCGCGTCAATCAATATCGCTGAGCTTACTTCCAGACCGAGAGAATTGGTAACCCATTCGCCGCCTGCTGTCCCCGCTGCGTTCACATAGCTTCCGCCTAATGAGAACACCGCCAACCATACCGCCATAAAAGCCGTCACTGCCATACGCAGTCTCATCGGCCTAATCATTGCCTTCAACGTCTTCTCCCCTTTTCCCCGTAAGTTTGTCGTGTTAATTGTATCACATGCGGGAGGGAGAGATAAACCTGACATGAACAGCTTTCATTTTCCTCACAAAAAAAAGCAGACAAGGGATCAGCGACCTAGTCGCTTAGTCCTTGTCTGCCGTCTTTCCCGTTAGTCGGGTTATTACAGCGAGTAGTTTGGTGCTTCCTTCGTAATTTGAACATCATGCGGATGGCTCTCACGAAGACCTGATCCAGAGATGCGAATGAACTGTGTATCATTCTTCAGCTCTTCAAGGTTCGAAGTACCGCAATAGCCCATGCCTGAGCGAAGGCCGCCAAGAAGCTGGTGTACAGTATCAGCTAGTGGCCCTTTGAAAGGAACACGGCCCTCGATACCTTCCGGAACGAGCTTGTTCTCGTTCTCTTGGAAGTAACGGTCTTTACTGCCTTCCTTCATAGCGCCAAGCGAGCCCATACCACGATATACTTTGAAGCTGCGGCCTTGGAAGATTTCAGTCTCGCCAGGGCTTTCTGCTGTTCCTGCGAACAAGCTGCCGATCATAATCGCACTTGCTCCTGCAGCAATAGCTTTCGTAATATCGCCAGAATATTTAATACCGCCATCAGCAATAACAGGCACATTGTATTCACGAGCTACAGCTGCGCAGTCGTAGATTGCAGTAATTTGTGGAACACCGATACCTGCGATAACGCGTGTTGTACAGATCGAGCCAGGTCCAATACCGACTTTAACGACGGATGCGCCTGCTTCAATTAGATCGCGAGTTGCCTCGCCTGTTGCAACGTTACCTGCAATGATAGTCAGATCCGGGTAGCTGGCACGCAGCTTGCGGACAGCTTCAATGATGTTGATGTGATGTCCGTGAGCTGAGTCAACTACGAGAACATCAATACCTGCTTGGACAAGCGCTTCGGCACGATCTACCGTATCCTTGCCAATACCTACTGCAGCGCCGCATAGCAGTCTGCCATGCTTGTCTTTAGCTGCATTCGGGAATTGAATTGCTTTTTCGATATCTTTAATGGTTATAAGGCCTTTAAGAATATTCGACTCATCGACAAGCGGAAGCTTCTCGATTTTGTGCTTTTGGAGAAGAACTTCTGCTTCTTCCAATGTTGTTCCTACTGGCGCTGTAACCAGATCGGATACGGTCATTACTTCGCTTATTTTGATCGAATAGTCATGAACAAACCGTAGGTCACGGTTCGTAAGAATACCGACTAGCGACTTATTCGCATCAACAATCGGAACCCCTGATATGCGGTATTTGCCCATAAGCTCTTCTGCGTCATATACATGATGATCTGGCGTCAGCGAGAAAGGATTCGTAATAACGCCGCTTTCCGAACGTTTTACACGATCTACTTCCTCCGCTTGCTGTGCGACCGACATGTTCTTGTGAATAATGCCGATTCCGCCCTCACGAGCTATAGCAATCGCCAAAGCCGATTCCGTTACCGTGTCCATCCCTGCACTAATGAGCGGAATATTCAGCTTGATGCTCCCGCTAAGTCTTGTTGATATGTCTGATTCTCGAGGCAGCACTTCTGATTTCCGTGGAATGAGTAGCACGTCATCGAATGTAAGGCCTTCCTTGGCGAATTTCGTTTCCCACACGAGTATGTTCCTCCTTTAAATTTAGTACCTCTGATATATATTATTAGCAATATTATCAGAGGGGGTAGGGGCTGTCAAGGCTGTCCCATACCTCGATCAGACTGCGCGACAGGCCCATAAGGAAAAGCCTCCCACTACTGGGAGGCTTGTATTTTTTCAATTATTGCATTAGAAGAAATCTGGGAGAAACGGATTCGCATACGCCATTCTAGATTCAAGTCGCTCTACCACCGATCTATCACCTGCTATCATTTCATAACGGAACAGCTCCGAAGGCCGGCGATAACCTAATAATAGAGCAGATAATGTTCCAATATTTAAGGTTATACCCTCTGCGGCTGCGTTATTCTGAACAGCTGTAACGGAGGCAGAGCCATCGGCAGCGATATGCAGACCTATTGCTCCATTATTCCATGGCGCATGCTCATCCTTAATATTCAGAACGATTGTCTCCTCATTGCCTGGCACGAAACCATATTGAGCCAAGAAAGCAGCAGCATCGACAATTCTAGCCATGAAGTAAGGGTGGATCTCTATTTGAATGCGAGGATTAGGAAGTAAATAAGCTAATTGATCATCCGCTGACACCGTAATCTCTGCATAATCGATCATAGAATCATGCTGACCCATATAAGACCATAAGCTCTGACGAGCTTCCTCTGTAAGTGCGACAAGCTCATGAATATGCAATACTCTGTTCTTAACCTCGTAGAACACATAGCCTTGTGCAGCTGAGTCTACACCATAGTAGACAGCAGCATGGCCCTTCTTCGAGTTCTTGATCCGGTATTTCCACCAAGTCTCTGTTCTAACTAATGGTCCATTATACTGCTTAGCATAGGTATCATACAGCTCAGAGAGTAATGGATCATCTATTGGCTGTCTTACAACAGTTCCATTATAATTCGTTCTTGCCGGCATAAGCGCCGTATTGATCTTATACTTTTTGTTATCTGTGAAGAGCTCCCATCCGAACTTCCGATAGAATCCAACTGCGAATGGATGTAGATAGGATATAGTCTGCCCCTTCTCTCTCATCTGCTGTAAGGAATACTTAAGCAGCTGCGATACGAGACCTTGTCTTCGATACTCCGGCCATGTAGCTACACCAGCTATACCTCCCATCGCAAAAGGTTTACCGCCGATATAGGTTTGCAGCTCTAGAATAGTTAGCTGTGCTGCCAGCTTGCCATCCGAGAAGCCCCCGATACGCTGTGCAGGTTCTTGCTCCTGACGCTCCTGTATTCCTTGTAGTTGTTCAGATGTAACCTCATATTGAAAAGCAAACTTCGATAATTCCAGGCTTTCCAAAAATTCATCGTTATTTAATGGTCGAATTTCAATACTCATGCTTATCCACCTCTCGCAACCTTTACTGTAATCTAGAGAGATTATGTCATAGATAGCTCACTATAAGCAATTAAAGCATTCATATTCTCCCTCTAAAATAAAATACAAAAAGGCCTGTCACATGATGTGACAGGCTTCTCGTGCTTGGCGACGTCCTACTCTCCCAGGACCCTGCGGTCCAAGTACCATCGGCGCTGAAGGGCTTAACGGTCGTGTTCGGTATGGGAACGCGTGGTTCACCTCCGCCATCGCCACCAAACGTAGCGTTTGCACGCTGAAAACTGGATGCGAAAGATTAGAATAATTACTTTAGCTGATTCTGGGGCCCCCGCAAAGTATTCGGAATACTCCGGAAGCCTAAGCTTCACTTTGTGGGGTAAATTTAGGATAAGCCCTCGACCGATTAGTATTCGTCAGCTGCACGCATTGCTGCGCTTCCACCCCGAACCTATCAACCTCGTCGTCTTCAAGGGGTCTTACTAATTGGGAAA